>JBBRMX010000326.1:0-3673 GCA_038230615.1 Thermomicrobiales bacterium | reverse complement strand
TGGCTAACCGGTACGGCACCATTGCGCCAGCCGTCGCCCGTCGGCGGCGAACTGATCGGGCGGCGGGCGGTGCTTGCACTCGGTGGCGGCGTGGTCGCCACTGCCGGTTTCGTCGGCATCGCGGCATATCTCAACAAGCGGGCGGCATTCGGGTACGATGGCAAGCAGTATGTCGGGGCGGATGTCCAGCCGATTGCGCCCATTGACCGCTTCGATTCGGTCACAAAGAACAGTGTAGCCCCGGAGCCGACGAAAGCCTTCTGGCGGCTGGAAATCGGCGGTTTGGTACAGCACGCACGCACCTATACCTACGATGAACTCCACGCACTCGCATCCATCGAGCAGGAGACGACGCTGATGTGCATCAGCAACCAGCCCGACGGCGGGCTGATGAGCAACGCGAAATGGCAGGGTGTGCCACTGAAAATGCTGATTGATGCCGCCGCGCCGCAGGGCAATATCATGGAACTCAAACTGTTCGGCGCGGACGGCTACACCGACACGATCCCCTACACGAAAGCGATGGAGCCGACGACGCTGTTGGCGTACGGTATGAACGGTGAGCCGTTGCCGCAAAAGCATGGCTACCCTGTGCGTGTCATCGTGCCGGGGATGTACGGCGAAAAGAATGTGAAATGGGTGACGCGCATCGAACTGGTAGACTACGACGCGAAAGGGTTCTACGAGCAGCAAGGATGGGGACCGAACTTTGTCATTCCCACGCATTCGCGCTTCGATGCGCCGGACTTCCGTATGCCGCTCCCAGCGGGGAAGCCTGTGACGCTCAAGGGTGTAGCATTCTGCGGCGACCGGGGCGTTTCCCGCGTCGAGATCAGCACCGACGATAGCGCGACGTGGCAAGAAGCACGGCGCGACTATCCGGGCACCCGCCTGACGTGGGCACTGTGGAGTTACGAATGGACGCCGCCGAAACCGGGCGCGTACCGTCTGGCGGTACGGGCGACCGACAGCAACGGCGAGGTACAAACCGCAGAACGGCGCGACATCGTGCCGCAGGGTGCACTAGGGTACCACCGCGTGACGGCACGGGTCGTGTAGCAATGCAGCAGATCACGGCAGAACGCGCCACACACGAGCCAGCACTCTCGCACATGGCACCGGGGCATATTCGGACGCTTGCGGTTCTCGTGCTGCTCGGTGCGGGGTTGGTTGCGGGATCGTGGCAACTCGCGCAGTGGTCGTTTGTGCCGGGGCATCCCGTGGGGTTCGGCGTGCTCCTCGCCGCCGAACTTATCCTGTACGCACTCGCATCGGTGTGGGTGATACGCCGACAGCCCCCATCGCGCAGCACGTTTATCCTTGTCTTTATCGTAGCGGCGGTAGCCCGGTTGCTGCTTGTGCCGCTCACGCCAACATTCTCCGACGATGTCTACCGCTATGTGTGGGACGGGCGCATCCAAGCGGCGGGCATCAATCCCTATGAATACCCACCGAACGCACCGGAACTCGCCCGCTTCCGCGATGTGCCGATTTATCCCGGCATCAATCGCAAACCGGTGCGGACAATCTATCCACCGGTCGCGCAAGCATTCTTCCGGTTGGTCTATGCGCTGCATCCTGATAGCCTGCCGTGGACCAAACTCGCACTCGTAGTGTGTGATCTCGCGGTGTGCGCCGTGCTTGCGTGGTTGTTGCGGGCGTTCGGAATGCGCCCAGAGCGCGTCATCCTCTACGCGTGGCACCCGCTGCCGGTAATTGAGGTGGCGCATAGCGGACACCTCGATGTGGTTGCAGTGCTGTTTGTTGTGCTTGCGGTCGGGGCACGGGTGTCGCGGCGGTTCGGATGGGCCGGCGCATTGTTGGCAGGGGCGGTACTCGTCAAGTATTACGCACTCATTGCGCTTCCGGCACTCCTTGCGCGTTCGCGTCGGGCATGGGGAGCGGTGTTCGGCACGCTCGGCGTGGTTATTGTGCTGGCATACCTTCCGTTCCTCTCGGTCGGCACGCATGTATTTGGCTATCTTGGTGGGTATGTGGAGGAAGAAGGGATTGCAACCGGCAACCGGTACTTTCTGCTCCAGCAGATGAGTTGGGTAGTGCGGCATGTTGTCGGCAGCCCGACCGCCCCGGCACCGTCCGCCGCCGCGATTGCCTACCAGATCGGCATCATTGCGGCGATGGCAGCGGCGGGGATATGGTGTGTTCTCCGCCCCGCAACTTCAGTGCGAGGGATCGCAAACCGGGTCGCGGTGTTGTTTATTGTGCTGTTTGCGCTCGCATCACCAGTGCAGCCGTGGTATCTGCTACTGTTGCTCGCGATGCTGCCCATCGTTGATGCGTGGTTGATTGTGCCCATAAGCCTTATCGCCGGGGGTGCGGAACTTCCGTACCTCACATGGTGGCTCCCCGGCAAACCGATCTGGCCAGCAGGCATGATGTACGACGCCCGTGCGCTCGCATTGATATTCGTGCTTCTGTACGCGGCGAATGCATGGAGAACCCATCGCGGTCTCGCCGTGTCGCAGGTGCGGTATACACGGTAGACGAACCAGAACCGCGAACGGCATCGGATTGGCTCTTGTGCAATTGCTTACTGTTGTACAGTATTTTGCGAAGAAGCGGTTCGGCACGCGGCAAAACTGCCCCGAAGGGCAGGCAGTATACACCCCGGTTTAGAAGAAGAATGTAGTGGTCGGGGCGAGAGGATTCGAACCTCCGACCCCCTGCTCCCAAAGGTGAAAAGGGTATGTTCGCCCCTGTTCGTGCTCGTGTGTACATGCGCGTCCTAATAGGGTAAACTCGCCATACGTCGTACGCAGGTGTTCGCTGAAATTCGCCAGTTATCGCACCGTTCATCCCCATGACATCCCCATAGCAACCGATCAGTCACAGTGACTAACCTGCATGTTTTCGCCCGTTTTTGCCGTGTAAAAGAAGGTGGTACGCAAATGGATGATTCGATTAACGGCCTCCCAATTGTTTCTGACAGTGACCATGACCCCTCGCAGCCAGATATGAGCATCGATGATTACAACCAACTGCAAATGCTGCTTCACTTCCAGCCAGACATTGCGCCAGATCAAATAGAGGCGTGGAAGGATGCGCCACCGTCGATTGGTCGGGATTGTCTCCTTTGTCCATATCCGCCATGTAGCGCATTATTGGAAAACCCTTTTGAAATATTGCTTGACAAGAAGCGATGGCCCAACCACTTCTCGCAGGAAGTTATGGTGGAGTTAAATGCTCGATGGGTACGTTCGTTACAAAAGCACCTCCATGACTGCGGCATAGAGTGCAATGTGGATGAACTGGTAAAGTCCGATCCACGACCACTGCCTATCGGGAGAGCGTCAATTCAGCAACACTACGAATCACGCTTTTGTTCGACCGAACTCCCCGCACCGCTTTTGCCCCTACTACCGTTCGATGGCGACGAATACGCAATGCTCGTCATTTCTGGACAGTACCTTTCGGTAAACCTCACGCTTTTCTTTATGGCATCCAATGCAAATGGTTCCCTTTTTCATACCTCCGGTTTCCGGTGGCAAGCCGAGGGGGCGAAACACCCGGCGGGAGTCACGAAACTCATAGCGAACGCTGAACGCTTCTGGGCAGTATTCGAAGGAAGGAAGGTTGCGGATTTAGGACGGCCTCCGGCTTTGACCGATAAAGATGTTCCACGGATTCGTCGGGCAAGTAAAACGTACGAACG
>JBBRMX010000325.1:0-3687 GCA_038230615.1 Thermomicrobiales bacterium | reverse complement strand
GCCGACCGCGCAACCCGCGACCGCCGCCGATGCATATGCTGCGCTCCATGTCGGGGATGCAGGCTTCGGATACGGCTTTAATGTCTGGGGTGTCACGGGGGCGGCTACTGCCCGCGACAAAGTGATCGCGGATGTGCAGGGAGCGGGTTTCGGTTGGGTGCGCCAGCAGGTCATCTGGTCGGTTATGGAGCCGACGAAGGGCGGTTTCGGCAACGATTTTACCGCCCAACTCGATCAGTTCGTGAACGCGACAAACACGAAGAATGTCAAAATCCTCCTCAGTGTCGTGAAATCGCCGTCGTGGGCAGGGATGAACGGTGGCTTGCCGACGAAGGCGCAGGATTTCACCGATTTCATGACCTTCCTCACCGCCCGCTACAAGGGCAAGGTGCAGGCATACGAAATATGGAACGAGCAGAATTACGCCTATGAAACGGGCGGCAAGGTCAATGTCGCGGCATACCTGCCGGTGCTCAAAGCGGGCTACCAAGCGGTGAAGAAAGCAGACCCCAAAGCCGTGGTCGTCTTCGGCGGCTTGACGCCGACGGGCGTAGATGACCCTGCTATCGCGCTCAACGATGTGCAGTATCTGCGGCAGATTTACGCCATCAACAACGGCGAGGTGAAGCAGTATTACGATGTTCTCGGTGCACATCCCGGCTCGAACTGCAATCCGCCGGAGAACTCATACCCTGCGAACCCCGCGACAACACCCTGCGGCACCGACCCCGACGGCGGGCGTAGCTACACTAAAGACAATGCATTCTACTTCCAACGTATCCTTGAGCAGCGTAAGGTAATGGAAGATGCGGGCGATAGTGGCAAGAAGATGTGGTTGACCGAGTTCGGCTGGACGACTGCGAACGGCGCGAAGGGCTACGAATACGGCAAGTACATCACCGAGCAGCAACAGGCGGAGTATCTCGTGCGGGCGTTTCAGTTGGGGCGGTCGTATCCGTGGATGGGCGCGATGTTCGTCTGGAACTTGAATTTTGCCACGATCACCAAGCCCGAAGACGAAAAATATCCGTGGGGCGTCCTCACGGCGGACGGAATGCCCCGGCCCGCGTATGTTGCCCTGAAAAATATGCCCAAATAATCGGGTGGCGAGAGGGCGGGAACATCTCGCTCGCTGCGGTGTTGCGGATACTGCACGATGCACATGCGGTGTCGTGCGATTTCTGCAGGCTTTCTCGTCGTGATCTAGACCGGAGCCAAAGCGCATGACCGATATGCGGCACGATTTTGCCGACCGCCTCGACTTTCTCGATTACGTGCGCGACCAATTTCCCGACGCCACCGACCCGTACGCAGCGACGGGTGCGCTGCGCGGCGGGCGGGATGCCGCCGCAGCCGCCCTCGCAATGGTAGATGCGCCCGATTACGCCCGCACACGCAACTTCCTCGGTGGTGCCGTGACGCGCCTCTCGCCGTATCTACGGCACGGCGTGTTGTCGCTAGCAGAGGTGCGCGATGCTGTGATGCGCCGCGTCTCGCACCGCGAACAGGCGGGCAAACTCGTCAATGAACTGGCGTGGCACGATTATTACCAGCGACTCTACGCCGAGATCGGCGACGGCATCTGGCAGGACCGCGAGGAGCCGAAGACGAACCTCGCTCCCCGTGCCTATGCCGACACCCTGCCCAACGATGTGTGCGACGGCACCACGGGTCTCGTCTGTATGGACAGCATTAGCCGCGATCTCCGAACAGGCGGATACTTGCACAACCACCAGCGCATGTGGATGGCGGCATATCTCGTCCACTGGCGGCGGGTGAAGTGGCAGGCGGGGGCGCGTTGGTTCCTTCAACATCTGCTCGATGGCGACCCTGCGAGCAACAACCTCAGTTGGCAATGGGTCGCGAGCACCTTCGCCGCCAAACCGTATCTGTTCAACCGGGAGTCGCTGGAGCGATTTTCGCACGGCACGTATTGCCGCGTCTGCCCACACTACCAGCGCGATTGCCCCTTCGAGGGAACATACGAAGACCTCGCCGCCCGCCTTTTCCCTGTTGCCGAAGCGATGAAAGCGGACGATAGCACATCACGCGGCGACCGACGCAAGATCCGAACCGATGCCGCCCTGCCCGCCCGCGCTGCCAAGAAAGACGACCGGAAGAAACGCCGCCCGCGTGACCGGAGATACGAAGAATGACCACCCCCGCAGACCGCACAGTGATCTGGGTCCACGGTGATTGCCTTAACCCGCATAGCCCCGCGTTCGTGCGTTATCCCGCCGCGCCCGCCTTGTTTGTGTGGGACGATGCGTTGCTGGCACAGTATCGCCTCAGCCTGAAGCGCATCACCTTTATCTACGAGTGCGTGCTGCAATTGCCCGTCGTTATCCGGCGGGGTGATGTAGCGACGGAAGTCGTGCGGTTCGCCGCCGAGCACGATGCGCCGCATGTGGTGACGGTGGAATCGCCCGCGCCGCGCTTCGCCACCATCCGCGAGGAGATCGACGCGCATGTGCGGGTGGAAACCTTGCCGTTACCGCCCTTCCTCGAGTATCGCGGCTCGCTCGATCTCGCCCGCTTCTCGAAATACTGGCGTACCGCCGAACGCTACGCCTTCGGTTCCACCCGTGCCGCCGATGTCGCAGAGGACGCCGAGTGATTGTCGGCGCGGCGCGGGTGACGCTCGATCTGCCCGGTGCGTACTCCCTCAAAGACAAGCGCAGCGTGGTGAAATCGCTCGTAGCGCGGCTGCAAAATCGCTTCAATATCTCCGCGTCGGAGGTCGGCGCGCAGGATGCGTGGGGAACGGCGATCATCGGCGTCGCGTGCGTCAGCACTTCCGCCGCGCACGCTGATGCGATGCTGGCGAACGCAATCCGCTTTATTGAGACGAATGGCGCGGAGTATTACGTCACCGATGTGCAGACCGAGACGCTGCACGCACTCTGAAAACCCGTCCTCACAGGGAGCACTCTCAGCGTGCGGCGTGTTCTGCGATTCCGATTGCGGCAGAGGGGACGGAGCGGGCGAAATCAGCAGGCGCGTCGTCCGGTTCGGTAGCGGTCTGCATGGCGCGATATTCCCATTGCCATGCCCGCAGTGTCAGACCCAACTTCGGGCGCAGGCGCATCACGCGGTCAATCACACGGGCGCGGACACCGCAGAGCGGGTCACCTGCCAGTGTGCAGCCGAGCGCGGCGACACCGAAGCGGGCGTAATCCACGTACCACGCGACGAAATCTCGCGTGCCGAGCCGCCGGTGCAGCGCAGAAACCACCCACGGATAGCGGCGGGCGGTGGCGAGCATCATCTGTGTGTATTCGCGCCACGAGGGATTGTCGCGGAGAAAGTGCCGCGTCGTGGTGCCGCCGAGGTCGTTGAGGACGCCGAGAAAGACATTCATGATGCGGTTCACGGC
Organism: Thermomicrobiales bacterium; assembly: GCA_038230615.1. Lineage (GTDB taxonomy): Bacteria > Chloroflexota > Chloroflexia > Thermomicrobiales > JALYUS01 > JBBRMX01. The sequence continues at coordinate 311 of JBBRMX010000325.1, read as the reverse complement.
GGCGGGGTCGTCGCCCGCATCGTGTGCCATCATGCGCGACAAACCCCAGATCGGCGCGAGATTCGCCTGCCCTGCCCCCGCGTACCGCAACTGCTTCGCGTCGAGCAGATCGTACCGCAGGCAATGGCGCAGCGTTGCGGTAATGCGCTGCAAATTGCGCGTGTGCGACCCGAACCCGCAGAAGGTAAGCGGCGATTGTTGTGCCGCCGCATCACCTATCGAGACGATGCCCCGCGCCGCGCCGGTGCCATGCCGGGTATCGTGGAAGCGGGCAGGGATGAAGCCGTACACCGGCTTGAGATGGGCGAACG
>JBBRMX010000324.1:0-3697 GCA_038230615.1 Thermomicrobiales bacterium | reverse complement strand
TCGTCCTCCCGCAGTAGAACCCGACCGAGCGGGGTCCCGCATAGGACGACAAACACCCCATCGTGCGCGTCCACATGGAACAAATCCGGCTCGACCTCGCGCTGGATACCGAGCGGTGTTGGATGCCCGCGTGTGTCAATCGTCGCGTCTGTCAGCAGGTGGCGATAGACTTCTAGTGGCGGGAGCGCGACGAGTGCATCGTCTCGCACTACCAAGGCTTCCCCTGGCCCCGCTTGAATAATATAGCCATCTGCACCCCGCAACGCGAACGCGGTCACACCAATGGTGATCGGGCGTTGCCCACGGCGCGGGTCGTACGGGGCATAGAGCGCACTGTTCGCCGACTCTATCCCCGCCATCAGTGCGGTTGTAATCGAGCCACCCACTGCGAATCCCGCCACGAACGCATCGCACGCCAGCGTGCAGCGTGCCACCGATACATCGTCCCAGCGTTCTGCTTCCGCATAGACAAGCAATGTCGTCTCCGCGTCCGGCATTTCGATGACGATTTGCGACGCAACCTCTCCAAGCCCCCCACCGCGCACATCGAACGGCACGATGACAGGGGGCGCGGCAGACGGCGGGCGACGAGCGCGGGAGGCAAAGCCGAGCATTTTTGCGTGAAATCCTCACTATACAGAGAACGAAACGTTACGACAACGCAACAATAGTGTACGTTCACACTTGTGCAGTATCGCACGCGTTGGGGCAAAGTCAATATGCGGGATATGAAAGCGGGTAACGGTGGGGAAGCGGTGCGTAGCAGATGCACGCATCTGCTATCGTTGCGGCGGTTGGATCAGGGGAAGGAGGTGGAAGGAGTGCTGACATTCTTTGGTGGCGTCGCAGTCACGGTCATGATGCTGGCATACGCGCTGGAACGCCGGGACACGGGCTGGATTCTTGTCTTCGCAGTCGCGTGCGCGGCGTCTTCGATGTATGGCTGGCTGGTACGGGCGTATCCGTTTGGGGTAGTGGAGGCAGTCTGGTCGGTGATCGCGTTGCGCCGCTGGTGGCAAGCACGATCACCGACCGGACCGTAGCCGCCTCAGGCGAGGGCAGGCGAGGCGAGTTTGATGTAGCGTTCGACGCTCATCTTGTTGCGAGAATCGTCCGCGAGACCGAGCAGCGCGATCAATTTTGGGGCATCATTGCCATCACGGGCACGTTCCACTGCCCACGTGTCGCGCAGCGACTGCGGCGTTACTTTCTTATTAATATCGGCATCGGCGGCAACGCGCTCGACAATCTTGTTGACCGTCTGCGGGGGGAGCGGAATCAGCCGTTCTGCCGGTTCGTATGCCGCAAGATATGCCGCGAACACATCCCCAAACTGTGCATCCGCCTGCAATTTACGCTCTTTGTTTCGATAGCGCGGCTGGTCGTAATAGATATAGACCACCGGGCGTTCGGGATCGGACATATCAATATGATCGCGCTTGATGGTCAGCAATTCGCCGCGGGTCAGCCCGATGCGGAGCAACAAAAACGCGATCAGATGCGAACGCGGGTTTTCGTCGCCGGCGGCTTCGAGAAACCGTGTCTGCTCGTCCGCGAAGAGCGGCTGCGGCGTTTTGAGCGGGATATGCTCCGGGTAGAAACTTGCCGCCGGGTTGTCTTTCTCCTCCAGCAATTTGCATTGCCCGATCAGGAAGCGGAAAAACCCGTTGAGCGAGGTAAGCCGCCGTTTGCGCGTGCTGCGCGTCACTGAATCCGCCAAGAAATTCGTTACATCGCGTGGGTTGATCTCCTTGATCGGCTTCGGGCCAATGCGCTCCTCGAACAGCGCGAGATCGTACGAGTACGATTCGGTCGTATTTTTCGGGTGACCGGATTGCTCCAGATACCGTCGGAACCAGAAGCGCGACAATGTCAGGGTAGCGTCCGGCGTCAGTTCGCGCATTAAGGCGATCCCCGGCGCGAGTTTGCCGTTGGTGTCCACCGTGAAAAGGGGCGGTTGTTCCGGTTGCGGCGTCGCCGGAATATCAGCGGTAGATTGCCGACCCGCGATTGCGGCGGTGCGCTCGTCCGGTCCGGGGATGATGCTCATGTGGTGCCTCCCGCGCTTGCTGTCCGTACACGCGAACGTTTGTCCTTGTACTGTAGCATATCCCGCCGCATTCTGTAAAGTTACTGTATGCTACGCTTGCTGTGTCGGTTGTGCTACTATGGACGTATGTTCATTTTCTCGTTGACGAGGGGAGCCGGATGAACACGACGACGGGCGAACTCATTCACACCGATGTTGACGCAATCTGGGTGATTGGGCATCGCAACCCGGACACAGACTGCACGATTGCCGCACTGACGTACGCCGCACTGAAACAGTCGCAATCGGACGACCGCACGATCTACGTTGCCGGAGTGCTCGGCACACTTAACAACGAGACGCGAGCCGTACTCTCCCGCTTCCGGGTACCGCCGCCGCTGGAATTGCGCGATGTGCTGCCACGAGTCAACGATGTGATGCTGCGCGATTTCCGCAGTGTAGACGAACACGACACCCTCTACGCCGCTGCAAAATTGATTCATGACTATCACCTGCGGGCAGTGCCGATTTTGGGTAAACGGCGGGCATTGCGCGGCACGGTCTCAGTGGAGGACATCGCAGACCGGTATCTGCGCGAGCTGCAACCGGGCGGGCGGCAGGGCATCCCCACCACCGTCGGCGCACTCGCCACGCTACTGGAAGGCACGGTCATCACCGGGGACGCCGCGCATAAGATAGACGGCGATGTGCATGTCATGACCGCCCTCAACGGCGTCGCGGGGCCGCTCTTCGCCCCCGGCGGTATCGTGATCGTCGGCGCGGAGGGCGACACGCAATCCGCCGCGCTCTCAGCAGGCGCGGCGTGTCTCGTTGTCGTTGGCGGGGCGACGGTAGACAGTGCGGTCTGCGACGCCGCCACCACGCAGGGAGCCGCAGTCATCGCCACGCAATACGACGCCTACGCCGCCGCACGGCTGGTAGATATGGCGGTGCCGGTATCGAGCGTGATGCGGAACGATCCCGCAACCGTCTCGTATGACACCTTGATTGAGGACGCGCAGCATCTGCTCGTCGAGACGGGCGAACGCAATCTGGTGGTGCTGGACGACGAACTGCGCGTGGTTGGCATGGCGACGCGCGGCGAGTTCCTGCGCCGCCTGCGCCGCCGCGTCATACTGGTGGACCACAGCCAGCGCGGGCAATCGGTCGAGGGACTGGATACCGCCGAAATTGTCGAGGTGGTGGACCATCACAACATCGGGGACATCGGCACAGGCGCACCGATCTTCTTCCTTGCAGAGCCGGTCGGCGCGACCGCAACCCTGATCGCGGAGATGTATCTCGACCCACGCCGCTGGTATCATATCGCCTACCCGGAGCGGGTCCTACTGGACGAGACGACCGCCGGGTTACTCCTCGCGGCAATTATTTCCGATACCCTGCTTCTGCGCTCGCCAACGACGACCGACCGCGACCGTCGCGCCCTCGCCACCCTCGCGGAACGCACGGGCATTGATACCGAGGTACTGGCGAAGGAGATGTTCGCCGCCCGCTCCGATATTTCGGCACGTACCGCCGCTTCCCTCGTCGGCAACGACTATAAGCCGTACGCCTTCGGCGGCAAGAATGTCGGCGTCGCGCAGGTAGATGTGCTGTCGCACGACGCCGTGCGCGGGCGGTACCCCGAACTGCTGGAGGAGATGGAAG
>JBBRMX010000323.1:0-3734 GCA_038230615.1 Thermomicrobiales bacterium | reverse complement strand
TGGCACTCGCGGCACTTGCGGCGAGCGGTGGGGCAGCGGGCGCGGCTGACAACACTGTCGTACGCGTCGTTACCGTCAGCGATCCCAGTGTTGGCGTTGTCACGCGGCTCGGCGGGCCTTCGCTGAACGCGACGGGCATCTACGGCATCGTGGACAATTCCGGCAGCATTTTCCGCACCAGCACCTTCGCCATCTCTTCCGGTAATGTGCGCGTAGACACAAGCGGATCGGTGACAAACCCCGGCGGCATTACCTCCGGCCCGATCCGCATCGACAAGTAGACAAGTACTCTCGGTTCCGTTGCGCCCGCATGAGGGATGTGGGCAGTGTTCTTTTCTCGATAACGATACGCTCCGGGACACCGCACACACCGCACAGAGGATTTGCCCGCGCTGAGGGAGCGCGGGCAAATCCTTTTCTGCATAGTTCGCGGCTACTCGCCCCAGTCTTCGTCTTCTTCGGGGGCGGGGGCGAGCAGCAAGGGCGCAATGCCGACGACTTCCAACTCTGCGCCACATTCGCCGCACTGAATAATCTCGCCCTTCGTCAAGCCGGACACGGTCCATTCGGCTTCGCATTCGGGGCAGGTCGCGGTGACGGTCTCGGTGATCATGCTCGTGCTCATCGGTCATTTCTCCTTCAGTGTCTCAGTATCGCGGGGCAATCCCCTCATGTACCTAGAACTCGGTGCGCGTGACGCCTTCCCAGCCGTATTGTTTGACGAATTCGAGCATCCCGCCGACTTCCGCGATGCGGAGGACGAAGGGCGGCAACGGCTCGGCATTGAAGACTAGACCGCGTTCCGGCAGCGTGATGCGCCCGGAGACGGGGTCTACTTCGATGCGGTCGCCATCGGCAGCGGCTTCGGCGGCTTCGGGGCAGACGAGAATCGGCAAGCCGATATTGATCGCATTGCGGTAGAAAATTCGGGCGAACGACCGCGCCACGATACAGGCGGTGCCCGCCGCCTGAATTGCGACGGGCGCGTGTTCCCGCGACGAGCCGCAGCCGAAATTGTTGCCGCCGACAATGACATCGCCGGGGCGCACGCCCGTCGGGAAGTCCGGGCGCACCTCGCACAGCACATACTGCGCGAGGGCGGCGCGGTCGGTCGTCAGGTTGTATCTGCCGGGGATGATCTCGTCCGTGTTCACATTGTCGCCAAATAACCAGACCCGCCCCGTTGTTGCTACGGTCATAATTTCCTCCTCATAGTACAGAACGTATGCGCCAAGATTCTTCCCGCTGTTCCCGGTAGGCTGTCGTCGTTACCGCAGATAGCCGCGCGGGTCAGCAATTTTGCCTTCGATGGCGGAGGCAGCGGCGGTGGCAGGGTTGCCGAGATAGATTTCGGCGGTCGCGTCGCCCATGCGCCCGGTAAAGTTGCGGTTCATCGTCGTCATGGCGCGTTCGTTCCGACCGAGGACGCCATAATGACGCCCGATACACGGCCCGCATCCCGGCGAACCGACATGCGCCCCGGCGCGGATGAAGGTTTCGATGTAGCCGTGTTCCATCGCCTGAATGTAAATGTCACGCGAGGCGGGGATGATGATGCAGCGCGTCGTCGGGCTGATCGTCTGCCCTTCCAGCACGCGGGCAGCGAGGGCGAGATCGTCCAACCGCCCGTTGGTGCAGGTGCCGATGAAGACCTCATCGAGCGGCACACCGAGCACCTCGGTGACGGGGCGGACATTGTCCACCTCCGGGGGGCAGGCGACGAGCGGCACGAGGTCGTCTACATTCAAATTGACCACGCGGCGGTAGGTGGGGTTCACGGGGGCAAGATGCCCGGTGCCGGTATCGTACCGCACGCGCCCCGTAAGGTAGGCATCGGTGATGTCATCCGCCTCGATCAAGCCGACCTTGCCACCCATCTCGATAGCCATATTGGAGAGCGTCATGCGCTCGGAGATAGAAAGGCGGCGCACGGTCTCACCGCCATACTCGACGGCGCAGTAGACCGCCCCCGCAACCCCGATGGTCTGCACCATCAGCAGTGTGAGGTCCTTCGCGGTGACGCCATGCCCGAAGGTGCCGGTGATGTCGAAGCGCACCGTTTCAGGAACACGGAACCACGTCTTGCCCGTCGCGTAGACCAAGCCGACATCGGTGCTGCCCATCCCGGCGGCGAATGCGCCCAACGCACCGTAGGTGACGGTATGCGAATCCCCACCGACGACGATTGCGCCGGGAGCAACGTAGCCTTTTTCGACCATCAGTTGGTGGCAGATGCCGTTACCGCCTTCGTAGAAGTTGTCAATGCCGACTTCCTGCGCGAACTGCCGGATACCGCGCTGGATCGTCGCGACGGCAGGCGTGCTTGCCGGGACGACGTGGTCAATGGCGATGACGACGCGGGAAGGGTCCCAGACCGGGCGGTCGAGTTTGCGAAATGCCTCCACCGCGAGGGGAGTCGTCGTGTCGTGGCTCATGACGTAATCCACATCTACCACGACGATTTCGCCCGCGTGGACGGGACGACCGACCCGCGCCGAGAGGATTTCTTCAGCGTGCGTACCCATACCGTGCTCCTTCTGTACTTGCACTCGACGCGACGACTTCGGGCAAGGTTGCCCACGATTGAATGAGGGTATCCACATCGGCATCAGTGAGCGGGCGGGCGTCCGCCTCCCGCTTGACGGCTGCCGTAACCGCCCGCAGATTGGTTTCGTCAAAGTAAATCTCGAAGGTGCGGGCGCGGGCGGCGATGGCTGCCCGTCCCGTGAGCGCGTGCGCGACACTGATCGTGCGTTCCATCCCGAAGGCGGCGGGGTCGAGCACTTCGTAACTGTGTGGGTCTGCTAGCACCGCCTTCGCATGGACGCCCGCCTTATGCGTGAAGGCGGTGGAGCCGGTAAGGTAATTATTGAAAGGAATCTGCACCCCGACAATTGCGGCGACGAGTGTATCGAGTTCGCGCAGGAGCGGCAGATTGTAGCGGGCGACAAGGGCGGGGTCAGTCGCGTAGAGGCGGGCGATCAACCCACCGAGCGGCGTGATACCGTTGCGCTCCCCGATGCCGAGTACGGTTGTGTTGATCCACTGCCCACCCGATTCCAGCACCGCGTATGCATTGGCGATGGCGCAGCCGCTGTCGTTGTGTCCGTGGAATTCAATCGCGGCGCGGCAATTCGCACGCAATTCCGCGACGAGCGCGTCCACCTGCCGGGGGGTGGCGACGCCGACCGTGTCCGCGATACCGATGCGGTCCACACCGAGGGCGTCCACGGCGCGGTACATTTCGAGCAGGTCGGCGCGGTTGGCGCGGAACGCATCCTCGCTGCTGAAGCGCACCGTCGCGCCCCGGCTCTGCGCGAGGGCGATGCATTCCTGTGCCGTGGCGATCATTGCATCCAATGCCTGCCCGTGGCTATGCGTACGAAGTTGCTCAGACATGCCATAGAAGATGTTGATGCCGTCCACCCCTGCATCGAGGGCAGCCTGCACATCGCCCGTCGTGCAGCGGACATGGGCGAAGATGCGGGCGCGGCGGTGCGGGAGTTGCGCCAGCAGTTTGGCATCCGCGAAGGAGCGAGGCGAGGCGGCAGGGTTCGTAATCTCGATAGCGTCCACGCCGAATCGGTCGAGCAGGTGGGCGATGTCGAGTTTCTGCGCCGTGGTGAAATGCGCGTAGGCGAACTGCTCGCCCTCGCGCAGGGTGGTATCGAGGATGGCGACGGTATCGAGTGCCACGTGTGGGCCTCCGTGACTTCCGGTTGCATTCGCGCCGA
>JBBRMX010000322.1:0-3737 GCA_038230615.1 Thermomicrobiales bacterium | reverse complement strand
CTCATCGCCGCGCTCGAAACGGCGCAGCCGGACGAGGTCTACAACCTCGGCGCGGTCAGTTTCGTGCCGCTCTCATGGCGACAACCCGTACTAACGAGCGAGGTGACGGGGGTTGGGGTCGTACGGCTGCTCGAAGCGATCCGCATTATCAACCCGAAGATTCGCTTCTATCAGGCGTCGTCGAGCGAGATGTTCGGCAAAGTGCGCGAAGTGCCGCAGACCGAACTTACCCCCTTTGCACCGCGTTCGCCGTATGGCTACGCGAAGGCATTCGCGCACTACGCCACCGTCAACCACCGCGAGAGTTACGGCATGTATGCCGTCTCCGGCATTCTGTTCAATCACGAAAGCCCGCGCCGTGGGCTGGAATTCAGCACGCGTAAAATCACCGACGGTGTGGCACGCATCGTTGCGGGGAAGCAGCAGGAACTCTTGCTCGGCAATCTCGATTCCAAGCGTGACTGGGGTTTCGCGGGCGATTATGTCCGTGCCATGTGGGCGATGTTGCAGCAGGACACGCCCGACGATTATCTCGTCGCCACTGGGGAGGCACATAGCGTCGGTGAGTTTTGCGAGGTCGCATTCCGCGAAGTCGGGCTGGATTGGCAGCAGTATGTCCGGGTAGACGAAAAGTTCCTGCGCCCCGCCGAGGTAGACTTGCTAATCGGCAAGCCCGAAAAAGCGGAGCGGATGCTTGGCTGGGAGCCGACGATGGATTTTGCGAACCTCGTCCGTACGATGGTTCATGCCGATCTCGTGCGGCATGGCGTGCAATTCCCGCCGCGATAACACTGCAATAGCATTCGCTCCGGGTATGCAAAAAGCGCGGGATGTATCGCCATCCCGCGCTTTTGTCTGCCCGATTTTCGGGTGCTACCCGCGTAAACCGCGCTCCTCAAGACACCGGTGCAGTGTCGCGGCAACGCGGAATGGGTCGCTAGAAACGACAGACGAAGCGTATAGTTCCATTGCGCCGAAGTCTGCGGTGCGGTTCATCGGGTCGCCACGATCCACCATGCGGACGACGACCGGGAAGTCGCTCCAGTCCTCGTCCGTCTTCTCTAGCGGCGGCATCGCCACCGTGAGGTTGAACGAGGTCACACCGAGGTCATCCGTCAGCGATGCGAGCGCACAATACAGCGCACGCTTCAGGGTTTCGTCCAGCGTCGGGCCGAACAACACAATTTCTTTTTCTTTCAGCGGAACGAGATGTGCGATCGTGCAGACCTCGCCATGCCGGAAACCGAGACCGAGTGCTTCGTGTAGCCGGAAGTAATCATCGAAGTAACTCGCGCCGTGCTGTGTGCGATACCGCACCGCCGCCTGCCGGAGCAGCTCCACCTTGCCGTAGTGCATACCCTTTGTCAGGCTCATCTGTGCATGTCCGTGCGGGATAGACGCGCCACTTTTCCATAAGCAGTTCCACATGATAAACGGATAAACCGCCTCGAAATCGCTCTCGTGCGCTTTGCGGAGCCATTCTGCGGCAACATCGAGTGCGCCGATGACAGAATCTTCCGTGAACGCCAGCGGGTCATGCTCATCGAAAATCACTACACCGTGGAACCCATCGTACTTGGCGATGTTCGATGCAGTAATCGCGTATTCGCCGCGCACGCGCCCGAAGACATCTTCCGGCGTGTTCCCTTCCGGGTCATCGAACGGATCGGGGTGGCTGCGGGCGATCTCCTCCGCCAGTGCGGATGGAATCCGGGCCTCCAAGGGGCGGTGCGCCCGCAATTCATTGAACAGGCTCGATTCGAGTGTCCAGCGATTGGTGAGTTTCACTACCTTCTGCCGCTGCACCGCTGCAACCGAGCCAAAATATTTTTCGATCCAACGGTGCATCGTGGGGGGGGCATGGAGTTCGCCGACGGTGCTGCTGAGATGGAAGAAACGGTCGAACAATTCGCGGCGTTCGGGATCGAGGGAGGCAACCACTTCATCAAGCGCGGCAATTTCATGGTGTTCAAGTGCAATGGCGTTCATACGCGCCTTCTACTCCTTCGATATACGACCGTGCGTTGGCGTGTAGGTAGCGCCGTTATACGCTACAACGCTGCTGCTGCCCGCATGTGACGCCCATGCTACAGCGATTCATAGAGCGCGAGATACGTCTGCGCGGAAACCGACCACGAGAAGTCCTGTCGCATCGCACGTTCTCGTAGTTCGTCCCACGCGGCGCGATCACGGTACACTTCTAACGCTCGTACTACTGCACCGAAACAGGCAAGTGGCTCGTACCGATCAAAAATGAACCCGGTGCCTGTACGGGCGACCGGATCGTAGGCGCGGACTGAATCATTAAGACCCCCCGTGCGTCGAACTACCGGAATTGTACCATAGCGCATGGCGATCATTTGCCCCAACCCGCACGGCTCGAAACGCGACGGCATCAGAAAAAGGTCGCTCCCCGCGTAGATGCGCTCCGAGAGAATCGCATCGAAGGTAAGGAAGGCAGCGACTCTGCCGGGGTACGCTGCCGCGAGGCTGCGGAATGCTGCCTCGATAGCGGGGTCGCCAGTGCCAAGCACCACGATTTGCGCCCCCTGCTCGGCGATTGCCTGCGCGACTTGTGCGACAATATCAAACCCCTTCTGCTCCGCGAGGCGCGAGACGATGCCGATCAGCGGCGTATCCGCAGAAATCTCCAATCCCGCTTGCGCCTGCAACGCGGTCTTGTTCACGGCTTTGCCATTGCGGTCGTCCGCAGAAAAGGTTGCGGCGAGGCGAGCGTCGGTCGCGGGGTTCCATACTGTGGTATCAATGCCATTGAGAATCCCGATGAATCGCTCGCCGCGCTCGCGCAATATCTCGTCCAGCCCTTCGCCCCCAAACGGCGTGACGATCTCGTTGCGATACGTCGGGCTGACCGTGGTAACGGCGTCCGCCTCCACAATACCCCGCGCCATCGGGTTACACGCACCACCGAACCGCGCATATTCCACCGGCAACATCCGTTCGCCGTCCACATCAGCCAGCCCGAACAGATATTCGCCGCCAAATGTCGCCTGATACGCGAGATTGTGAATCGTGAAAACGGTGCGCGTCTCGTCCCAGAAACGGTCCCACGCGAGGGTATAGCGCAGATAATGTACCGCAATCGCGGTATGCCAGTCGTGGCAATGGACGATGTCGGGCCGCCAGCCATTGTGGGAACACCATTGCAACGCCGCCCGACAAAAAAAGAAAAATCGCTCGTGCTCGTTTGCCGCGCCGTAGATAGTTGTGCCGCCGAATAGCAGCGAATTGTCTGCGAAAATTGCGAGCGGGCGGTGCGGGTCCGGTACTGCCGGATCGCCCATCCGGGTAGAATAGAATCCGAAGCCGTGTGCGGTGCCGCGGAGGTCTACCATAAAGCCATCGGAAGGCGGGGTGAGCGCGTAGCGGTCTGGGTCTATCGCACCGTATCGAGGTACTGCAAGAACGACTTCATGCCCTGCATCGGCAAATGCGAGTGGCAATGAGCCGGCAACATCTGCCAGCCCACCAACTTTCGCATAGGGCGCGGCCTCGGCACTGAGCATCAGCACCCGCACGTTGTCGTTCCCTTCCATACTCGCCGATGGAAACAAGCAGCGTTTCCGTACGTCGTTGGACGGTTTCGCGCCTGTCTTCGTCCACTACTTGAACGGATAAAACCTCGAAAAGTTGCGGGGCGTTCGCTGTCGGGTTGCGTCGCCCCGTGCTGCCTCAAAGTTGCTCGTCGGTGTCGGTCGCGCCGGTTCCGGTGAACG
>JBBRMX010000321.1:0-3745 GCA_038230615.1 Thermomicrobiales bacterium | reverse complement strand
TTGTATGAGCGCGCGGAAAGGCGCTTCGTGCTGCGGGCGGTCCTCGTACATCGCTTCGGGGTGCCACTGCATCCCCAGCACGAATGCTCTATCAGTGCGGGCGACGGATTCGATCAAGCCGTCTGGCGTCGTTCCCGTCACTTCCAGCCCTGCGCCGACATCTTTGATGCCCTGATGGTGGAAGGAGTTTGTGCCAATTTCGTCCGCGCCGTAGACCTCGGCGAGCAATCCGGTCGCGTGGACAGGGTGCGCGGTCTCGTAGGGGATGGGGTGGCCCTCATCGTTTATTGGCTGTGCGTGGCTTGCCGCACCGGGCATCTCGGAGGGAAAATCTTGCCAGAGCGTGCCACCATGCGCGACATTCAGCACCTGCACGCCCCGGCAGATTGCCAGCACCGGCAGATCAATCGCCAAGGCAGCATCGAGCAACGCCAGTTCCCATTCGTCGCGCTCGTCGTCAATGCCGTACGTTTTGGGGTGCTGCATTCCGGTGTCGTCATAGCGGTCGGGGCGGATGTCGCCGCCGCCGCTCAGCAGCAGACCGTCCAACCGCGCCACCACTGCCGCCGCCGTCGCCGGATCGGTCGCAGGGAGCACGACCGGCACCCCGCCCGCCGTCTCCACCGCGCCCGTGTACGTGTCGCGCATGACATGAATCTTGCGCCGCCCGAATGCGCCGTGATCCTCGGCGTTCGGGGAGGGGGTAATACCGATAATCGGGCGGGGGGGCTGCGTCTGCATAGCGGCGGTCGCTCCTTTGCACTTTGCACATCGTCTATGTGCGCGAAAAACGAGAAACATGCGGCGCGGCGCGATGCCGCTGATAACACCGAAGTATGGCAGAGCGCGGGCGGGGCGGCAACCGCGTGGTATACTTGTTCTACAGTGTTCGTATACCCCCGTGCGGAGGAAATCGCCCGTGAGCAGCTCCCGCAACCGCTTGACCGCCGAGCCGGTTTCCCGCCTGATTGACGAACTGGGGCGATTGCCGGGGATCGGGCCGAAATCCGCCTCGCGCCTCGCGTACCACCTCCTCAAAGCTCCCAAACAACAGGCGGTTGCCCTCGCGGAGGCGGTGCTTGAGGTCAAGGAAAAAGTACGTTTCTGCTCCGTCTGTTACAACCTGACCGAGCACGACCCCTGCGACATCTGTACCGACCCGCAGCGCGACCGCTCGATTATCTGCGTCGTCGAGGAGCCGCTCGATCTCGTCGCGCTCGACCGCACCGGGCAGTACAACGGGCTGTATCACGTCCTGCATGGCGCGATCAACCCCATTGAGGGTGTCCATCCCGATCAGTTGCGTATCCGCGAATTACTCGTGCGCCTCCAGAATCAAGATGTGAAAGAGGTCATCCTTGCGATGAACCCGAACACGACCGGGGAAGCGACGGCGATGTATCTCTTCCGCGCCATCGGTTCCACAGGGATCAAAGTAACGCGCCCCGCAAGCGGCTTGCCCTTTGGCGGCGATTTGGAGTACGCCGATCAGGTTACGCTCGGTCGCGCCATGACTGGGCGGCGGGAACTCTAATCGTGCCATTTCCGTCTTCTGTAGTAGAAGGAGGAAACGACTATGCACATAACGAACGAAAATATGACAACCGCCCAACCGCTCCGCTGGACGCAGACCGCACGCGGCGGGCGCGAGTATGCGTTGCGGAACGGCGATGCATCGCTCGCCACGCTCCGGTGGGAGCGCAAAATCTGCTCGACCACGGTGTACGCCGGTGCGGGTGCCGCACATTGGGTCTTCGCAACGAGCGGCTTCTGGAAGCGCGTCATCCGCGTACGGTCGGTCGAGCAGAGCGCGGAAATCGCCACGATGTCCCTGAATTGGAAGCAAGGTGGCACGCTTGACTGCGCCGATGGGCGGCAGTTCGTCTGGACGGCCGCAAGCCGCTGGCACACGGAATGGGCGTGGCGGGATGAGTCCGGCGTGGAGTTACTGCACTTCAAGGGCGAACAGCACTGGCTAAAGATGGACGGGCGCATGGATGTCGCCCCGGACGCCGCAACACTCCCCGATCTGCCGTTGCTTGCGTCGCTCGGCTGGTATCTGTTCGTACAGCGCGTCAATGAGGAAGTCGCAAGTTCCGCGGGGATCTCCGCCGTCGCCGCGACGTCCTGAGCAGGGCGACAAACGCACACAATGTGAACATTGTGTAACGATGTACGTACACATCTAGCCGTCGTGGATGTTCTGCGGTATACTGATTGTGCGGGAAATAATGCAACCCAAAAGGGCATAACCGAATGACGAGTAGTCGTCAACGCCGCAATGAAAAGGTGACACCAACGCAGCATCGCACCGTCTTCACCATCCGCCCTGCCCGCCTCGCGGACCTTCCCGCCCTCCGCCGGTTGCGCGGCGAGACTGCACGGCTCGATATGCCGGAAGGCGTCGTCGCAGGGTTGCGCCCTACCCGCTCCGCGCTCTTGGGCATGATTCCGCGCCTCGGTCGCTCCGTGACGCTCGTGCTGTTTGCAGACGGGCTGCTTTCGGCATACGTACAGGCGGGGCCGCACCCATCGCATCACACATGGGGGGTGCGCTATCTCGCGTATGGCAGGAAAGATCGCGTCGGCAGCGCGGAAACGCGGGATGCAATGTGGGGAACATTGCTCGATGCGGTCACGCGGGTAGCGGGACGGCGGCAGGCGACGCGCCTCTTCGCCCGCGCCCCGGACAATGCAGATGCCATGATCGCGCTTCGCCACGCGGGGTATCTCGCCTACGGGCGCGAGACGCTGTATGTCGCGCCCTATCATAAGACCGTCCGCGCCGAGAGCGGCGAATTGCCGTTGCGCCGCCAGCAGAGCGGCGATACGTGGGCGATCCACCAACTCTACACACTCACGACGCCGAAGGCGATGCAGTTCGCGGAGGCGCGGACGAGCAGCTACTGGGACCTGCCTGTACGGGGCGGGACGCAGGCGGCGTACTGGATTGGCCGTGAGGCACACGAGATTACCGCCTACGCCCGCACACTGAGCGGCGAGCACACGCATCTGGTCGAGATACTCTTTCGCCCGGAGGAGCGTGAGCCGATTGTGCCGTTCGTGCGTGGGGTGCTTGCTGCCCTCCCGGCGGGGGAAGGGGACCTGATTTATTGCCGCGTGCTGGGGTTTCAGGAGGACCTCGGCGGGATGCTCGAAATGCTCGGTTTCTCGCAATTGACCCGGCAATCGCTCCTTGTCAAGTACACGACGATCACGGCGCGGGAAGCAGTCCCCGCGTTTGCTCGCCTCCCGGCGCGAACACGGGTGGCGGCGCGGCGCGTTCCTTCGCTCTCTGCACGACGGATTCTGTCCCTCCGGTTGCGGCACCGATTGTGCGGTGTGCCGTTGCCAACCCACGATGGAGACGCGCCGTAAACCCGCGGCACCGCCTCCACAGTCGCCAATCATGCCCGGCGCAGGCCCGCGCTGAGTCGGGAATCCCAGCCTTTCAGCGGGGAAAAGGTGCAGCATGCAGGATCAGCAGTTCGATTCCTCCGTTGCGTCCGTTCCAACCCAACTACGCCGATACGAGCAGGAAATGACCGATAACCTCGAAGATTTACTGGCTGTTCTCCCGCCGTATATCGCGGACGCGCTCACCGAACTGGGCAACCGCAGTGCCCTCCTTGAAATTGTGATGGACCTCGGGCGCAAGCCCACCGCTCGCTATACGGGGGACGAGGTGGACTTGAGCGACACCGATGTGACCCGCGAAGACCTCGCATTCGTTGCGGAGCGTATC
>JBBRMX010000320.1:0-3760 GCA_038230615.1 Thermomicrobiales bacterium | reverse complement strand
AGTGGCGTATCCCGCTTACCGCGAACGGCACGACGGCGGTCGGCACGATCTCGCTGGTTGCAACCCTGCCCGCGCAATCTTGATCGTATCCACCCCTCTCGTATCGCAAGGAGAAAATACCCCACGATGACACACCTCTATCTCATCCGGCACGGCGAGGCGATTGCGAATGTGGAACCGATCATCGGCGGGATGCGCGGCGACCGGGGGCTAACCTCGCTCGGCATCGCACAGGCAGAGCATCTGCGCGACCGCCTACAGGCGGGGGAAATCGCGGCGGATGTCTTGATCGCCAGCACGCTCCCCCGCGCCCGCGAGACTGCCGGGATTATCGCGCCCGCCCTCGGCGTGCCGGTGCTGCTCGATGACGAGGTGCAGGAGGTGCGCGTCGGAGAAGCGGACGCCCTCTCGCTGGACGAGGCAAATACTCGCTTCGGTCTGCCTGATTTCGAGCGCGAACCGTACCGCCCCATCGCACCGGGCGGCGAGAGTTGGGCGGCATTTCTCGTGCGTGTCGGCGTCGCGCTGGATCGCATCACGACCGACCACGCGGGCAAACAAATCGTTGTTGTCTGCCACGGCGGGGTGATCGAGGCGGCATTTTTCCATTTCTTCCGGCTCGGTGCGGCGATGCTCCCACAGATCGCCGTGCATACCGACAATGCGAGCATCACCCGCTGGCATCTCCACATCCGCCCCGGCAAGCCCGACCGCTGGCGGCTGATCGGCTACAACGATGTGACGCATCTGCGCGACATCGGCACGGTGGAACATCTGCACTGGGAAAATGTTCGCGCCCGTGCGGTCGTGGGGGAAAGCCAGTTAGCCGCCCCGTTACCGCTAGACACCGACGACAGCCCGACATAATTTCGTCAGCAAATAGTCAGCAAGCCGCCATCGCCGTGCAAGAACTCCCTCCTATGATGCAGATGTGGGAAGGACGGCAAGCGTCGCCCCCCACACGAACATTGTGGAGGTTACACGCATGTACAGCATTCGTCGGGTTCTTGCCTCAGGTCTTGTCGCCGGTTCGCTCGCGCTTTCGCTCGTGTCGGGCGTGGCGGTTGGTGCTGCCGCACCGGGCAATATGCGCGAGATCGGTTCGTTCGGCAACACGGTCAGCACGCACGACAACCGCGATTTTGTGAACGAATCCCTCTATACGACGACCTTTTCTCCGATCTTCACGGTCATTGCCTCAAAGCCGCTGACACTCACCACCGCCGTCCCCCCGATTACCTTGACGCCGGAATCCGACTTCGTCCGTCTCGATGGCTTCAACGGCCCGACTAAGTAAACGTTGGCACCATCACATCTATGCAAGAGAGCGACAACGCGCTGTTGTCGCTCTCTTTTATAGGTGATCGAAGGGAGAGGAACGGTCCCGTTGCTGCCTGCGCGATTCAGATGCCGCCGACGTACCGCCCCGGATTCAACGTGCTGTGCGGATCGAAGTTCGCTTTGAGGGAGCGCATCACACCGATAGCCTGCGGCTCGATGCCCCACATCGGCAATGCCCGCGCCTGTACGGGCGTGGCACCGTACACGATCAGCGCGGGCCAGCGGTGATGAAGATCGTCCAGCGTGGCACGCAGCCCGACCCCCGCAGCATCGCCCGCCACGCGCAGAAACGCGACGCCATTGCCCGCCGACGCCCGCGCCGTGATCTGTAACCCGTGCTGCTCCCCGACGGTCATCACGTCGAGGATCGCAGCGGGGAGATCGGTGAGGAGCGTACTGAGTTTCAGTACCGCCATGTGGGGCGTCAGTTCGGCGGTGGCGTTCCAATCCGCCGCGCTGCTCCAGAAGCGGGCATGGTCGTCCCCTGCGAGGGTCGCAACCTCCGTCGCGCCGTGGTGCATCGCCATTTCGCGCAGGTCGCGCTCCTGCCGCACAATGGTCTGTTCGCTCCCTTCGCCGCGCACGCAGAGCAGATAGCCGTCGAGCGGTGCACGTACCGCCGTTGCCGCACCGGGCGAGAATTGCTCTAAAGCGGTCGGCATCAAGGGCGAATTGAGCAAGTCGGCAGCAAGCGCGAACGACGGCAACGGCGACGAAAACTGCACCACGAAGGTGCGTTCGGCGGCGGGGCGGGGCAGCGTCTTGAAATTGAGGCGCGTAATAACGCCGAGCGTCCCTAATGCGCCGAGATGCAACTTCATCATGTCGTAGCCCGTCACATTTTTTACGACCATCCCGCCCGCGCTACCGAGTGTGCCATCGGGATACGCCACTTCCAGCCCGATCACGAAATCGCGCATCGTGCCGTATCCGAGGCGGCGCGGACCGGAAATGTGCGTCGCGTGCATCCCGCCAACTGTCACGCGCTCCGGCAACGGTGCCTCGACCGGGAATATCTGCCCCTCGGCGGCAAGGACGCCGCGCAGATCGGCGAGCGTCACGCCCGCCTCTACGGAGATGGCAAGATCGTCCGGCGAATACGCCAGCACCCGATTAAGCCGCGTGAGACGCACCGCGAGATCGTAGCGGCGCGGCGGTGCACCGAGATGCTGCTGCGTCCCACCGCCCCACGGCACGATTGCCGCGCCCGCATCGTCGGCGGCGCGGACGAGCGCGGCTACTTCCGCCGCCGAACCCGGCGCGGCAACGAGCATCGGCGCGACATCCCCGAAGGCATACGCTGCCGTCCGCTCCCCTGCATGCATGTGCGCCGCCCCGACGATCCCTTCCACCGCCGCCGCGAACCGATCCAGATTTACTATTGCAGCCGTCGCTTGCACCATCCCGCGCCCTCTCGTTCGTTTTCGGTCTCTTCCGCACGGTTGTCGTACCGGATACACACCCCGCCGGTGCTAATCGTCCGCAGGCACCGCGATGTCAGCGAGTTCGACGGGCAGGGTGCTATGTTCGTGTGCGCTTGTCGAGGTGTGCGTGCCGACGGTGCCGACAAATGAATCGTTCGCCACGAGCAGCGCGGGATCATCTTTCGGGTACTTCAGAAAGTCTTCCGGCGTCGGCAGCACTTTACTCGGATTGAGGCGGTTGTGCGGGTCGAAACTGCGTCGCACTTTCTCCATCGCGGCGAGGTCTGCCGCCGAGAGCGCATACGCGAGTGCGGCACGCTTCTCGAACCCAATGCCATGTTCGCCGCTGACCGCCCCGCCCGCCTCCACGACGCAGATGCGCGTGATCTCTGCCGCCGCTGCCAGAACGCGCTCGATGTCCCCCGCCTTGCGGCGATCAAAGAGCAGGAGGGGGTGCAGATTGCCGTCGCCCGCGTGGAAGACATTCGTCACGAGGAGATCATACTTCTTCGCCACTTCCGCGACACGCTTGAGGATGGCGGGTAGTTTCGTGCGCGGCACGACGCTATCTTGCAGATAGTAATTCGGCGCGAGGCGACCCATTGCGCCCAATGCGCCTTTGCGCCCCGCCCAGAGCGCGTCCCGCTCGGCAGCGGTATTTGCGGCACGGACTTCCCGCGCACCGCGCTCGTGGCAGATCGCAGTCACGCGCTCGACGAGTTCGTCCAGCCCCTCAGACAACCCCTCCAACTCGATCAGAAGGATATTCGACTTGCCGTCGTCGGGGTAGCCCGCGTGATACGCCGCCTCCACCGCAAGGCAGGCAGGGCCATCCATCATTTCGAGCGCGGCGGGAATGATGCCGCTAGCGATGATTGCCCCGACTGTTTCCGACGCTGCTTCCAGTTCATCAAAGATCACGAGCAGCGTCCGCACTGCTTCGGGCATATGAAGCAGTTGCACTGTCACGCCCGTGACCAATGCCATCGTCCCTT
>JBBRMX010000319.1:0-3791 GCA_038230615.1 Thermomicrobiales bacterium | reverse complement strand
TGTATACAAAGGAAAGGGTTCTGCCCCGAATGAACGCTTCCCATCCGGCGCGTGGCACGCGCTCCCTCTTGCTTGTCTGGTCTCTCACGGTGCTGCTCGTATTTCCGGGCATCGTTCCCGTCCATGCAGCGGCACCCCTCGATGCCGACCGCGAAGTGAAAGTAGTCAAAGCGGCATACGACAACCTTGTTGCCTTGTACTACACAACGCCCGATACCGTGGCGTTGCTCACCAATGCGCACGACGAAGCTGAGAAGCAACTCGGTGTTCAGCAGCCGATGCCGCCGCTCGGTGACGGCACGAAGGCGCAGTGGCAGGTGTTCGAGACAAATCTGCGCGGTCTGATCGCATCGGCAGGCGCGAAAGACCTCGCGCAGTACGATCTCGCGCATAGTCTGGTCGGCAGCATGACGCGCACCCTCGGCGATAAGCATACCTACTGGTTGAACCAGACGCAGTCTGATGACGACCGCCGCCGCCGTACGGGGGACACGAGCATTGTCAACTACGGCATCATATCGGTGAATGTGGACGGGCAGGCATATGTCAAGCAGGTGGTGGAGAACAGCCCCGCGCAGACAGGTGGCTTGCGCCCTGCCGATCATCTGCTTGCGCTCGATGGGCAGCCGATCACGTGGGAAAACCGCAATACTGTACTGATTGCCCCGCAAGAAGGCAGCGTGCATATGTTTACGGTGCTGCACGCCTATGACACCGCCCCCGCAACGGTGACGGTAACTATCCGCAAGTACGACCGCCTCGCGCTCACCTATCGCGTCGTCAACGGGCATACGGGGTATATCCAGACCTTCCAATTCTTCCGTGGCATCGCGGATCGCTTCGATGAGGCTCTTGCAGAACTGCACCGCCAGAATGTGGACAGCCTCATTATTGACTTTCGGGGCAACGGTGGCGGGTACGAAGTAGACCGGGTCGCGGGACGCTTTGTGCCGCAAGGGACAACGATTGGCAAATCGCTCGGCAGGCAAACGGACGAGCCATTCATCGCCCACGCGAACGGAAAACCGCAGGAAACACTGCCAATCATCGTGCTGATGGACGAATCGAGCGGTTCCGCGAGCGAAATCACTGCGCTTGCCCTGCGCGAGTTTCGCAATGTCACACTGGTGGGGAGCAAGACGGCGGGTGCGGTCGGTTCCCGCATCCCCGCTGAACTAGGCGACGGCACATTGCTCGCCATCACGATTTCTGAATATGTCTCCGCGAAAGGCTCGTCGTTCAACCGCATCGGGATTACGCCCGATGTGATTGTGGAGCGGACGCCGCAGGATGTGTTGGCGGCGCGTGACCCGCAGATGGACGCCGCGCTCTCCACCCTCGCCTCGCAAATGTCGCCCGCTCTTGCGGCATAATATTCTGCCGGTGCATCTCTCGCCGTCGTTGCGGCATCATTGTCGCTGCGGATGCGGCATCACTGAAAGGGGTACTTCGCATGTCATCGTCGCGCTCCCTCCCTCGCCTTTGCCTCGTCGCGCTGTTCGTCGTGCTGCTCCTGCCGCTCCCTGCCGCCGCCGCCCCGCTCGACATCGGCGCGGAACTGACGGTAGTCAAGGAGGCATACGACGCCCTGAACAAAAATCTCTACATAGAGCCGGACAACACCCTCATGCTCACCAACGCCTACACCGCCGCGCAGAAAACACTCGATGCCGCGATCCCGGCGAAGGGCGTATTCACGGGCAAGAAAGATGCGGCGTGGGCAACCTTTGAGGAGAGTGTACGTGTGCTTGCCGACCGCAGCGCGACCGACCTCGCGCAAGGCACCGTCAGCCAGAAATTGATCGAAAGTTTCGCGGACACCGTGAACGACGCGCATACCGCGTTTCTCTCCAAGCGTATCGCCGACCAGCAGCGCAAGGAAGACAAGGGCGACACCTCGATCACGCTCTACGGGTTGCGGGCGGTCTTCTCGTACGGGAGCGTCTACGTCGCACAGGTCATCCCCGGCGGCAATATGGAGGCAGCGGGCGTGCAACAGGGCGACCAGATTCTTGCACTCGATGGCACCGAAGTGACCGAGAAGAATTACCGCATGCTCTTTGCGCCGCCGAAAGCGGGCGATGTCCACGAGGTCAAACTGCAACGAGCGAGCCAACTGCTGCCCTTCACGCTCACCGTGACCACGCAAACCTTCCGGCAGGTGCCGCTCACGTATATGGTGCTGGAAGGGCATATCGGCTACATCCGCACATTTCAATTCTACAAAGACTTCCCCGAAAAACTCGATGAAGCCCTCGATGCGCTCCACGCCGCGAATGTGGATGTACTTATTCTCGATCTGCGCGGCAACCCCGGCGGCTATGCGACCGCAGAGGAGAAAGCCACGGGGCGATGGCTTGCGGATAAGACCGAATACGGCTGCAATGTCGGGCGGGCAATCGGCAAAAATTGCTCCACCGCCGTGAGTAGTGGGCGCAAACTGGAGACCTTGCCGACCGTCGTGATGCTCGATAAAGGAAGCGCGTCCGCCAGCGAATACCTCGCCCTCGCGCTGCGCGACTTCAAGCAGTCCCCGATTATCGGCTCGAAAACCACTGGGGTACTCGGCACCGCCTATACAAAATACCTGAGCGATGGCACCGGCATCGAGATCACGATCGGCGTCTATACTACTGCGAAGGGCGAAGCCCTCAACGGCATCGGCATCACGCCGGACGTCGAAGTCGCAGACCCGACGACGCAGGAAACGATCAGCAATATAGACAAGCAACTGTACGCCGCGATCTCAGTCGCCAACGGCAAAGTGGGTCGGGCAGCGGCAGATATGCTGCCGCTGGCGGCATAGCCTCTCTCTGTTCTCTCTCGCCATTGCGCCGCCCCGTCTTGACGCCTGCGGGGGCGAGTGCCACACTCCGAGCAGCCTAGACCGGACGCACGGACGCACGGACCACGCAAAGGGGAGGTGTGGCGATGTTTCAACGTCTCGACGATGCCATCGCGGGCGAAGCGAGCGGAGAGATCGCCTGCGGATCGGTCGTCAGCATCGCGCAGCACCATCGCATTCAGGCAAGCCCCGGATATCGTGCCGCCGCCGAATGGGCGGCAGACATATTGCGGGCAGCGGGCGTGCAGACCGAGATCGAATCCTGCCCTGCCACCTCCAACTATTGGAGGGCGCGGGGTATCTCTCTCGTGCCCGTGTCGCCATCTGCTCGGTAGGGAGACCGCCGTTTTTTCTGGTGGCATCATTCATGTATCGAACACCGCAACGGGCAAAATGTGCGCACAGAACCGCAGGAGGATACCGACATGGCGATGGAACCGGCACGGAATGACAGTGTGGAGAAACTGAAGCAATACGGCGGCACCGCGCTACTCGCAGTCGGTGGGTTTGCGTTGGTCTCGTTTCTTCGTAGCGAGAGCGGTCGCAACCGGATGCAGACCCTGATGGGTGGGCAGTTTGCGAATATTGAAGGGCAAATCCAGACCGCCCTCAGCGACAACATGCCGATGATCGAAGAAGCGGTAGACAAACTTGCCGAGACGATTCAGCAGGGCGTGAGCAGCATCAACGACGAAATTGTTCACTATGCCGAGGAGATCAAGGCACGTATCCGCGAGTACGCGACCGTCTCTGGCTCGTACACCGAACATAACCCGTAATTCGGCGCAGAAAAAACCCCGGCGCGTACCATATCGCGCCGGGGTTTTTTCTGCATTTCTACCGCCACCAGCCCCCGTCGCGCAGGAGATCGTTGCCAAGCAGACCCTGCAAAACCGGGATGAGGGCGTCGGTAAACTCCGGGTGGTATTCCAGCCGCGTACGCTCG
>JBBRMX010000318.1:0-3796 GCA_038230615.1 Thermomicrobiales bacterium | reverse complement strand
CTGTATGCAGGCGACGAAGTGCCGCCGGACGGCGTTGCGACGGTGCTTGAGATGCTGAACGCGGCGGGCGTGGAGAAGGAATGTCTGGAGATTGTGGACGGCTACCACGCCAATGCATTCGGGCTGCTCAGTGCGTCGGGTGCGTCAGGGGATGCCCGCGATGCTATTGCTGCCCTGATCGCAAAGATGGCGAGCCGCATCGCATAGTGCCGTGGATGAACGCCAGAGCACATCATGCCACCATACAGGAAGACCCTCCGATGAGCCTCTGCATTGTCTGGCAGACGTATCATTGCTTCCGAGCGATAGCGTTTATTGTGGGTACGTGTTAGTGGCGATGGGGCGAGTAATTATAGGGTGCCAACGGTCTCGTGCTAGCGGTAGATAGCTTGATAAGCACGACGCCTGCAAGGAATCCGCCGATGTGTGCCCAGTATGCGACGCCATCCCCACTCCCGCCGGAGCGGAAATTCGTGCCAAGCGACCCGACGCCGTTGAATGCCTGCAATACGAACCAGTAGCCGATCACGATCCACGCGGAGAGCGTGACGAAGATCGGGATGAAACCGAGAAGGATCAGATTGCGAACCTGCCCGCGTGGGCGCAGCACGATGTACCCGCCGAGTACTCCCGCAATTGCGCCGCTCGCGCCGATGGACGGGGCAAGGGAATTGATGTTCGTGACGATATGCGTCACATTGCCGACTAGACCGCACGCGATATAGAAGATCACGAAGCGAAACGGCCCGATGCGGTCTTCCACATTGTCCCCGAAGACCCACAGAAAGAGCATGTTGCCGATAATGTGCCACCAGCCACCGTGCAGAAACATACTCGTGAACAGCGTGGCGATGAACGGGGAGGTGATTTCGGGGTTCGCTCGCGTGAATGCGGCATACTGCGTGATGCGTACCGGGATGACGCCCCAGTTTGCGACGAAAAAGTTCCGGTCTGCGGTCGGCAACATCACCGTATAGAGGAAGGCGACGACATTGATTGCGATGAGCACGATTGTCACGACGGGGCGGCGGAGACGGTCGCGGTTGTCATCGGCATAGGGAAACATACATCCTCCCGCTTCGTGGCATCAGTCGCCCGGTTGCTCGGTCGGGTCGGGGGGCGCATAGATCGAAGCCGCCTGCGCCCGCCGTTGTCGCGCCCGCAGCAACAGCACATACATCACCGCGCCGCCCGTGAGGAACCCGCCGATATGCCCAAAATGATCAACGCTGGCGAGAAAATCGCTCCCTGTCAGCCGGAGAATGACATCTGGAGGGATGATAGCGGGAATAACTTCCAGGGCAAACACCCATATGAGCGTACGATTGCGATTGCTACCGGGGGGCAGCAGCAGAATGTACGCCGCGAAGACGCCGTAGATCGCGCCGCTCGCGCCGAGTACGACGGTGAATTGACCGAGCCGTGCCGCGAGCGATACCAGCCCGCTTCCAAGTGCCGCGAGGAAGTAGATCAGCGTGTACCGTCCGCTCCCAATCGCCTGCTCGACCATCCGCCCGATGGCATACAGGAAAAACATATTGAGTAGGATGTGCGGCATGCCGGAATGGAGAAACGCGCTCGTCAGCAGATTGACGAATGGCGGCGGGAGCGGCTCGGTCCCGTTCCCCGCGCTGTTCGGGATCACAAATTTGTCCGGCTCGGTGAAACGAAGCGGGATCAATGCCCACCGAATTTCAAAGAGCGTGGACGCGCTCGCGGAGAGCGTCTGTTCATACAGAAAGACCGCAACATTCGCGGCGATGATCGCGCATGTCACCGGAAACTGCCGCAGCGCCGAGGGCGTACGGGAGGGAGGAGGGGGAACATCCACGCGGTTTGCCTACTTACTCGTTACTCTGCGGGTTCGGCGAACTCGTTGCCGCCCGTACCGCCGAACAAATCTTGGAACGACGAAACAACCCGCGCCCATGTCTGCGACCCTGCACGGGGCGCAAACAGCAATCCCGCGACCAGACCGAGCGTGAGATATTTCAGGGCAGTAGCGCGATTTACCCCGTTCATGAAGCAGGCTCGACATGCACGGCGGGCATCGGTCCGGTCTTGGTGCTGAATGGGTACGCTTGCGCCCCATTACCCCCCGACATCGCGGGCTGCAACTCGACGACCGGTTCTTCATCCATCAGCGTATCGTCCTGCGCGGAGCGATTCAGAGCCACCGTCGCCACAATCCCTGCCGCGATGCCGCAGAGGATGCCGAGCGAGAATGCGCGGTCGCGCTTCTTCTCGGTCTTCGTGATTGGTTCAGCGTATGCTTCTTCGATAGTCATGTGTTTCTCCTGTTCCGGTTGCTGCATCCGGTGCGGCAACAACTCACCATTCAGTCCCTGTATCACGATTCCTGCTAGTTCGCGCAGACGGTAGAAACGGCGGCTGCGCGGGGAAAAGTAGCAGTCATCCGTCCCCGCTGTCTGCACCGCCATCCCACGTGCCGCGAACAGCCATGCCGACCGTTGCAGGTGAAATGGGTCGCTCACGACGATCAACGAATGCCAGCCGCGTTCCCGTGCGATCTTCGTGACCCGCTCCGCACTCTCCACGGTGCGTGTCGCACACGGTTCGAGCACTATTGCCTCTATCGGCACACCGCGTGCCACGGCAAGTGCTTCGACGACTGCCGCTTCCGCAATACCCGCATCGCCGATGCCGCCCGTCGGTACGAACCACGGCGCATATCCCGCGTGATACAGCGCAATTGCCCGCTCTGCCCTCCCGTGCAATGCCGCCGAGGGCGTGCC
Source organism: Thermomicrobiales bacterium (assembly GCA_038230615.1). Taxonomy (GTDB): domain Bacteria; phylum Chloroflexota; class Chloroflexia; order Thermomicrobiales; family JALYUS01; genus JBBRMX01. The sequence goes on along the minus strand of JBBRMX010000318.1, from coordinate 1,040 downwards.
ATCGCGCCGCACCTGTGCACCGAGGACGACAATCGCATCTGCTGGCTCATGCAATGTGCCGCGTTCGCCGCGCCGAACCGCACGATAGAGCACGACCCCCAGTGCGACCCCCGTAAGTGTACCGACCGCTACGCCGTTCCACACGATTCGCGTTGTTCGCTGCATCCTGCTCCGTTCGCTCGGCCCGCATTCCTGTCCACCGTTCACCGTGCTTCTGCATACACAGTATCTGCGTGTACAGTGATAGTATACCAGTGGCTGAAACGACATGAGTGAAGGCGAGGCGAGGGTAATGCAGCAGGCGGAACACACGATCACATGGGACGCGAACGGGCTTGTTGCTGCGGTCGTCCAGCACGCCGACACGGGCAGTGTGCTGATGCTCGGACACATGAATGCCGATTCGCTCGCCCGCACCCTCGCAGGGCCGCATGTCTGGTTCTGGAGCCGGAGCCGCCAAGAACTCTGGGAGAAGGGCGCGACTTCTGGCAACTTCCTCGATGTAGTTTCCGTGGCGGTAGATTGCGACGGTGACGCGCTCCTCGTTCGGGCGATTCCGCATGGCCCGACCTGCCACACGGGTGCGGACTCGTGCTTCTTCACGCCCTTGCCCGTTGCAGCACCGTTGCCTACCTCTGCCGCATCCGTGCTTACGAGCGCAGTGCTGGATGAGATTGCGGCGGTGATCGCAGGGCGGCAGCAGCAGATGCCGGAGGGGTCGTACACCACCTATCTCTTCCGCGAGGGCATAGACAAAATCGCCAAGAAAGTGGGCGAGGAGGCTGCCGAGACGATCATTGGCGCGAAAAATGTCGAGCGCGGCGACGCGGACGCCCCTACACTCCTCGCGGGCGAGATCGCGGACTTGTTCTATCACACACTCGTGCTGCTTCGCGCTGCCGATGTGCCGCCCGAAGCAGTCTGGCAGGCACTGGCGAAACGGCGCGGTACCGCCACCGATGCCCCGCCCCGCCCCCCGAAGGCGGGAGCGTAACGCCGCAACAGCAACAAACGCCCTCGCGCTAGCATCCGCGAGGGCG
>JBBRMX010000317.1:0-3799 GCA_038230615.1 Thermomicrobiales bacterium | reverse complement strand
ATCTCACGGATTCCAATCTTGCCCTCGGTCTCATCACGACGGTGAAGGCGGCAAGTTTGCTGCCGCCGATCTTCGTTGCGGGATACACCGAGCGGATCGCACACAAGAAGCCTTTCGTCATCGTCTGCACAGTGATCGAGCGGTTGCCGTATCTCGTACTGGCGATAGCGACGCCGCTTTTGGCGTACACCGCGCCGACGGTGCTGCTCTGGTTGTGCTTCACGCTGATTGCGGCGGGAACGCTGGCGGGTGGCGTGGCGATGCCGGGATGGCTCGATTTGCTCTCGCGGATGCTCCCGGCGGACTGGCGCGGGCGGTTTTTCGGGTGGTCGTCCGCGCTCGGTGGGCTGCTTGGCATCGTCGGGAGTGCGGGGGCAGCGGTGCTGTTACGCTCGTTTTCGTGGTCAGTAGGGTGTGCGCTCTGCTTCGCGTGTACCTTTGTGTTGCTCGTCGTGTCGTTCGTCTTCATTGCGCTCGGTCGGGAACCGATGCCGACCACCGTGATCGCCGCACCGGAACACACCCGTGCCGCGTCTCCCACAACCGAAAGCCTCTGGCGACGCATCCCCGTAGTGTTACGCGGCGACGGTAATCTGCGCCGGTATCTGGGAGCGATTGTCCTCATCACAGGGGCGGGCGCGGCAAGCGCGTTTTATGTCGTGGATGCGAAGCGGACACTCGCGCTCAGCGATGGCGATGCGAGCCTATTCGCAGTTGTGTTGCTCGTCGCCTCGACTGCAGGCAATCTCTTGTGGGGCAGCGTTGGCGACCGGCGCGGACACAAGCGCGTGATCGAGATCGGTGCCTTTGCGACGGCGGCGGCGGCACTGCTCGCCTTCGCCGCGCACAGCGTCAGTATCGGGGCGGCGGGCTATATCGCCATCTTCCTGCTGATCGGGCTTGGCACGAGCGCATTGCAACTGGCGGCGTTCACATTCATCATTGATTTTGCGCCGCCCGCACAACGCCCGACATATATCGGGCTAGGCACGGTGGCGCAGGCACCGTTCGCGTTCGGCGCACCGCTCATCGGCGCGGTGATCGCCGACCAATACGGGTACGCTGCGCTCTTTCTCACCGCCGCGCTGCTCGCACTCGCGGGGATGGTGATTGTGGTGCGCCTCGTGCGCGACCCCCGGATGCACGGCTACGCGGGCGATGCGGTGGCGGCGGGGTAGATCGCACCTGCGCATGCGCTCCTTTCCCAGAACCCTACACGACTGGATCGGGGGCGAAGCGGTCGAGGCGGAAAAGCGAGATGTCGTGTGCAGTCGCGCCATCGGTAGCGAGGTCCGCCATAATTTCGCCTACGACACTCACGAACTTAAAGCCGTGACCGGAGCAGGGCGAGGCGAAAGAGATTTGCGGATAGTCCGGGTGGCGGTCAATGATGAAGTGACCGTCCGGGGTATTCGTGAACATGCACGCCTTCATGCCCATCGTTGCGCCATTGCCGGAGGGAAAATATGTCGCGCCGAAGTCGCGCAGCATCGCCTCGTCGCGGGCGTTCGGCTCGGTGAGTAAGGTATCAGGGTCGCCCGTCTCCTCGAAGTGACGGTATTTGCCGAACTTCCACCCCGGTGCACCGTAGATCGGTAACCCGTAGAACCGTCCCTCCGGCACCTCGATGTTGAAGACCGGGAACGCGTCCGGCATGAAGGCAGCGGGATGTGCGGGTTGCAGCCAGATCAACACCTGACGCTCCGGCACCGCCAGCCCGCGCAGATCGGGCAATAAATCCGCCGCCCACGCGCCCGCCGTGATGACGAGTTGCCCCGCCTCGTAGGTACCACGGTCGGTGACGACGCGCACACCGCCGCGTGCAGTCGGGGTATACTCGCGCACCTGCTCCCGCGCATGAATCTCCGCGCCATACGCCATCGCTGCATTGCTGTACGCCACGATTGCCCGCTCCGGCGTGACAAAGCCGCCCTCCGGTTGGTATAGGCTGAGGATGTGGCGCGGCAGATGATACGCGGGAAAGCGACGGTTCACCTCGTCACCATCCAGCACGTCATGGGGCAAGTCGTATTCCTGCGCGGACTGCAATGCGCCCTTGAAGACCCAGTTGTCTTCCGCACCCGCGTCTATCGAGCCGGTGATGTGGAGAATATGCGCACCGGATTCGCGCTCGATCTCGCGCCAGAGATCGTACGACCGACGGAGCAGGGCGACATACGACGGGTCTTCGTAGTATGCCAACCGGATAATGCGTGTATAACCGTGTGACGATCCCCGGTCGTGCGGAATATCGAACCGCTCGATACCAAGCACGCGCTTGCCCCGCCGCGCAAGTTGATAGCACGTCGCGCTGCCCATCCCGCCAACGCCGATGACGATCACATCATAGGTATTCGTTGCCGCCATCGTGTTCATCCCTCCGGGAAGCCATCAGTGATAGTCGTTGGTTGTTCGCCGCTCATTATTCGTACCGTGTATCGTCTTCTCTCACAACCGACGATGTTCTACCCGCTGCGGCAGCCGCGCCGAACGACGCGCGACGAGGGTGACTGGGAACCGCTCGATGACCGGAGGGGCGGTGGGATCGTCCAGTTGACGTGCAAGAATCGCCAGTGTCGCATCAATCATGCGGCTGACGGGCTGGCGCACGGTGCTGAGGGCATATGCGGACCATCCCGCCATCGGAATGTCGTCGAACCCAATTACCGAAAGATCGTCCGGCACGCGCACGCCGCAATCGCGGGCGCAATCGAGCGCACCGAGAGCGATAATGTCGCTGGCACAGAAAAGCGCGTCCGGCGGGTCAGGGCGACCAAGCAATCGCTGCGCTGCCCGGTAGCCGGACTCGTACGTGTACTCCCCCGGTTCATGGAGCACTGCCGCGACGCCGTGCGCCTGCAATGCACCAAAGTAGCCCTGTTCGCGCTCACGATTCGTCGAACTGTTGGCGTTCCCCGCGATATATGCGAAGCGATGATGCCCCGCCCCGATGAGATAATCCGCCACTAGTTCGCCCCCGGCGACGTTGTCGCACCCCACCGCGCTCACATTCGCCCCCGCGACAAGACGATTGAACAGGATGACGGGCAATCCATCGCGGGCGCAATCTGCCAGCCCCGCCGACGAGAGCGTTGCTGAGGTGACAATCAACGCATCCACACGGTATTGCAGCGCGAGAGGAAGCACGTCATCTACCTCCTGCTCCGGTCCGGCGGTGAAGACGAGTGCCTGTCGGCCCATCGCCCGCAATTCTTGAATGAACTTATCGAGAATGTAGGGTTGGTACGGGCTGCTGATATGTGCCATGACAATAGCGACGATATTTGTGCGCTGTGTCACGAGGCTGCGGGCAAGCAGATTCGGCGTGTAACCAAGCGTCCGCGCCGCAGTGTAGACCCGCGTGCGGGTCTCGTCCGCAACCGCACGGTCGTCACTGAAGGCACGCGACACCGTGGATTGATTGACCCCCGCCAGCCGAGCGACATCAACAGACGTTACCTTGCGTACGCTGACAGGGCGCACATTTTGCCGGGGCGGTTTGCTATCCATTGTGTCGCACCCACATGCTTGCGCGAAAAAGACGCATTGCATACGTATGCGCCGGATGATAGGGTAGCGACACCGCACATGTCAATCGGATGCCTCGAGAAAGGAACACCGCGTGGTTCACAATGATTCGCCTTCTTTCGCTTCTGAAGATTTGCATACAGTATCTGCATCTGCGGACACTGCGCCGGACCGCCAGATTACGCTGCAGGACAAAGGCGATATGGTCGCTATGATGGCGGCAGCGGGAACCGGGCAGTTGCACCCGATGCGGGGCTTCGACCCCGAGTAT
>JBBRMX010000316.1:0-3849 GCA_038230615.1 Thermomicrobiales bacterium | reverse complement strand
GAGCGGGATCGTGTCTGTGCAGACAATCTCCCGTATCGGGCTGTTCGTGAGGCGTTCGAGCGCAGGGCCAGACAGTACCGCGTGGGTGCAGGCGGCGTATACTGCCGTCGCCCCGCGTGCGACCGCCGCTCCCGCCGCCTGACAGATGCTGTTCGCGGTATCAATCTCGTCGTCCACGATCAGCACGGGGCAACCGTCCACCTCGCCGATCACATTGAGAATTTCGGTATGCCCGGTATTGCCGGTGCGCCGCTTTTCGATAATCGCAAGGGGTGCGTTGACGAGTTCCGCAACATTCCGCGCCCGTTTCGCGCTGCCGAGATCGGGGGCAAGTACGACGAGATTCTGCAATCGTTTCTCGCGGAAATAGTCGCCGAGCAGCATCAGGGCGGTGAGTTCGTCCACCGGAATATTGAAGAAGCCCTGAATCTGCCCCGCGTGCAGATCGAGCGTCAGCACACGGTTTGCCCCCGCCACCGAGATCATATCTGCCAGCAACCGTGCCGTGATCGGTACACGGGGCTGGTCTTTCTTGTCGGTGCGCCCGTACCCGAAGTACGGCACTACCGCCGTGATGCGCCCCGCCGACGCCCGTTTGAGGGCATCTATCATAATGAGCAATTCCATGATCGAACGATGCATCGGGCGGCAGATCGGCTGCACGACAAAGACATCGTTCTCGCGCACGCTTTCGAGGATACGCACGAAAATATTCTCGTTCGAAAACTCGAATACCTCCGCCTGCCCCAGCGGTACACCGATATACTGGCAGATTTTCTCGGCAAGCGCGGGGTTCGCGTTACCGGTGAAGACACGCAATTCCCCGTAGACGCCGCTCATAGGTGCTCCTTCTGGCTAGATCATTCTGGCTTGGGGGGCAAAGGGTACAACGTCTCATTCGCCGTACGTCGCCAATGCACGCATCGCGGCTTCTTGCTCGGCCGCCTGTTTACTCCTGCCAGTGCCGGTGGCAATGACGCGTTCGCCCGCCATCGCCGCAACAGTGAACCGCCGTTCATGCTCAGGGCCGTTTTCGTCCATCGTGCGGTACGTTGGCGTCACGCGCTCCCGCTCCTGCACGACTTCCTGTAATCTGCCCTTGAAATTTTTCGCCATCGTCGCATTGATCGCATCGTCCGCTTCCGCTTCGAGGATGGGGCGGAGAAACTGCTCCACCGCCTCAAGCCCGCGGTCGAGCATAATCGCGGCGAGAATCGCCTCGAATGTGCCGCCAAGCACCCGGTCGGGGAACTCCGCGCCGCGCTCACCTTTGGAGATCAAGATGCAATCATCCAGACCGAGCGCGCGTGTCCAGCGGGCGAGTGTCTGATTGCTGACGAGTGCCATGCGGCGGCGCGTCAGTTGTCCTTCCGGGGCGTCGGTGTAGCGGTCGAACAAATACCGCGCTGTGATGAAACCGAGCGCGGCGTCGCCTAGAAACTCCAACCGCTCGTTGGAATCGGTCGCGTCTTCTTCCTCATTGAGGTACGACCGATGAATAAGTGCCTCGCGGAGCAAATCCCATCTGCCGAACGGCACGCCGAGCAGTCCGGCGGCGCGGATGACTTCCGGCTCCATCTGCGCCAGTGGCGTACTTTTGACCGTGCGTGCGGGCGATGATATGCGTGGCGTTGTCCGTGCGATGGCATGTTCTCCCATGTAAAAAATCCCTATCATTTCCCCCGCGCAGTATAGCGCACCCCCGCACGGTGGCGTCATGAATGCGGGGACGCAATACGCTAGTATTGTTCGTGCGAGTTCGTGACGATGATACACTGACGCGACGAACGCAGGGGAATCGGCAGGAGGAAGCACGCATGAAAGTCGTTGTTACCGGCGGGAGCGGCGGGATCGGGCATATTATCTGCATGGACCTCGTACAGCACGGCTACGAAGTCGTCAATGCGACGCGCAGCGCACCCAAACAACCCCAACCGGGCGTGCAATTCATCCAAACGAATATGGATGATCTCGGACAAGTGCTCGTCGCATTCGCGGGGGCGGACGCCGTGATGCACATCGCCGCTATCCCGAACCCGCTCAAGAATCCTGCAAATGTAGTCTTCAATGATAATGTGACCGGCACGTACAATGTGTGCGAAGCCTGTTACGCGCTCGGTGTCGGCACCGTGATCTATGCTTCCAGCATCAATCATTTGGGGCTTGATTTCCGCTACCGTGATTTCACGCCGGATTACTTTCCGGTGGACGAAGACCATCGCCCCCTCGCGCAAGACCCGTACGCCCTCTCCAAAGTGGCGAGCGAGGAAGTATTGCGCGGGTTTCATCGCCGCGCGGGAATGCGGACGATCAGCATCCGCCCGCCCGCTGTCGTGTTGCCGGAGGAATACCAGAAGCGTTTCGATGCGAACCGCAAAGACCCGCTCGTTGCGGGCGGTTTTTTGTGGACGTACATAGATGTGCGTGATCTTGCCACGATTTTCCGGCTCGCTCTCGAACACACCGAAGTGGTGGACGACATAATCTACGGCACTGCCGAGGATGCATGGGCGGAACGCCCGCTCGCGGAACTCGTGCCGCAGTATTTCGCGCAGGCGGGTGACAAAGCACGCTTCCTCACCGGCACACAAGCAGGCGTCACGAATGAAAAAGCCAAGCGGCTCCTCGGCTTCGAACAGCAATACCGCTGGCGGGACATCGTAAAGTAAAACCCGAAGGGAGCGAACATATGCGTATCGTCGTGACGGGCGGGAGCGGGGTTGTCGGCAAGATCGTGCTGCACAACCTCGTCGAGGCGGGGCATGAAGTCATCAATGCCAGCCGCCGTCCGCCGAAAGAATCTGTTGCCGGTGTCACATTTGTGCGAACCGATACGACCGACATGGGGCAGGTCGTCGGGGTGCTGTCGTGGAAGGGCAAAGTGGCGGACGCGGTAATCCACCTCGCTGCGTTGCCGAATGTCTGGCCGGTGTCGCAAAACCCGCCCACCGAGGTGTGGCGCATCAATAGCCTCGGTATGTATCATGTAGTGGAAGCGTGTGCCATCCTTGGCATCAAGAAAGTCTCCGAGGCGAGCAGCGTCAATGTGCATCAGTATGCCCGCGCCGCAGATCGCATCGCCCCCCCTGCGTGGCCGTGGAATGAGCAGACGCCGCCTTTCGTCGTCAATGCCTACGGGCTGTCGAAGGTGGCAGGGGAGGCGGCGATGCGGATGCTGCACGCCCGCACCGGCGCACAGGCAATCTCGATTCGCCCCGCGCTGGTCATCGGACCAGATGAGTACGCCGCCCGCGTTGCCCTGATGCGCCAGCGCCCCAAAGCATGGCTCAGTTACTCCTATACCGATTCCCGCGATCTTGCGGACGCATTCCGTCTGAGCGTCGAAAAGAACAATCTTGGCTGCGATGTGCTTTATGTCATTAACGACGAAGCATTCTCAGATGAGCCTGTCGCGCCGCAACTCCGCGCCAAATACACCGCTGCCACAAAACTGACGATTGATGTCCCCGACGGCAATGCCGACATCTCGAATGCCCGTGCGAAGCGCGTCCTCGGCTGGAAACCGAAGCATCATTGGCGCGACGAACTCGCCAGCAAAAGTAACTAGTAATCAATAATGAGGCGGGGCATGAGTATGTGCTCGGTGCGCACTATTCGCCGCCCGTTATGTGTATCTTGTTGCCGCACGACTGAAAGGAATGATCCATGCGCGTAGTTGTGACCGGATCGAGCGGACGAATCGGCCACCAGGTAGTCAAAGAACTGGTGGCGCACGGGTATGAGGTCGTTGCCAGCGATGTGGCGAAGCCGCCGTCCGATTTGCCAAAGGGCGTCTTGTATGTCGAAGGAGACATGACGAACCCCGATCATGCCGTCGGGGTGCTGACG
>JBBRMX010000315.1:0-3867 GCA_038230615.1 Thermomicrobiales bacterium | reverse complement strand
GACACCGGGGCGTCGTAGAGTTTGCCCGCGATGTCCCATAGGGCGCAGTCAATCGGCCCGATACCCATGCGATCCTGCTTGCGGAGAGCGCGTTTGAGGTCATTGTGGATCAACTCGCGTTCCAGCGGGTTGCGCCCAAGAAGGTACTCCGCGAACATCGGGATTTGTGCGAGGGCAGCACTATCGCCGCCTGCGTACTCTCCGGTGATGCCCGCGTCCGTCTCGACGACGACGAGATACCCGCGCTGCGTCGTGCGTGCGCCCGGTTCATAGACATTATTGAAGCCGTTGTAATCCCTGCCGAGGTCTGCGATCTCATGCGTGTACTCGTGGACCCGTATCTTCGTGATCTTCAGCGGTCGCATCGGGCAAACTCCTTCTGATGACAAGCAGACGACAACGCGGGACGGGGTTTATTACTCGCCCGTGAAGTGCGGCATCACTTCGTCCATAAACAGCCGGATACCGTCGGTATGCGGGAAATCCGCGAAGCGCAACTGGAAGTACGTGCAGCCCGCTGCTACCCATGCACCGATTTTCTCCACGATCTGCGCGGGTGTGCCGATCAACGCGGCATCCTCGTTGCCGTTATAGTAGCGACAGTCGGTTGCCATCTGGCGAGCGTCCGTTTCGGTCGGCGCAACCGCGACACACTCGCATTGCCACGTCTTGCGAATCTGGGCAAAATCCCGCCCGACCGTCTCGCAATGCCCGCGCAACACATCGAGTTTGTGCCGGTACGTCGTCAGATCGCCGCCGCCGTTCCACCAGTCGGCGTGCTGCGCGACCAGTTTGAGCATCAATTGCTCGCCACTGCCGCCGATCATCACGGGCGGCACTGGCACTGGCTTCGGGTTGAGATAGGCATTTCGCACTGCGTAGTGCGTCCCTTCATAGGTCACATCGTCGTCTGCCCACAGTCGCCGGACGATCTCGACGGTCTCCGCCAGTTGCGCGATTCGTACGGCGGGACGCGGGAAATCCCAGTTATAGGCGCGGTATTCGTCTTCCTTCCACCCTGCCCCGATGCCGAACACGACCTTGCCGGGAATGAACGCGGCGAGGTTGGCGACCATCTTCGCCAAGAGTGCGGGGTTGCGGTACGACTGGCAGAGGACAATCGCGCCCCACGTCAGTTCAGGGTAGCGAGAGGCAAGAAAGGTAAGCGTCGTCCAGCATTCCACCGTCGGCACAGATTTTTCCTGCCATTTCGCCCACGGTACCATATGGTCTGTCACCCACGCGGATGCAAACCGCCCTTGCACGAGATCGAGCGTCGCGGTCGTCTGTGCCGTCAATGTGGCAAAATCGCTACCGTCTGCGGAAAACTCCGGCACCTTCCAGCCAAACTCGACGCGCTGCGTCATGCTCATACTCCCTCCTATGGTCGTTCATCGTGTCGCGTTCGGGCAGTCTACCCTTCCCACCGTTGCCGTGGCACCCATGTTGCCTTTCTGCAAAGTGAAAGGAGCAAATACCATGAATACCCCAACGACGCGCAATGTACTCTTACGTTCTCCCCTCCCCGGACGCCCGATACCGGATGGGCTACCGGGGGGCATAGACCCGGCACCGGGTCCGGGGCTTCCCGGCACACCGATGCTTCCCGGCAGCGATGACGACCTCCCCGGCACGCGCATACCGGACGAACCGCTGCGTCTCCCCGGTGACGGCGACAATGCACCACCCGATCTGCCGGAGCCAAACCCGCGCTTCCCCACGCCGCCGATGACACCGCTCCCCGCTTGACGTGCCACCCTGTGCAGGCGACAGTACACACAGCGGCAGCCGCAGCAATAATCGAGCCTGTGCGGGGGGAGCGATGGCGACACCAGTAGTGCTGGATTGCGATCCAGGGGTGGATGATGCGGCGGGCATCCTGCTTGCCTGTGCGTCACCCGCCCTCAATGTACGGGCAATTACGACCGTCGGTGGCAACACCGGCATAGCACAGACGACACGCAATGCCCTCGACCTGCTCGCCTTCGCGGGCATCGAAGGCATCCCGGTCGCGCAGGGGGCGGGGCGGGCGATGCTACACCCGTTCGGTTCAGGAGCAGGCATTCACGGCGCGGCAGGTTTTGGCGGCGTCGCCCTCCCGCAAAGCAGCGGTACCGTTGTCGCACTCTCTGCGGTTGACCTCATCGCGCAGACGGTACGCGACAGCGCGGAACCGGTCACACTCATTCCTACCGGGCCGCTGACGAACATCGCGCTGTTTCTTTTGCAGTATCCCGATTTGCACTCGCGCATCGCGCATATTTGCCTGATGGGTGGTGCAGCCTATGAAGGCAATGTCACACCGTCTGCCGAAGCAAATATCTTTAATGACCCCGAAGCGGCACGGATCGTCTTCGACGCGGGCGTGCCAGTGACGATGATCGGGCTACATCTGACGATGCGGGCAAGATTTACCCCCGCGCATGTTACCCGCCTGCGTGATACCGGCAAGAAAGTCGCAACCGCGTTTGCGCAGATGCTGGAGTTTCGGATGCGGGCATATGGTGACACCTACGGGTACGCGGGCGCACCGCTACACGATCCCCTCGCCGTCGCGCAGATTGTCCGACCCGGCATTGTGACGACGCAACAGTACGCCGTGGAGATCGAGACCGTCGGTACGTGGACACGCGGGCGCACCGTTGTAGACCTGCTCGGAGTGACAGGACGTACGCCGCACGTCGCAGTTGGGATGGATGCCGATATCCCCGCCTTCACCGAGATGCTGCTCAACGCCATCGCATCGTACGCATGACGCCGCCGGACGGGTGGCATACATTGCTCGGTGCTGCGGCGCGTGGCGATGCAGCATGGCGACAGGTGCGCGATCTCTCCGTGCTCGCCGTCGCGCCGGGAATGTTGCTTGTTGTCGCGTGTGATTCGGTCGGGGGAATCGGTCCGAAACCACACGACACCTACCCCGCCAGCGCGTACGAAGTGGGAAGGTTCGCCGCTCGCGTGCCGCTCTCCGAGATCGTCGCGTGTGGTGCGACACCGCTGCTACTCACAAATACCCTCGCAGTAGAGCGTACCCCCACGGGCGATGCCATCCTCGCGGGAATAGATGACGAGATGCGCGATGCAGGTATGAACCCCGCCACGATGCTCACCGGCAGCACGGAAGAAAATGTCGTAACCGCCGCGACCGGCGTCGGCATCACGGTGCTCGGCATCGTCGCAGCGGGCAACTTTCGTCCCGGTCGGGCAACGGCGGGCGATCTCGTCGCCTGTATCGGGACGCCGAAATCCGCGCCGTATCATGTGCTTCTCTCAAATGACCCTTCCCTTCTGACACCGCGCCTGCTCCGACGATTGCAGGAAATTACGGGTGTTGGGGACATCTTGCCAGTCGGGTCACGAGGAGTGGCTGCCGAGGCGCACGATCTCGCACACACCGCCAATCTGCAGTTTACGCCCGCTGCTACCACAACAATTGACCTCGTAGCGTCTGGCGGCCCCGCGACCTGTTGCATCGCAGTCCTTGCTTCGGACGTGCTCCCACATCTCCGCGCAATGCCCGATTTTCCACCTATCGCCATCATCGGTACCCTGACGTAGCCGGTATGTTTCACGGGTGGCACGAGGAATGCATAGGAAGGGGTGGGCGTTCTCGCCCAAAATACCATTTCCATAGGGGATGCCATCAACGCCGGTGGTATCCCTTTTCTGTTGCCCCCGCACGATCTGTACGTACTACTTTTGTCGTGGCACGGAGTTTGCTTTATAGAGAAGCAACACACACCGGGGGGCGTTCCCCGGCGCGGGATTCTTCACAGGAGGTTCAGGACATGACAGCACTCGTACCGTTCGCGGCGATCAACTTCGGTCTTGGCATCATCGGGTGGATCGTGGTTGGCTTGATCGCGG
>JBBRMX010000314.1:0-3924 GCA_038230615.1 Thermomicrobiales bacterium | reverse complement strand
GCGGCGCCGGCAATGACACGTTAAACGGCGGCGCGGGGGCCGACACGATGATCGGCGGAGTGGGAAACGACACCTACGTCGTGGATGACGCGGGCGATATCGTCACCGAAAACCTGAACGAAGGTTCCGACACCGTGCAGAGCGCTATCGACTATACGCTCGGCGCAAACCTCGAGAACCTGACGCTCCTCGGTACCTCGGCTATTTCCGCGAGCGGCAATGCACTGAACAACGTTCTCACTGGAAATGCCGCCGACAACACAAATGCCCCCGCCGTGCTGGACACACGACAGGGGCGGTAGCCAAAGGGAGTTCGCCCGATGACTGTTTCGCAGGATACCACCTTCACCTACACCCGCTACGTCGCACAGACGATCAGTCTGCCCCGCACGATCACCGAGCAGACCGACACCGAGACGGCAGGGGAGTGTGTCACGGCATACAGCCTCCACTCCGCATCGGACGTGAACATGGGCGTGATTGCACAATTCATCACCGCTGTGCAGGAAGGGGCGGGGTTAGTGGTGCTGTACACACACGACGGAGAGACGACCGCCCGCGTGCTCTACCCAACGAAAGTGACACTGACAAACGACAATAACCTCGTGGCGTGGGCGTTCTGCACGATGCGGGGAATGTACCGCTCGTTCCGGCTAGATCGGTGCGTGAGTGTACACGAGTTGACGCTGCCGACGCCTGCGACGGTCGCGGCGTAACGACACAAGCGGGGCGGCAGTTACCGCCCCGCCCTTGCATCTGAGAGGAGAAAAAGCGTGGCGATTGAGAAGCGTGTCGGCAAGACGGGAACAGCGTATCGTGTGCGGGTTGATCTGTTGCCCGATCCGGCAACGGGAGAGCGCAGATTCCGGCGAGGGACATTCGGCACTAAGAAGGAAGCGGAGCGGGCGGAACGCGAGTGGGAATCGGAGAAGGATCGAGGAATCTATATAGACCCGCCGAAACTGACGGTGGCAGAACTCTTCGCGCAATGGTTGGAAGTCTGGAAAGGGACGAACCCGAAGCCGCGCACCGTCCTCGAGTATCGCCGGATAATTGACACACGGCAACGGCACACGACCAGAGCCGCGTCCGCGCCCGCGCACCGTCATCGAGTATCGCCGGATAATTGACACTCATATCCTGCCCATCTTCGGGAACCTGACGATCCAGAAGGTGCAGCCCGCGTCGGTTGACGCCGGGTATGCGGCACTACGGGCGAGCGGCTGCTCGGACGCAATGGTGCATCGGTGCCACAAACACCTGCGACAGGTCTTCACCTACGCCCTCAAGCGTCGCATGATCCCCGCGAATCCGTTCTTGGCCGTTGATGCACCCACGGTGCGCTCGCGGCCTGCTGTAGTACTCACCGCGCCGCAGATCGGGCGGTTCCTCTCACGCGCCACATCGGACGCGTATAGCCCCATCTGGCTGCTCTTGGTGCAGACTGGGATGCGCCGGGGCGAAGTGCTCGGCTTACGCTGGCAGGACATAGACCTCGTGAAGCAGCGGTTGCAGGTGCGCCAATCGCTGGAAGAGATCAACGGCGCGACACACTTCACCACGCCGAAGACAGCAGCGGCGTTGCGGACTATCACGCTCTTTCCCGAATCGGTCTCGGCACTCTCTGAACATCGGAAGCGACAACTCGCACGACGCCTATTGTTGGGCGCGGCATGGGACGATCACGACCTCGTGTTCGCCAGCGAGACGGGCGGCCCGCTCACCCCGTCAAACGTACTCCGCAACTTATACGCGATCATCCGCGCCGTGAACGAGGCGACGAACCGGGACGAAGATACGCTACCCCGCTTCCACATCCACGATTTGCGCCACACGCACGCAACGCACCTGCTAATGGACGGGTGGGACGTGGCGCGGGTAGCGCGTCGGCTCGGACACGCGAACCCCGCAATCACTCTGAAACTCTACGCACATGCCATCACAGACATGCAGGGAGATGACATCGTAACCCCGGCGGCATTCGCCTTCGCGGGTACGGCATAAACGACGATGTACCCAAATCGTACCCAAACGACTCACAGCGAACAAAACCGCCTTCGGGCGGTTCCCCGTTTTTGCTGCTATATAAGGGAAAAGATGGAGCGGGAGATGGGATTCGAACCCACGACAGCCTGCTTGGAAGGCAGGAACTCTACCGCTGAGTTACTCCCGCGACACCCCGCAAGCGTACCACGCCGCGCCCGCACTCGCAACCGCCGCCGTGTTTGACGCCGCATAACGGGACGCGCATACTACGGGCGAACACAGGCGCAAAAATCGTCGCGCACGGTGCCATTGCAAGGGAGGTCGTCGTGGTTGACCTGTTCGATTTTGACCCTGCGGTCGCTGCGGCGATTGCCAACGAGGAACGTCGCCAGCGCGATAATATCGAGTTGATCGCGTCGGAAAACTATACTTCCGCTGCTGTGATGCTGGCGGTCGGCTCGGTGCTGACCAACAAATATGCCGAGGGTTACCCCGGCAAGCGATACTACGGTGGCTGCGAATACGTAGACGATGTCGAAATCCTCGCCATTGACCGTGCGAAGCAACTTTTCGGCGCACAGCACGCCAATGTGCAGCCCCACGCGGGCGCACAGGCAAACTTCGCCGCGTTCTTCGCGTTGCTTCAACCGGGAGACCGCATCTTGTCGCAGTCGCTCGCCAACGGCGGGCATCTCTCGCATGGCCTGCCTGCGAATGTCTCCGGCAAATGGTTCGAGGCGCAGCATTACGAACTCGAACCGGAAACCGACCTGATTGATTACGATGCTCTCGAACGCCAAGCACACACCTTCAAGCCCAAAATGATTATCGCGGGCTTCAGCGCGTACTCACGTCGCCTCGATTTCCCCCGCTTCCGCGCCATTGCGGATAGCGTCGGCGCGATCCTCATGGCGGACATCGCGCATGTCGCGGGGCTGGTCGCGGCGGGTATCTATCCTAGCCCGATCGGTCACGCGCAGATCGTGACGACGACGACGCACAAGACACTGCGCGGGCCACGCGGCGGGTTGATCCTCTGCGATGAGGAATACGCCAAGGCGATAGACAAAGCGGTGCTTCCCGGCATCCAAGGCGGACCGCTCATGCACGTGATCGCGGGCAAGGCGGTCGCGTTCGGAGAAGCATTGCAGCCCTCGTTCACGGTCTACGCGCAGAACGTCCTCGACAATGCCCGCCGCCTCGCCGGGGCATTGCAGGAGCGCGGGATGCATATCGTCTCCGGCGGCACCGATAATCACTTGATGCTCATTGACCTCCCCAAGAGCAATGTGGAGATGAGCGGCAAAGCGGCGGAAAAACTGCTCGACAGCGTCGCCATCACCGCGAACAAGAACACGGTTCCGGGCGAGACGCGCTCTGCGATGGTCGCAAGCGGTGTTCGCATCGGCACCCCGACGGTCACGACGCGGGGTATGGGGCTGGTGGAGATGGACGAAATCGCCGACCTCATCGTCATCACCCTCCGCTCCGGCAAGGACGAAGCGATTCTGGCAGGTGTGCAGGCGCGGGTCTCCGCGCTGTGCGGGCGGTTCTCGGTTCCGGCGGATATGCTGAAGATGCGTGCGGGCGTCGCAGACTGACGGTGTTACCCATACAGGTACGTTCCGCGCTGCGAGCGATCCACCGATGCTGCGCCCGCCAACGAAACTGACGAAACCGACGGAGTGGTCTTGTGGCGAACGTGCTCATCGCAGTCGTGCTCTTTGTTTCGACTGTCCTCGCAACGGTCTACTTCGTCGCGCAGGTCGAGCGGCTGGCGCGGCAACTGGGGTTGCTCGGTCGCACCGGGGTGCGGCATCTGCGCCCTGGTGCCGTGCCGCGCATCGGCGGTGTCGGGATGTTCCTCGGCTTCTGTATCGGCGTTGCGGTCTCATTCGTTATCCCTGTGCCGCGCTATCCCGAAGAAGTGGCGAAAAT
>JBBRMX010000313.1:0-3950 GCA_038230615.1 Thermomicrobiales bacterium | reverse complement strand
TACGAGCATCCGCAGTGGGAATGTGCGTGTGTGTCCCGAACACTGCGGCAACCCGCCCATCGAGATGCCAGCCCATCGCCACTTTTTCGCTCGTCGCTTCCGCGTGGAAATCCACGAACGTGATCGCGTCGCCGGGGGTCGTGTGCAGCACATCGTCCGCCGCCCGGAAGGGGTCGTCAAGCCCTTCCCCCATGAATGTGCGCCCCATGAGGTTGAGCACCCGCACCCGCTCCCCACGCACATGCACATCAACGTAGCCCCGACCCGGCACGCCGGACGGATAATTGTACGGGCGCACGATAGGCAGCGATTTGTCCAGCAGCACGCTTTCCATCTCGCGCTGCGACCATGTGTGATTGCCGAGCGTCAGCACATCAATGCCTGACGCGAGCAGTTCCTCGGCGATTTTGCGGGTCAGCCCGCGCCCGCCCGCCGCGTTCTCGCCGTTAGCAATCACGAAGTCAATATCGCGCTCCCGCCGCACTGCGGGGATGAGGCGCGTGGCGGCTTGTCTGCCGGGGTTGCCGAAAATGTCCCCCACAAGCAGCACGCGCAACGGCACCTGTCCCCCCTCCGGAGTCGGAGCAGGTGCGGGGCGGGAAGCCGATGGGACGAAGCCCAATTCGTCAGCGGGCATAATCCACGACTCTCATCTCCCGGATAACCGTGACTTTGATTTGGCCGGGATATTCCATCGTCTCCTCGATCTTCTTCACCACATCGCGGGCAAGGCGCGTCGCGGTGAGATCGTCCACCACTTCCGGCTTCACCGCGATTCGCACTTCGCGCCCCGCCTGAATAGCGAAGGAGCGTTCCACACCGGGGAACGAGTTAGCGATGCTTTCCAGTGCTTCCAACCGCTTAATGTAGAGGTCCACCATCTCGCGCCGCGCTCCCGGACGCCCACCGGAGATCGAATCTGCGGTGGCGATGATAAATGCCTCTACCGTCTCCGGTTGTACCTCGCCATGATGCGCTGCAATCGCGTGAACGATGCGCGACGACCGACCGAGCCGCTGCGCGATCTCCGCGCCGATTAGCGCATGGGGGCCTTCGACCTCGTGATCTACCGCCTTGCCGATGTCGTGCAGCAATCCGGCAGTCTTGGCGACATTCACATCCGCGCCGATCTCCGCCGCGATACCCGCCGAGATGATCGAAACTTCCAGCGAATGCTGCAATACATTCTGCCCGTAACTCGTACGGAACTTGAGACGACCGAGCAGCCGGATAAGTTCCGGGTGCAACCCCGCAACGCCCGCTTCATACGCGACGGTCTCGCCTTCTTCCTTCATCACCTGATCCATCTCGGCGGTGATGCGTTCCACCACTTCCTCGATGCGGGCGGGATGGATGCGCCCATCCTGAAGCAACTTGGCGAGCGCACGCCGCGCCGTCTCGCGCCGCACCGGATCGAAGGACGAAACCATGATCGTCTCCGGCGTGTCGTCAATGATGAGGTCTACACCCAACGCCTGTTCCAGCGCACGGATATTGCGCCCCTCACGCCCGATGATGCGCCCCTTCATGTCGTCGGACGGCAGCGGCACCGCCGTGACAAGTCCCTCCGCGATGTAATCCGGCGCACACCGCTGGATCGCGGTTGCCAGTACCTGACGCGCGCGGCGGTCGGAATCTTCTTTGATTTCCGCTTCGATCTCGCGGGTACGGCGGTTGGCGGTATCGCGTACCTCGTCCTCGATGGACGCGATCAGCACGCCTTTCGCTTCCTCGCGCGTCATGTTCGAGACGCGCTCCAATTCGGCGATCTGCCGCCCGCGTACCGCCTCCGCTTCCACGCGCACGGCTTCGACCTCACGTTCGCGGGTGTCAAGATCGTCGTCGCGCTTCTCCAGTTGCGCCGTTTTGCGGTCGAGCGATTCCTCTTTCTGCTGGATGCGCCGCTCCTGCCGGGTGGCGTTCGCCCGCTGTTCCTTTACTTCTCGCTCGATCTCCTCACGCAACTGGAGGGCATCATCCTTCGCAGTGAGCGTCAATTCTCGTTCTTTGGTGCGTGCGTCCTCGGTGATGCGGTCCGCTTCCAGCCGTGCGCGTGTCAATTCGTCTTGTGCGCGTGTGTCCCGAATGCGTGATGCGACCGTCCATGCGACGCCCGCGCCAATACCGAGGCCGAGGAGCACCCCGACCAGCCCCAAAACGATTCCCATTGTCTTGCATCCCTTCGTGTCCCCGCAGCGGATCACGCAATGTAAATGTGCGCGAGGCACCGTATAGCGAACCCCTTCGGTGGCGCGGCAGCGGGGCAAAAGGATGAGACGTAGTGCGGCATATCAGCATGTACGCAAACGCGAACATTCGCAGGTTGCAAAGCAGCCTGAGCATCACGGCAAATCCCTTCCCCCTCAGTGAAACCGTTCCACGGTTTATCATACGTGTGGCTCTTTTGCCGTGTCAATGGCGATACTGCCGCGTATCGTCCTAGTTTACCGCATTGTAATGACGAGTGTAAGGGGGCAAACAAGAATCACCCGAACACCGATAAATGCACAGGTTTTATCCAGTATTTTCACTATAGTTGCACAGACTAATATCCCCGTATTTCCTGCCCTTAATCCGCATTCTCCCTCCCTCGCGGCGTGTCGCCGTGGTACTATGTCGGCAACAGAGGGAGGCGAAACACACATGCCGAAACGGGACGTGCTGCAAATCAATACACCGGAAGGTGATGCGATCCTGCGGGCAAAAGCACGCAAAATCGCCCGGATGGACGACGATCTTCGGGCATTGGCGCGGGATATGGTGGACACGGTGCAGGGCGTTGGAGTCGGTCTCGCCGCGCCGCAAATCGGGGAATCGGTCCGGATGATCGTCATCAATGTCCCGCCCAACTACATCGAGGAGGGCGACGAGGGGTTCCAGGAAGTACTCTACAATCCCCAGATCATGCGGCGGCGTGGTGGCAAAGAGACCGACGAAGAAGGATGCCTCTCGCTGCGTTACTGGTACGGTCCCGTCGAACGGCATTACGCTGTCGTCGTGCGGGCGTACGATTTGCAGGACCAAGAAGTCCGCATCGAGGCGCACGGGTTCGTTGCCCGCGTCTTGCAGCACGAGATCGAACACCTCGATGGCGGAATGTTCACCGACAATATGAAGAACCCCGCCGAGATGCTCCGCTACGTGGACCCGAGCGAGACGCAAGCGACCGACGGCAGCGACACACCCGCCAGCGACGATGGAGAGCGGAGCGAGGCAGAGACCTTGCACGCGCAACCCGTCGTCGCGGAGTAATATCGCGTAAGGCGACGCCGGAACCGCCAGAAGAATCAGGTTTTTCCGAAGGTGGAACTACCCGCTGTTTATCCCCGCCCGCTGCCGCCCAAATCCACCTCACGCGGGTGGATACGCTGCTTCTCGACGGTGATAATGGTGTGAATCTGGGATACGGCGTCGTCAATCTGCTCGGATTCGTTCACGACGAAGTAATCAAACATCTCGCTCGTGGCAATTTCGCGGCTGGCGATGCGGATGCGGCGTTCGAGTGCGGCGAAGTCATCCGTCTTGCGCGAGATGAGGCGGCGCGTCAATTCGCCCATTGTCGGCGGCAGGAGAAAAATCATCAAGGCTTCCGGCGCGATGCGGCGAATTGTCGCGGCACCCTGCGGGTCTACCTTGACGACGACATCTTTTCCCCGGCGCAGGGCATCGCGGATCGGTCCTTTCGGCACCCCGTAGGAGTTGCCGTAGACTGTGGCGTGTTCGAGGAACTCATTCGATGCGACCTCGCTGGCGAACTCTTCCTCGGTGCGGAAAATGTAGTGGATGCCGTCAATCTCGCCGGGGCGTCGCGGGCGAGTCGTCGCGGTGACGGCGTAGTAGCAATCGGGCAGCAGTGTTCGCAGCGCCTGAAGGGCCGTGTCTGTCCCGACACCCGACGGGCCGGAAATGACGATCCGCAATGGCCGCGCCGCCGACCGGATCGAGACGAT
>JBBRMX010000312.1:0-3966 GCA_038230615.1 Thermomicrobiales bacterium | reverse complement strand
TTCGTTCCCATCCGCACGGCATCGAGTGACGCCTTCACATCTTTCGCCGTGACGGGGGTGCCATCGGAAAACTTCGCGTCGCGCAGCGTGAAAGTCCACGTCTTGCCGTCCGCGCTCGTTTCCCATTTCTGGGCAAGGGCAGGCTCGACATTCTTTCCGTCTGGCGAGGTGCGGAGCAACCCGTCGTAGATGTTGATAAGCACGAACAGCGTCGCGTTATCTTCCGATTGCCAGCCGACAAAAGGCGACGTCGTCTCGGCATTCCGCGCCATGCGAACAGTTTTCGTCTTGCCTGCGGGCGCAACAGTGCCGCTTGCGGACGCTGCAACGGCGGAGCCAGCCGCCATCGTCGTGGCGGGCTTGGCAGCGGTGGTCGCGCCCGCAACGGTCGGGGCGGTCGTGCCAGCAGCGGTGCCGGTCGTGGCGGCGGGCGGGGTATTCGTGCCAGTCGTGTCTCCGCCGCACGCCGCGAGTGCGGCAGTTGTCGCGCCTGCCGCGATTACCGCGAGAAAGCGACGACGGTTCACGGGCTTGTCCATGTGCAGATGCAGTGGTGTGTGATCGGTTTTCTCCCCCATCGCCCTCGTCTCCTCTGATGTGTCCGTCCGTAGACGGGTGATCGCTACCCGTTTCTGTACAATGCAAACAGAGAGTACCAGACTTCCCCGCAAGAGTGCTAGATGTTTCGCTAAGAAACCTCTCCCGCTCTCTGTGCAGAGTGACGAATCAAACGCTCCTCCTCTCACTTAATGGGCGGTAACAGCACGAAGAAAGGTTCCCACGCCCGGTTCCGCAACGATCTGTCTGTCCGCGTACAGCGGCATCCCCCGCAGGATTGTGCGGACAACCCGACCGCGCACCTGCGTTCCTGCGAACGGTGTCCATATGTGCAAACTGAACAGATCGACCGTATTCACCGTCCACACGGCGTCGAGGTCGTACAGCGCGAGATCGGCATCGCTGCCAACGCGAATCGTCCCCTTGCGCGGATACAGCCCGAACAATTTCGCGGGGTTCGTCGCCGTGACGCGGGCGAACTGGTCGAGCGGCATCCCGCGATGCTGCACTGCCTCGCTCAATAGCGCGGGGAACATCGTCTGGATGACATTTAGTCCAAGAGGGGCATCGAAAATGTTGCCGCGCCCGCGCTCTTTTTCCTCCACGGTGTACGGCGAGTGATCCGAGCAGACAAACGAAAGCGTCTCGTCGCGCAGATAGGGCCAGAGTGCCTCCACGGTGGCGCGGGAGCGAATCGCAGGGGCGCAACGGGCGTACGGACCGAGCCGCACAAGGTCGCCCTCGTCCATCAGGAGGTACTGCGGGCAGGTTTCCGCACTGACTGGCTCCCCCGCCCGCCGTGCCGCCGCGACGAGTGCAGCGCTTTCCGGCTCGCTCACATGCGCGATGTGGACTCGCGCTCCCGCCAGCCGCGCCAGATAGAGCGTCTTCATCACTGCCTCAATCTCGACATAGCCGGGACGCGATTCGGCGTGCGCCAGCGGGTCGGTGCGCCCCGCATCCTGCATCCGCCGCAACCCCGCTTGCAGGAGATCGTTGTTCTCGCAATGCACGGTGAGCATCGCACCGAGCGACGCCATCACGCGGAGCGCATCGAGCAATTGCGCGTCGTCCACATTGGGGAAGGCGGGGCTGGACGCCGAGATAAACGATTTGAAGGCGATTGCGCCCGCCTCATGCAGGGCAACCAGCACCTCCGCCGGTTGCCCGACCGCCCCGGCATAGAGCGCGAAATCGGTCAACGAGCCGCGCTCGTCCGCTACACGCTTGGTTTGAAATGCCTCGACGGTCGTCGCAGGAGGATCGGCTTGCGGCATGTCAATGATCGTCGTGATGCCGCCCGCCGCCGCCGCCATCGTGCCGTGCGTGATGCCTTCGCGGGCGATGGCGGATGGCTCGCGCATGTGCGTATGTGCATCTACCCCGCCGGGAAAGACCGTTAGCCCGGTTGCGTCAATGGTCGTTGCACCTGCCGGAGTAGGCAGATCGCGCCCGATTGCTGCGATACTCTCTCCTGCGATGAGAATGTCGGCGAGGAAGACACCGTAGTCCGCAGCGACGGTGCCGCCGCGCACGAGCGTGTAGTCCGTCATGCGGCAACCTCCCGGTCTATCGCCATTGGTACGCGGAGATCATGCGCGAGGATTTTCAACTCCGCGTAGACGGCGAGATCGAGCGGGATGCCGTCGCGCAGTTTCTCGACGGCACGGCGATGCTCCATCTCGCCGGGAACAAAGAGTTCGTCCACCCCACGGCGGCGCGGCGCGGTCTTAATTTCGCCGATGAAGGCGTCCATCCGTTCGCGAAACTCCCCGACAGCCATGAATTGCTCCACCTGGACCGCGATGAACTGATGCCCCACATCCAGTTTGTACGGGTCGGCATAGCACGCCGTAGCGAACGCCGCTCCGGTTAACACCCCCGCGAGTGCGTCTACAACGACCGCGATGCCGTAGCCTTTCGGCCCTCCGGCGGGGAGCAACGCGCCATCCATCGCGGCGGCGGGGTTATCGGTCTCCTCACCCTCCGGGGTCAATGCCCAGTCGCGCGGCATCGTCTTCCCCTCGCGCATAAACCAGCGCATCATCCCCTTGCCCGCGGTGGTGTTCGCCATATCGAGCACCACGGGCGGTGCGTCGCCCGCCGGGATCGCCACCGACCACGGGTTCGTACCGACGACCGCTGTGTACCCGCCCCACGGTGCCATTTCCGGCCCCGCGTTGCTCATGGCGATACCGATCATGTCGTGCGGTAGGGCGAGCATTGCGTGATGTGCGGCAGTCCCAAAGTGCGTGCTGCCCCGCACGCCGACCATACCGATACCGTAGGTCCCGGCGCGGTCAATCGCCCGCTCCATCGCCCGCACGCCCGCCACAACGCCGCACCCATTGTTGGCATCGAGCAGCGTAATCACCGGCCCTTCGCGCACCACCGTAAGCGGCGCGTGAATATCCATCTCACCGCGCTCGATGCGGGTGCGGTAGGTCGGTAATTTGCGAAACCCCTGCCCCTGCCCCGGCAGATTGCGCGTCTCGCCGTGCATCATGCCGTCGGTGCAGAGCCGCGCCTGCTCGTCGTCCATGCCGAGATGCACGAGTACCGCCTCGCTGAAGGCACGCAGGGCGGCGGCGTCTACCGTGCGCGTCTCGATTGCCCCCATCATGCTCCCGCCGTCTGCGCGGGCGCAGGCAAAGTCAGCCCCGCAAAGGGCAAAAGCCGCGCGAGGTTCGCCGCCGGATCAATGCGCGGCACGAGCGCGGGCGTGCGCGACGCGAACAGTATCACCACGCCGGGGCCGAACCCCGCCCGCACGCTGTCCGTATGTCCCACGACACCGATGCTGCACCCGCCCTCGTAGTAGCCATGCCCATAGGTGCTGTCGTAGTCCGTGAATGCGACCAAGTCACCGAGACGCAAGTCCGCCAGCCCCAGTTTCGCCATCTCGTCCAACGATCCGCCCTGAATCGAGAGCGCACCGCCTTCGTTATCCAGCCCCGCGCCCGCGCCAACATGCTGCGGCGGGATCGTCGCAACGACTGGCACTTCCAGCCCACCGTCCGGCGTGGCGCGAAGATCGAGCGCACGCACGAGATCGGGCGAGACGCTCTTGCACGTCACGGCGGGGTGATCAGACAGTGCCAACCCGCGCCCATACGTCTGTATCTGCACCGCGTCATCCGGGGCAAGTTGTTCCAGCACCTCCGGCGCGAAATCTACGATGACATGCTCTGCGAACCGCCCGCTCTTGCCGGTGACGATGCCCGTTGCGCCGCGTGCGGGTCCGCTCATCACCTTTGCCACATTGCCCACGCACGCGAAGACATTGAGGGCGTGATTGGGGCCGTCTTCCCGGTTCTTGATGGCAACGCCGGGTTCGATATTGTCCCCCACCCAGCCAAACGCGGCGTCACCCGTACGCACGTTGTAGACGATGCCACCCCACTGCGG
>JBBRMX010000311.1:0-3976 GCA_038230615.1 Thermomicrobiales bacterium | reverse complement strand
GTCAGTTCGTCCAGCACAATGAGATCGTAGTCACCGGACAGAATCCGCGCTTTGCAGAGTGCCCAGCCGTCGCGTGCGAGACGTTTATCGTCCTCGATGTTGTCAGAGAGCCACGTAAAGCCATCGCCGAGCGGCAGAATCTCGATGCCCATTTTGTGTGCGGCTTGGATTTCGCCCCACTTGCCCGTTTTCGCCTTGATGAACTGCATCATGCAGACGCGCAATCCCTGCCCCCATGCCCGCACCATCAAACCGACCGCCGCAGTCGTTTTGCCCTTTCCCTTGCCAGTGTGGACGATTACCAATCCCTTGCGTGTAGCACTCTTGGATCGTTCGCGCCGTGCTTCGTGCGCCTCACGCTGGGCAGCGAGGCGTTCGTCCTCGCTCAGCCCGGCGATTTCTTCGGGGTCTTGGCGTACAGTTTCATCGCTCATTGTGGCTCTCCTCCGGGTGTATCCATCTGGTGAATGACGAGGCGTGCGACCGGTTCGCCCCCCCCGACGAGATGGCGCGACACGATTTCTCCCGCGTCGGCAGGCTGCACACCGCCGTACCATGTGCCTTCGGGATAGACAATAACGACAGGGCCGTGTGCGTGCTGTACTGTGCAGCCCATCCGCGTGATTTTCACATCGTCCATGCCCGCTTCATCAACGGCGGCGCGGAATGCTTCGCGCACCGCCTCGCCGCCCTTGTCGGAGCAGAAGCGGCAGCGATCAGCGTCGCCGGGGCTATCGCGCTCCGCTCCCGTACCGCTGGCAGTACAGACGAGAACATGATGCCGGTATGCCTTAACCATTCGTTTCCCTTTCGCGGTCGAACCAGCGCAATCGTTCGCGCAACCGCACGACTTCTCCGATCACGACCGTTGCGGGCGCACCGATACCTGCCGCAATGATCAGCGTGTGTAAGTCGCTGACCGTGCCGGTGACTACTCGTTGCCGTTCCCATGTCCCCCACTCGATGGCAGCGGCGGGGGTGTCGGGCGCGAGACCTGCCCCGACCAGTTTCTCCGCGATGATTGGCAAACTGCCGACGCCCATCAAGAAGACGAGTGTGCCGCCCCGCGCCAGTGCTGCCCAGTCCGCATGTGCGGTAGTGTCGTGTCCGGTCAGTACGGTGAATGAGGTGCTGACGTGCCGGTGCGTGACCGGGATGCCCGCATACGCCGGAACTGCGATCGCGCTGGAGATGCCGGGGACGATCTCAAACGGGATGCCCGCTGCCGCGAGCGCATCCGCTTCCTCGCCGCCGCGCCCGAAAACAAATGGGTCGCCGCCTTTCAGCCGCACAACGCGCCTGCCCGCCTGCCCGTGTGCGACGAGCAACGCATTGATGTCCGGCTGCTCGTGGGCGTGGTGCGTCGGACCTTTGCCGACGTAGATGCGCTCGGCATCCGGCGGAGCGAGATCGAGTAGGTGCGGGTCAAGCAGACGGTCGTAAATCACCACGTCTGCCGCCTGTAGTCGCTCCCGACCGCGCACGGTGAGTAGTCCCGGATCGCCGGGGCCTGCGCCGACGAGCGAAACGAAGCCGGTGGCAACTTCTTGCCCGTCGTTGCGTGCGAGAGACTTATGCGGTTCGGGTGGGGCGATGCCCGCACCAGTGAGTGATTCGCCCACACACGCTACTGCGCCTACGACATCGCCCGCTTCCGCAATGGCGAGTACGGCAGGAGTAACGGCGGCGTGCCAGATGTGCGGCGGGATGGAGACGCCGCGCCCGCGCAGTTCGCGGCGCATCTCCGCGATGCCGTCGAGAAGCGCGACGAATCTGTCGCTCAGGGCTGCCGCGATGCGGTCGCGGGCGAGGGCTGCCATGAGGGGGCTACCGCCTGCGGTCGAGATCGCAACTGTCACGCTGCCGCGCCGTGCGATGGCGGGGAGGGCGAAGGTACCATCGGCGGGATTGTCCGCCACATTGACGGGGATATTCGCCGCCCGCGCATCTGCCGCGACTTGGGCGTTTACTTCGCGGCGGTCGGTGGCGGCGATGACAAGTGCCGCGCCGTCGAGGTCGCCAGATCGGTACGGACGGCGTATCGCGGTGAGTTCACCAGCGGTCGCCAGCACGTGCAGCGCATCAGTGAGCGTGGGCGCGACGATGACAACTGCTGCACCGGACGCGAACAATCCCCGTACCTTACGTTCGGCGACTGCGCCGCCACCGACGACGACACATCGCCGCCCCGCAAGATCGAGCGCGACCATATAGGGGGTATGATCGTTCACCGCTGCCTCGCGTTTTCCTGCTGATGCTCCAATGCATCGTCCATGTCGAGATAGACCTCGCGCAGCCTGTCCAAGAGCGTAGGATCGGGATTTGCCCACATACCGCGTGTCGCTGCCTCAAGTAGACGGTCGGCAATGTCGCGCAATCCCCACGGGTTCGAGCGGCGGAAGAATGCCTGCATGTCCGCATCCAGCGCATACCGCTCGGTCAGTTCGGCGTACATCCAGTCATCCACCACATCAGCGGTGGCATCGTAGCCGAAGAGATAATCCACAGTGGCGGCGAGTTCCAGCGCACCCTTGTAGCCGTGGCGCGTGATCGAGGCGAGCCACTTCGGATTGATGACGCGGGTACGGAAGACGCGCTGCGTTTCCTCCTTGAGGTCGCGCACGCGGGCGCGGGCGGGGTCTGCGCTGTCGCCGAAATATGCATGGGGCTTCTTGCCTGTGAGGGCGCGGATCGTGGCGATCATGCCGCCGTGGAATTGCAGGTAATCGTCCGAGTCGAAAATATCGTGTTCGCGGTTGTCCTGATTCTTGACCGCTACTACCACCCCCGCGAGGGCGCGGCGGAAGGTATCTCGCGCATCGGTGCCGTAGGCGGTTTTCGTGTATGCGTACCCGCCCCAGTTGACGTACACGCGTGCAAAGTCGGCGTCGGTCTCCCAATTGCGTTCGTCAATGAGCGGGAGGATGCCCGCACCATAGGTTCCCGGTTTCGGTCCGAAGACGCGGTACAACGCGCCGTCGGTGTCGCCTGCTTCCTGCGCTTGCAGATACCGCTTGCGGACGAAGTTCTGTTCGACCGGTTCGTCGAGCAGCGCGACCGCACACACGGCGTCGTCAATCGCCGCAATGAGGTGCGGGAAGGAGTCGCGGAAGAAGCCGGAGATGCGGCACAGCACATCAATGCGCGGTCTGCCCAGTTCCGCGAGCGGCATGATTTCGGTGCCGAGCAGACGGTGGTTCTCCGGTTGCCAGCATGGACGCACGCCGAGCAGCGCGAAGACCTCCGCAATGTCGTCGCCGTGCGTTCGCATCGCAGAAGTTCCCCAGATGCTCAGCCCGATGCTTTCGGGATAGTGTCCGTCGTCTGCGAGGTAGCGGGTAAGTAGTTCTTCCGCGAGTTGCCGCCCGACCTGCCATGCCGCCTGGCTTGGCAATGCACGCGGGTCCACTGCATAGAAGTTGCGCCCGGTCGGGAGGACGTGCGCCATGCCGCGTGTCGGTGCGCCGCTCGGCCCCGCCGGGATGTACCCTCCGTCCAGCGCGTGCAAAAGATGGGTGATTTCCTCATCGTTGCGGCGCAGATTCGGGATGAGGTCGTCGCAGATGAATCGGAGCGGCGCGGTAGCGCGGTGCGTATCCGTTGCGTTAGGCAGATGTTCGCACAGTGCTTTGGAGATCGTGGCGGGGTCGAAGTCGCATACGGCGAGCGAACGTAGGAGGCGCAACGAGAGCATCTCGATAGCAGCGAGGGCATCCGCGTGCGCAAGTATCGCCGTGCCTGCATCTCGTGCGAGTGTATCGCATACGAGGCGTGCGCCGGGGGCATCGAGCAGGGTGCGGTACTCCAGCGTGTAGGCGGCGGCGACGGTGGCAGGGAGCGATGGCACCGCAAGGTTTGGCACGCGGGTGAGGGCGAAAAGCAGGTCCGCTAGTATGTCGCCCGTCGGCACATCACCGAGGGTGTGCAGCCCGTCGCGGATTTGCGCCCCCGCGAGTTCGCACAGATAGCCGTCAAT
>JBBRMX010000310.1:0-3983 GCA_038230615.1 Thermomicrobiales bacterium | reverse complement strand
TGGATCGCATCACGAAAAGTTTCGACTTCGAGATGTTCCTCGTCGGCTTCTCATGGAATATTGATCCCGATCAGCAAGCAATGTTCGATAGCAAGCAGAGAGGCGTCGGCTTCAACTCGTTCGGCTACAAGAACGATATGGTAGACATGCTGCTCGATCAAGGTTTGAAAACGCTCGACCAAGAGAAGCGCAAGCAGATCTATCTCGATATGCAGAACCAAGTCGTCGCGGACTTGCCCGCATTGGTGATGATCTTCAGCAAGGGTATCTACGGCGTGAACAAGCGGATCAAGAACCGCATCCCGAACGGCGTCGCGGGCAGCGACCGCAACAATGCCCATCAGTGGTATGTCACCGACGGGAAGTAGCGTGCGGCAGGTGCACAGTGTTTGTCGCCGTTTCGTTGACGAATAGGCGCAATTGCTGCTATCATCGTCTGTATCGTGTTTATTCCTCGTGTGGTGCTGCGCGGCGTCTATGTGCCGTGCGGATGAATGCACAAATATTGGGTGTATAGCTGTCGGTCTGGAAAGAGGAGTGTGCATCGTGAGCGAGATCAAACGTCGTCGGTTTCTACTCGGGACGGCTGCCGCCGCTGGCACGGCGATTCTTGCGGCGTGCGGTGGGGATACGACTGCAACCACTGCCCCCGCTGCCGCGACGACAGCATCCGGTACCATAGTTCCGGCGGCGACCAAGCCTGCCAGCACGATTGCCCCCGCTAGCGGTGCGACGGCTGCCCCTGTTGCCGCTTCTGCTCCTGCGGCAACGACTGCCTCCGGTGCGGCTGCCCCTACCGCCGCGACAACTGCACCCGCAGCAGGTGCGACGACGGGCAAAGTCAAGAGCCAGTACGATATCACCGGCATCAAAAAAGGCGGCACGATCATCGAGGCGGGCGCGTCGGATGTCCGCACCTTTAACCCGATCTTGCAGGGCGACACAACTTCTGGCCTCATCAATGGGCTCGTGTACGACCGCCTCACTGATGTAGACCCCGACACCTTGCAGCCTATCCCAAACCTCGCCACGAAATGGGATGTTGCCGCAGACGGCATTACATATACATTTACCCTGAAGACCGGGGTGAAATGGCACGACGGCGCGACATTCACGGCGGACGATGTGAAATTTACCTACGATTCGTACATGAATCCGGACACCGGATCGCAGCGGGCGGGGACACTAAAGAAGGACATCGCCTCGATCACCGTGAAAGACCCACAGACTATTGTGTTCGTCACGAACGGCATCGTATCCAACTTCCTCATCAGCGATTGCAACTACAGCGTCATCTCGAAGACCGTGTTCGGCAACATCGCGCCGAAAGACTTCCGCACCAGCGAGTTCAGCACCACTAAACCCGTCGGCACTGGTCCCTTCACGATGAAAGCCTACAAGCAGGGCGATAATGTGACGCTGGCGGGTAATCCGAACTACCATCGTGGCGCGACCGCGCTCGACACGTACATCTACAAGATCGTCAAGGACAGCACCATCGTCTTGCAGCAACTCAAGACAGGCGAGGCGGATTACGGTTCCGTGGGTGCCGATGTCTTCGATGATGCAAAGACCGCGAATAACATTGGTCTCGTAGAATACGACACATTCTCGTTCACATACTATGGCTACAACCTCGATCCCGCGAAATCGGTTTTCTTCCAAGATGCAAAGGTGCGGCAGGCACTGATCTACGCCCTCGACCGCGACGCGATGGTGAAGCGTATCCTGCTCGGACATGGCTCGGTCGCGCAGGGGACGATGCCCACGCTCTCGTGGGCATATCAGCCGGAGAAACTCACCACCAAGTTCACATACGACACGAAGAAAGCGGAGCAACTGCTCGACGAAGCGGGCTGGAAAAAGGGCGCGGACGGCATCCGTGCGAAAGATGGTAAGCGGTTTTCCTTCTCCATGTGGACGAACAGCGGTAACAAGGTGCGCGAGAATTACCTGATCGTGATGCAGGAGTTCTGGAAACAGGTTGGCGTAGAGATGAAGCCGCAGTTCGAGGAGTTCTCGGTTTTCCTTGATCGCATCAACAAGAACTTCGACTTCGAGATGTTCCTTGTTGGCTTCTCGTGGGGCGTAGACCCCGATCAGACCACGATGTTCGACAGCAAGCAAAAAGGCACTGGGTTCAACTCGTTCGGCTACAAGAACGACAAAGTGGACATGCTGCTCGATCAAGGGCTGAAAACGCTCGACCAAGAGAAGCGCAAAGCGATCTACCTCGATATGCAAAATCAGGTGCTTGCGGATTCCCCCGCGCTCGTCATTGATTTTCCGAAGGGCATCATCGGCGTGAACAAGCGGGTCAAGAACCGCATCCCGAACGGCGTGGCGGGCAGCGACCGCAACAATGCTCATCAGTGGTACGTCACCGACGGGAAGTAAACGGTTGCGATCTCCTTCTGCCCCGTGGAAGGAGATGCGTCCCTATATATGATCTGTGACCTGCACAATTTCGGACACGATGCCCCTTCCCCGTGCGGGAAGGGGACAGGGGGGGAGTAGTTGTGGGCAGATATGTCGTTCGTCAGCTCCTGCAACGTATCCCGCTCATTGTCGGGATCACGCTTGTCGTCTTCGCTATCGTCCACCTTACTCCCGGCAGCCCGGTTGACGAATATCGTCTGAACCCTGACGTGAAAGCAGAAGACCTCGAAAGCCTGAAGCGCACGCTCGGCATTGATCGCCCGCTGCCGGAGCAGTACATCGGCTGGGTAACGCAGATGGTGCAGGGAGATTTCGGTATCTCGCTCAAGAATTACCGCCCGGTGCGGCAGTTGATCTTTCAGCGGCTCGGCAACACGCTCTTGTTGACGGGAACCTCTCTGGCGTTCTCGCTGCTTATCGGTATTCCACTTGGAGTGCTTTCTGCCTTGCGGCGAAACTCGATGCTCGATTACGTCACGACTGTCGGTGCGACCCTCGGCGATTCGCTGCCGCAATTCTGGGTCGGGTTGTTGCTCATCCTGCTCTTCTCGGTCTCATTCAACAAATGGGGCTTGCCGTGGATGCCCTCCGGTGGTGTGCAATCGCTCCCGCGTGGCGGTGATTTCTTCGACCGCTTCAAGCACCTCATTATGCCTGCGCTGACACTCAGCCTGTTCGAGATGCCCGGTTTCATCCGCTATACCCGCGCCCAGATGCTCGAAGTGCTTGGACAGGATTACGTTCGCACGGCGCGTGCGATGGGCGTGCGCGAGCGTGATGTGGTGACGGGCCATGCACTGCGGAATGCACTCCTGCCGCTGGTTACCCTGATCGGTCTGGCAGTGCCGGGGTTGTTCGCAGGCGCGGTGGTTGTGGAGCGTGTCTTCTCATGGCCGGGGATCGGCAGCCTCATTATCGAATCGTCCATCAACCGCGATTACACCGTCGTAATGGGACTGACGGTTTTCGTTGCGGTGCTGACGCTCTTGGCGAGCCTGCTTGCGGATGTGGCGTACGGCTTCGTGGACCCTCGCGTCCAGTATTCATAGGGGACGACGATGGAAACGAACGTGACACCTTCTCCGCTCTCCGCTGCTGCCACTGCTACCGCTGACCGCGCGGATCGGGGACGACCGCACCGGAGCAACAATGCCCGCGCATGGAAGCGTTTCCGCGAAAACAAACTTGCGCTCTCCGCGCTGGTACTGGCGGCATTACTTATCTTGATGGCCCTCGGCGCAGACCTCATCTCGGCATATGTGACGCACTTCGAACCCAACAAACAGAGCCTGCTCTACAACTTCGATCCTGCCATCCGTTTGCACTGGTTCGGCACGGACGAAGTCGGGCGCGATGTCGCAACGCGCATCGTCTATGGAGCAAGGGTATCGCTCGGCGTAGCATTCCTCGCGGTTGGCATCGCAATCACCATCGGCACACTCGTGGGCGCAGTGGCAGCATTCTATGGCGGGTGGGTGGACGCCGTGCTTATGCGCTTCGTGGACATGATGCTTTCGATTCCCGGCTTTTTCCTGCTGTTGCTC
>JBBRMX010000309.1:0-4001 GCA_038230615.1 Thermomicrobiales bacterium | reverse complement strand
GGTGCAATCCGTAGTGTCGCACAAATCGCGCCGCCGTCAAGCCACCCGCGCACATCCGGCGTATTCGTGGGACACTTCGGCAGAGAGACCGCCGCACGATCACCGGAGTATTGCCGCCATGTTTGCCCGCATTCCCGCCCGCATTGTTGACTGGAGCCTCGCGCTCTGCACCGCTGTCGCTTTTGCGACGGGGCTGACTGGCAATCTCACTGGCACCCCGGTGGGGCGATGGATTTTCGTCGCCCACGGCATCGCGGGCTTTGTGCTGGCACTCTTTCTCGTCCCGAAACTCCGGCGGGTGCTGCCGCGCATTGCCCATCTCCCGTGGGACAGCGCGACGAGTACGAGCGTCCTCACGACACTGCTCACCTTCGTCACGCTCGGTACGGGCGTGGCGTGGGTGACGGGCGTGCATATCTGGTTCATGGGGTTCGAGTTGCTCAACTGGCATGTCACTATCGGCTTCGTAGTCGTCGCGGTGCTGTCGGCGCACATGGTTATGCGGGCAAAGCCTGTGCGCCGCCGTGATCTCTCCGGGCGACGACAGGCAGTGCGCTGGCTCGGCATCGCGGCGGTCGGGGCGGCAATCTGGCCCGTGCAGCAGCGCATTACCGCCTCGGAACGTCGCTTCACCGGCTCACGCGAGATGGGCAGTTTTGGCGGCGAATACCCGCCTACGAGTTGGGTCTCCGATGCCCCGCGCCCGCTCGATCTCGCCATGTGGCGGCTCGATGTCGGAGGGCATGTCGCCCGCCCGTTCGCCGTCGGCTATACCGATCTCCGCCCCGATGCTTCCTACGATGCGACGCTCGATTGCACGGGCGGTTTCTTCACCACGCAGACGTGGCACGGTGTGCGTGTCGGCACACTGCTCGACCGCGCCGGGATAGATACAGCGGCGGGGTGGGTGCGCTTCCGCTCTGTCACGGGCTATCGCTGGAGCCTGCCGCTCGATGAAGCGCGACATGCCTTGCTCGCTACGCACACCACCGGGAGTGACGGCGGCGACCTCGTGCCGCTTTCATATGGCCATGGTGCGCCGATGCGTCTCATTGCCCCCGGTCGGCGGGGTTTTCAGTGGGTGAAATGGGTCGTCGCGGTGGAAGTCCTCGTCGCGCCCGATATTGCCCAAGCCCTCGCTATCCATACCAGCAGTTACACCCCGGCGGGCAAGGGCGAAGTATAGCGGGGGGCATCGCGCAGTGGACAGTATTGCGCCTCCGTCGCACAATAGGCGGAACCAGTGCAGCGACAGGTAAACTACGCGAGAGGGAAGGGAAACCCATGGAAGCAGGCAATACGCGCCAACGGTACGGGCTGGAGCATCACGGTATCACCAATGTGTCCAGCATCGGTTGGAACCTGACGACGCCCGCATTGTACGAAGAAATTGTGCGGCGGCGCGAAGGTGCCATCGCTCACGAAGGTCCCGTCGTTGTCCGTACCGGCAAATATACCGGGCGTTCCCCCCGTGACAAGTTCGTCGTGCGGGAGCCGGGGAGCGAGGCGAATATCTGGTGGGGCGCGGTCAACCAACCGATGGAGCCGGAACACTTCGCCACCCTCAAAAACCGGATGCTCGCCTACCTCCAAGGGCGCGATTTGTATGTGCAGGATTGCTTCGCGGGCGCAGACCCTCGCTACCGTCTCAATATTCGCGTCATCACCGAGCAGGCGTGGCAGTCGCTCTTCATGCGGAATCTGCTGATCCGTGCCGAACCGGGTGAATTGGACGGCTTCGCACCGGACTTCACGATCATCTGCGTGCCGCATTTCCACTCGATCCCGGAACAGGACGGCACGCGCTCGGAGACTTCCATTGTGCTCAATTTCGCCACTAAAGAAGTGTTGATCGGTGGCACGGAGTACGCGGGAGAGATGAAAAAGAGCGTCTTCACGATCCTCAATTATCTCTTGCCACTGCAAAATGTGCTCTCGATGCACTGCTCCGCCAACTACGGTCCGCAGGGGGACACCGCGATCTTCTTCGGGCTGTCCGGCACTGGCAAGACGACGCTCTCGTCTGACCCGACCCGTACGCTGATCGGCGACGATGAACATGGCTGGAGCGATTACGGCGTCTTCAATTTCGAGGGTGGCTGCTATGCGAAAGTGATTAATCTCTCGCAGACGGCGGAGCCGGAAATATATGCGGCATCACATCGCTTTGGCACGGTGCTCGAAAATGTGGCGATGGATACCCAGACACGCCGCCTCGATCTTGCGGACGAATCGCTCACCGAGAACACCCGTTCGGCATATCCCGTGACTGCCCTCGGCAATGTGGACACGCGGGGCGTCGGCGGGCATCCGAAGAATATCGTGATGCTCACCGCCGATGCCTTCGGGGTAATGCCGCCCGTCGCCAAACTGACCCCAACGCAGGCGCAGTACTATTTCCTCTCCGGCTATACCTCCAAACTCGCGGGGACAGAGCGCGGTGTCACTGCGCCGGAGCCGGAGTTTTCCGCCTGTTTCGGTGCGCCGTTCCTCGCCCTACCGCCGACGCTCTACGCGCAGCAACTGGGCGAGAAGATCGCGCAGCATAGCGCGACCGTCTGGCTCATCAACACCGGTTGGCAGGGCGGGCAGGCGGGCAACGGCGGGGAGCGCATGAGTATCGCCTACACTCGCGCCATCGTCGCCGCCGCCCTCAATGGCGATCTCGATGCCGCCGAGACGGTGCAAGACCCGATCTTCAATGTCGCCGTTCCCGTCCACTGCCCCGGCGTGCCGGACGACGCCCTGCAATCGCGCAACACATGGGCGGACAAAGACGCCTACGATGTCGCCGCTCGTGACCTCGCCACCCGATTCCGTACCAACTTCGCCAAGTTTGCGGACAAAGTAAGCCCTGAAGTCGCTGAAGCCGGACCGAAGGCGGTTATGGCGAATCGCTAGGAAAGATCGCGGGAAATAGTGGAAAACCCCCGCCTCGCGTGCAGCACGCGAGGCGGGGGTTTTTCTTAATATTCCATGATCGGCGGGTGCAGCGTTTGCTACCGTCCCCGCCGCAACGATTTGAGAATATTGAGTTGCCCGCGTGCGGAGATGTCGCGGGTGGTGTCCTCTTTGCCGAACCGCTTGTGATCAAGCACGGTGTCGAAGACGGGCGAGAATTCTTCCCGCAGCAAATCCGCTACCGCCAGCGACTGCGCGGCGTTCGCCTGCGATTGCGCCACGGCATATTTCAGCTCGAACCCGCGTGCGTGGTTCTCCAGTTGCTGCCGGAAGTAGCCGAATGCCCGCACCTGATCTTCCAGATCGCTCACCTGCGCGGAAAGGTCCGCGAGCAATTGTTCATCGTCGCGCTGCTGGTCGGTTGCCGCGTCGCGGTCGTGTTCGAGATCGGCAACAATTGCCTCTGCTCCCTCGACGGTGTGCGCGTCTGCGAGCGAGGCATCGAGTTGCGCGACTTTGCGGCGGCTCTGCTCGGCGCGGCTTCGTACTTCGTGCAGTGATGCCCGCGCTTCTACTACCGAATGTTCGAGCGTGGTGTGTTGGTTGGCGAGGGCCTTGCGGAGATTGCCCGACGCGGCGTCGGGGCGAACGGTGCCGCGCTCGATGGCGGTCTTGTAGGTGCTGATCGCGGCGCGGAGGTCGGTTTTGCCGCTCGCGGTGAGTTTGCCGAAGACCTGCGGCAGGTCTACTTCAGTTGACGACGCATCGGTCATGGCGGGGCTCCTTCGGGCTTACGCGCTGATCTTTTTGCGCGGGAGTGCACGGATTTTTTCTTCAGGGGTCTGCATCGCGTCCAGAATCGCGTGCAGCCGCTCGGCGATCTCGGCGATTTCGTGGCTGCGCGGCATCTTGAGGATCATCAAGGCGACGTTTTCGCGCAGTTTTAGTACCTCGGCGGCAGTCGCGGCGACATGCTGCGCCTCCGCCTGCATATATGGCCCGACCACCCCATCGTTCAGGACATGTGCGAAGGCGTTGATGCATTCCCACAACCCGGTTTCGGTGGTGCGTTGCGTATCGCGGAAGAGTTTGAGCGGCTC
>JBBRMX010000308.1:0-4029 GCA_038230615.1 Thermomicrobiales bacterium | reverse complement strand
GTCGGCATACCGGGGGTGGCACCGGGAACGGTGGTGCTGAAACTGGCGGCGGCAGCGGCGCGGCGGGCGGCAGCGGCGGGGGGCGTCCCGGCGGCGAGGGCAGCAGCGAACGCCCCCGCGAAGCAATCGCCTGCGCCCGTCGTGTCCACCGGCACCACGCGAGGCGCGGGGATATGCGATGCCCCTTCCGCCGTTATCAGCGCGACGCCTGCCGCACCGAGTGTGATCGCCACGATCTGCGGACCGAGCGCGAGCAAGCGTGTACCGACTGCGGCGGCATTGCCGGCGGAGACCGCGCCGCCCCCTGCGAGATCGGCGGCTTCCAATTCGTTTGCAATCAGGATGTCCACGTCCGCAAGTAGGGCGCGGGTATCGGGGGTGTACGGCGCGACATTGAGCATCGTTGTCATCCCCGCCGCTCGCGCCTTCGCCAGAGCCGCCGCAACGGTCGGTAGCGGCAATTCCAGTTGCACCACAAGGATACCGCCCGCCGGGAGCGCGTCGGGGATCATTGCCGGGGTTACTAGCATGTTCGCACCGGAGGCGAGGACGATCGTGTTTTCGCCTCCCGCATCCACGGTAATGAGTGCGACGCCCGTGGCGATAGCATCCAGTTGGGCGACAGTGGCGGTATCAATACCGTCCGCCTGCATCGCGGCGAGGCGGGCAGTGCCGAAATCGTCCCGCCCGACTGCACCAACGAAGCGCACCGCCGCGCCGAGCCGTGCAGCGGCGGTCGCCTGATTCGCACCTTTGCCGCCACCGACGGTGAGGAAATCGGAGCCGTGCAGCGTCTCGCCCGGTCGCGGGAAGCGCGGCGTCCGTACCACGAGGTCCATGTTGATACTGCCGAGGACGATCACCGGTCTTGTCGTCATCGTTGCGCATCCTGTCGTTTCGGGTCGGTCGCTTCCAGCACCAATTGCCGGATGCGCTGCCAGTCTCCCACATACACCGACGCACCCGCACTCG
The DNA here is from genome assembly GCA_038230615.1 of Thermomicrobiales bacterium. Lineage (GTDB taxonomy): Bacteria > Chloroflexota > Chloroflexia > Thermomicrobiales > JALYUS01 > JBBRMX01. The sequence continues at coordinate 3,057 of JBBRMX010000308.1, read as the reverse complement.
TCGTCGCATTTCGCACGAGCGGCGCACGGATCGAGTATCGCGCCACGATATTTTCTTGCACACGGCGGCTCATGCGGGCGAGCGAGAGTTGCCCTTCCCACGGGATGCTCGTCTGCACCGAGTTACCGAGCGCACGGATAATCTCCGGAAGTCGGCGTGCGCCATCGAACTCCAACGAGCGTTCGAGCACTGCCTGCATCACCTGCATCTGGCGGTCGCGCCGCTCATCGTCGCTGCTATCGTGGCGGGTGCGCGCATAGATGAGGGCGCGGGTGCCGTCCATGTGTTGCATTCCGGGGTCGAAGTGGACGCGCATGTACCCGTAATCATCGGTCGGATATTGGGGATCGTTGATGGCGCGAGAGACGAGGAGATCCACCCCGCCGACTGCGTTCACCACGCCCGTGAAGCCATGAAAGTCGAGCAAGATGTAATGCTCGATGGGGACACCGAACTGTTTGGAGACGGTTTCCACCGCAAGCGCGGGACCTGCGGCGGGGTCGTTCGGGTGCGCGACCTGCCCGTACGCGAACGCAGCGTTGACGCGATCCTGTCCCCAACCGGGAATCGTCACGACGAGATCACGCGGGATGCTGAGGAGCGATGCGGTGCCGCTCGACACATCCACCGTGGCGATCATCATCACATCGGAGCGCGACGGCCCGGTCTCATCGTCGCGGCGGTCAATACCGAGCAACAGGATATGCACGAGCCGCTTGCCACCCCACACCGGTTCGCCGCCCGTCGTCGTACCGCCCGCAATGATTCCTGCGCCGTCACGTAATACCTGTGCGGCGTTCGGCGCGGCAGATGTGGCGGCAATGGTCGCAGCACGTATCGCGGACGGGGCGGGCGGGAATGTCGGGCGGGCAGGGGGCGCGATAGTCGGTGGAATTGGCGGGACCGCAGTGGGCAGTACAGTTGGTGGTATCGCAGTTGGCGGGCGCATGGACGGTATCGGAATAGGTGGCATTGCGGTAGGCGGCAGCAGGGGCGGTGGCGCGGTCGCGGTCGGGAGCGATGGCAGCGTCAGTATCGGTGCGGCAGTCGGTGTCTCGAATGTCACGGGGATAGTTGGCGCAGGGGCGGGTGGCACATTTGGGGCATCAGGGACGACGGTGGCAACGGCGGCGGTCGCGGCGGAAACAGTCGCAGCCGGGGCAGTCGGAATGCGGGTCGGGGGGGCGGACAACGGCGTCGGGGTCGCTGCTACCACCGTTTCTTCGACGACAACGGCGCGGTCGAACGGCAACACGACGGTGGAAACTGCATTGTTGGACGCCATGTAGGTCGGCAACGGGACGACGATGCGCCGCTGTACCGCCGCAACTTCCTGCGCCACCCGCACCGCGTGCAGCGCGAACACCGCGATCATCACCACGAGCAATCCGCCCGCGACGAGCGCGATCTGCCGCGCCCACCGCCACCGACGCGAGTACATCGGCGCGACAGGAGGTATCGCGTTCATTGGTGCAGTAGGGTCAGCGTCGTGGTCATCCATCGGTTTATCGTTGCCGTCGTCCGCGTGGGTTCAGCGCGGGGGTCGTATCCGCTTTCGGTGCGGTGCGGCGGTGGCGTGGCAACACGCTCTGCACGACGAGCGCACGCAGGCGACGCCACGCGCCTTGCCCCGCTTTCATCGCGGCGGCGTCCGGCGTGCGGCTGGCGTATTGCTCCTGCATATACTGATCGGCGATGGTGTACGCCGCATCCTTGCTGCCGGGGAGCCGCTGCCCGACAACTGCCGCGACTTCCAGCGGCGTCGTGCTGCGCGTCGGATGAGTCAGCCCCACGAGGCTCGTCGCCCGCACCATGCGTGCGTACCATTGCCCCGAACCACGCACCCCACGGAATGAGGCGAACCACAACCCGCAGAGCAACAGGGCAAGCAACCCGAACCCAAGCGGCAGGGTAAGGAAGAGCGGGTTGATCTCGCGCCGCTGCTTCGTGGGGATATACACACCGCCGTCGTACGAGCCACCGTTCAATTCGTCGTCCAACTGGCGCAATTTATCTTCACCGCGCTGGTCGAGGCGATCCTGTCCGCCGGAAAGATCGCCCGTCGCGGGGGCACTAGGATCAGCGGCAGCCGTCTCGATGATCTGCGGGCCGCGCACCAGCGGTGCCGTGCCGGGGCGCGGAGTGGGGTCGAATGTGACCCAGCCATACGTAGGGAACCAAACTTCGACCCATGCGTGCGCCTGATTCTCACGCGAGATAAACCGCCCGTCCTCCGACTTCGCGCCGGGGAGATAGCCGACCACTTCCCGCGCCGGGATGCCGTTCAGCCGCAACAGCACAACCATCGAACTGCTGAAATACTCGCAATATCCCTGCTTCGACTGAAAGAGGAAGTAATCCACACCGTCACGGTCGGACGGCGGCAGATTGACGCGCTCCAGATAGAGGTAATTACTGCGGAGATATTGCTCCACATTGTTCGTGAGGTCATACGAGTTGGTGGCGTTCTTCGCCAGTTCCTGCGCGAGGTCGGCGGTGCGCTGCGTGATACCGTCCGGCAATTGGGTGTACCGCTGCGTCCAGCGCGGCAATTGCGTCGGTGCGCCCCGGAGGTTGTCCACTGTCGCTTCGCTGACGCGGGCAATCTCGACGATTTCCTTCCCGACCGGCACCGGCGGCACCGATAGCACCTGCTCGATGTCGCTATAGTTCGGTGCCTGTCCCCGGTAGAGCAGCCCGACGATTTTTCCGCTCTGCACGACGATTTGGGTCTGGATGAGCGACTGCGCGAGGCGATCCTGCTCCTGCGTGATGAGATCGAAGCGGCGGTCGAGCGGCTGCGGGATCGGCACTGCCGTTGCAGTTGGGGCAACGGTCGGGGTGCTGGCGGCGGCAGTCGTCGTGCCGGTCGCACTGATACTGACGGTTGCGGTCGGGGCGGAAACCGGGCTTGGCATCAGCACCGGGGCCTCCGCGATGACGACGCGGGTAATTTTCGGCGGCTGCTGCCCGTTCGCAGGCTGTGTCGCGGTCGTGACGAGGCGCGTCAGCGTGTCGGGCGGGATATCCAGCCCGCTCCCCTGCGGAATAAAGATC
>JBBRMX010000307.1:0-4034 GCA_038230615.1 Thermomicrobiales bacterium | reverse complement strand
GCGAGTCTGTTGCGGCAGTAGAGAGTTTTTCTATTCCGACGACACCAACGGGTCCGGCGCAAACTGTGGGATTTTCGCCCGACGGACGATTCGTCGTGGTCGGAACAAAAGGCGGCGTGGTCTTGGTACGTACGCACTGGCTTACGCAAGTCTGGTCCTATTCTTCTAGTACGTACGTCTTATCATCTCTTTTTAGTCCTGATGGGTCTATTATTGCGGCGTTACTTAAGAATCGAGAAATCCACCTCCTTCGAGCCAGCGACGGTACACTCATCACGGTGCTCACAAACAGGGGGAAATCTGATTATTCGCGACCGACCCTGACGTTTAACCCTGAAGGTACGTTGCTCGCAGCAGGTGGCGATCACGGCGAGATCCGCATTTGGCAAACCGCGAGCGGACAGGTAGTCAATGATATCGGTGTCTACACAGAGACCGGTATTGCTTCCCTCAACTTTGTACGTGGTGAAGGGCTGCTTAACGCCGTTACCGAACCTCGCTTAGCCGCGACAGACTCGCCAACCGGGTATCCCTTGAAGACCTTGGAGGTACGGATTTGGAATGTAGTGGATGGCACACTCCTGAAAACCATTGTGCCGGATCATCTGATCAACCCCGTTGGTTTGACCGCGCAAGGCACCGTGCTCTATGGGTTTGTTGTGTCGCGACAAACGAACGATGAACTTCGTCGTTGGGACATCAGCGACGAAGGGTTAACCCATGAACAAGTGATAGATACGCGGCCCTTCGGGTACGATATTGGAAGTGGCATCTTCTCTGGAGACGGAAACCTTCTCGCAATTATTACATACAGAGAGAATAATGTGGCGGTATACAGTGTGAACAATGAAAACGCACCCTATTTCTTGGCTGATGCGAAAGACGCATCTAAAATAGCAGTTTCTAATGATGGGAAAAGTGTTGTCGCTGCAACGAACAATGGCTCGGTTCGCCTTTGGTCTATCTGACGTAGCGCGGCGGCACTGCAAAGCGAGGCAACCGCATCAGCCGCTCTACGATGGCATTACTTCTTGTACTTCGTTTCCGGGCTTTGCTTGTCAGCCCTCGTAGCCGTGCGGGTGCGCTTGCTTCCACTTCCACGAACTGTAGATCATTTCGTCTAGGCCACGCTTTGCACGCCAGCCGAGCAATTGGGCGGCGCGGGTCGGGTCGGCGTAGACGACGGCAGCATCTGCACCGCCGGGGCGTGGGGGGCCATCCACGGTGGGAATGTCGTGGTCGGTGGCGTGGCGCACCGCCGCGATGATCTCGCGCACACTGTAGCCGGTGCCGGTGCCGAGGTTGACGGCGAACGAGCCTTCACGGTCGAGAGCTTCCAGCGCGGCGACATGCGCTTCCGCGAGGTCTACGACATGGATGTAATCGCGGATACAGGTGCCGTCCGGGGTAGGGTAATCGGTGCCGAGAACGGTGAGACGGTCGCGCTTACCCTCCGCAACAGCGAGGGCGAGGGGGATGAGGTGCGTTTCGTGGGCGCGATCCTCCGCGAAGTGTTCCGATGCCCCCGCCGGATTGAAGTAGCGTAGGATCGCCGCCCGCAAGCCGCGCAGTTTTGTGTGCCACTCGGTCATTTCTTCGACCATTACTTTGGATAGCCCGTACGGGTTGAGGGCGACACGGGGGAGATCTTCGGTCACGGGCATCTGTTCCGGCTGCCCGTAGACGGTGCAGGAGGACGAGAAGACGAAGCGCATACAGTCGTGCGCGAACATCGCTTCGAAGAGATTGCATGCCCCGCCGACATTGTTGGAGAAGTACAATTCCGGCTTCTCCATGCTCTCACCGACGAGCGCGTAGGCGGCGAAATGCAGGACGGCTTCCGGCTTGTGTGCCGCGAATGCCGCCATCAGCGCGTCACGGTCGCGCAAGTCCGCCTGTACGAAGGTCGCACGCACATCTACCGCCGCCCGGTGTCCCAGTTCGAGATTGTCGAGCGCGACGACTTCATGCCCGGCATCAAGCAGTACTTCTGTTGTGACACTGCCGATGTAGCCTGCCGCGCCGGTGACGAGTACTTTCATGGAGCATCTCCTTCGGGAAACCGTTCGTTGCGCGTGATCTCGTGCTACTCGTCCGATGCACCCGCAATTTCTGCACTTGCGTAGTCGGGGAAGCGATATGCCATCGTTTTGTTGAGCAGCCCGCCGTGACCGAGTGCGGCAAGTGTGCGTGCGGTGACGTGCTCTCCCACAAAGAAGCGCGGCAGGATGAGATCGAGCACCGTCGCCCGCGAGAACATCCCGCATGATGCCATGCCGAGCACCGGCACATCGCCGATATATGCGAGCCAGTAGGTACTGCCGGGATGGGCAGGGACGCCGCGCTTTTCCCAGCGTGCGTCGAGCAGATTGAGCGCACGTACGGTGAGGTCGAGCGGGTCGGTAGAAGTGACACCCGCGCAGAGGAGCATATCCGCGCCGTCGCTGATGGCATCGCGCACTGCGCGTGCGATCTCGTCTGCATCGTCACGCGGGGCGATGATAGTCGTGAGGGAGGAGCCGAACCACGCGATTTTCGTGGAGATTGCGTCGCGGAAACGCTCGCCTGCTGCCGCGACGAGTGTTTCGCGCACGATCACGCCGACCCGACGCGGCACGTATGGCAGCACATCCACGAGCGCGGTTCCTGCCCGCGCAATCGTCTCCGCCGCACCGATTGCCAGTTCGGTCGTCACGAGGGGGGTGACTTTGACTCCCGCAACGGGCTGGTGATCGCGCACGAGTTGCCCATTGTAGAGCGTCCAGACCGACATATCCGCGATGCTGTTGAGATCGAGCAACCGTGCGGTATCCACTGTCAACACACCCCGCGTTGCCGCCCGCAGGGTAATCATGCTCTCGTGCGGCTCCCCGATGACGATGCCCGGTCCGGCGACCGCGTGCGCAAGCCGCCCGCTTGCCACGTCTTCGTGGACATCGCCCGCGTCGAGGGCGAGGAGATGCACGGTGCGGTGTGCGGCGACGAGCGCGGGGAGATCGGTGGGTACGAGCAACCGCCCTTTGCGGAGCCGGACGCGCTGCCCATCGAGATGCGCCTCGACATCGTGCGCGAGGACCCGACCCGCGACGGTTTCGACGGAGAGGGCGGCGGAATGGAGGGCGTAGGGTTTCACCGGGGCGAGACCTCGCGCCGTGTGGTGTGCCATCCGAGCCAGTCCGCGATAATTTGAAGATCGTGGTCGAACGCGAGCGGCGGGAGTGCGTCCGGCGCGAAGTACCCCGTCGCCATGACTTCCTCCGCCTGAATCGTCAAGACGGTGTCGGTGGTATCGGTGTCGGCGGTATAGACGGCGAGCACGACCGGGTTTCCCGGCTCGGAGTAGAGACCGAGCAGGTGGGTGAGGCGCACCGTCAGCCCGAGTTCTTCCATCGCTTCGCGTTCGGCTGCCCGCTCGACCTGTTCGCCGCGATCCACATAGCCGGATGGGAAGGTCCACAAACCCTTGCGCGGCTCCATCGCCCGCTGTTGCAGCAGAATCTGCCCCTCGCGGTGGAGGATGAGCGCGACGGCAAGTTTCGGATCGAGATAGACGGGGGCGGTCATAGTGCGCCGTCCATTTCTGTTTCCATCTGCGCCTTGACGCGAGCGTAGTCGGCGGGCGTATCAATGTCCACCGGCGCGGGGACGCCGACGGGGACTTCGAGCACCATATCCATGTGTTTGCGGAGGATGGCGCGTGCGCCGGTGTCGCCCTTGAGGTTTTCGACCATCTGCCAGCCGACGCGGGCGATCAGTACCGGATTGCCCCAGTCACCTTCCGCGTAGACTGGCACGACGAATGGGCCGTTCGTGGCGCGATATGCCGCGAGGATGGCATTGATGACCACCGGTTGCAGCGTCGGTTGGTCGCCGACGACCATCAAGGCGGCGTCGGCATCGTCACCGAGCGACTTGACGCCCGCGACGACGCTGGTGCTTTGCCCCTGCGCGTAGTCGGGGTTTTGTACAACGGTGACACCGGAGAGATCGAGCGCGGCGGCGATCTCGTCCGCCCGATATCCGAGCACGAGCGT
>JBBRMX010000306.1:0-4051 GCA_038230615.1 Thermomicrobiales bacterium | reverse complement strand
GCGCAGACGTGGCCTCCAAGCAGGCTATCTCCAGCAGCAGCGAGCCCGCCGGGATGGCGCTGATGTCTTGGCAGCCTACGAGCACGGACGCGTCGCGAGCGAGAATCGTCACGTCAGTCGACATCGAAATTGTGCGGTCCATCACGACGACCCGCGCATCCTGCCGCAGCCGGTAATCGAGCTGCCCGTAACCGACATCAATTGCATAGACTCGCGCTGCGCCGCGTTGCAGCAAGCAATCAGTGAACCCGCCCGTACTCGCCCCGAAGTCTGCCGCGACTATCCCCGCAACATCGAGCGCGAATGCAGCCAGCGCATGATCGAGTTTCTCTCCGCCTCTGCTCACGAAACGCGGCGGCGCGACAATTGAGAGTGCGGCATTTTCCGGGGTCGGTTCGCCCGCTTTCGTCGCCGTGCGCTCACCGACGCGCACTTTGCCCGCGAGGATCAATGCCTGCGCCTGCGTGCGATTCTCGACCAAGCCCTGTGCGACAAGCACCGCATCGAGGCGCGAACGGGGTGTTTTCGGCTCTGGCACTCAGGCTCGCCGCACGGAAACCGCACGGACAGCGGCGCGGAATTGCTGCGACTGCACATGACAAATAGCGATCGCAAGCGCATCGGCGGCATCGTCCGGTTGCGGGATCGTCGCAAGGCGTAACAGGACGCGCACCATCTCCTGCATCTGCGGCTTGTCCGCCTTGCCGTATCCGGTGATCGCCTGCTTTACCTCTATCGGGCGGTACTCCGAGATCGGAATATCCGCATTTGCAGCGGCAAGCAGCACGACGCCGCGGGCCTGCATGACGGGCAACGCGGTCGTCACATTCTTGGAGAAAAATAACTGCTCCACCGCGACTGCATCGGGCAGATGCTCCGCAATGAGGCGCGAAACGGCATCGTACAGCCGTTGGAGACGCTTCTCCGGCGAGAGCGACGATTCGGTGCGGATGACGCCGTATGTCACGATCTCCGGGTCGCGGTCGCCGGAAACGACGCCGTAGCCGAGAATCGCGGTGCCGGGATCAATACCGAGCGTAATCTGCGCCATCCGTCGCCCCCTTGTACCGCCGTTGCCGTTTCACAGCGCGGCAAGCACCGCGTCGGAGATTTCGATATTCGTGAAGACGGTCTGCACATCGTCGAGGTCTTCGAGTTTTTCGATCATCCGCAGCGTCTGCGCCGTCTGCGCGTCATCGAGAGCGATGCTCGTCGTCGCCACATAGCGCAACTCGGACTCGCGTACCTTCAGCCCCATCTCGCGCAGGCGATCCTCCACTGCGCGAAGATCGGTCGGGGCGGTATACGTCTCCATTACCTCGTCATCGGCGGTGTCCACATCCTCCGCCCCGGCATCAATCGCCATCAGCGCGACAGCATCGGCATCCTGCGCCGCGAGATCCACCGCGATCACGCCCCGGTTGGCAAACATCCAGCCGACCGAACCGGACTCGCCCATGTTGCCGCCATTTTTCGTGAACGCGCTGCGGACTTCCGACACGGTACGGTTGCGGTTATCGGTAAGGGCCTGTACGAGGATCGCCGCACCCCCCGGCCCAAACCCTTCATACATCACTTCTTCGTAATTTGTGTTATCGTCGCCGCCCGTCGCTTTCTCAATCGCTCGCTTAATATTGTCGTTCGGCATATTGTTGGTGCGGGCTTTGTCCACGGCGAGACGCAGGCGGTAATTCGCGTCCGGGTCGCCACCACCCGTCCGCGCCGCTACTTGGATTTCTCGTGCGAGTTTAGTGAACAACGCGCCACGCTGCACATCCTTCGCACCCTTTTGATGCTTGATCGAAGACCATTTCGAGTGACCGGACATCGCCCACACTCCCTCACGCGCAGCGGGGCGTACCCCGCAAAGATTCGTTTCTGACTGAAAAGCATACCACGTACGGACACCTGTTCGCAATCGCACGTCGAAGCGGGCGCACGAGAGATTCCTCCGTGCGCCCGCGACTACCGAGAACGATCAGACTACCTGCGCCGCCGCTGCTGGATCAAGTAAGAATGTGACCGTACCATCGGACGGCAGCACGCCCTGCGACGGATATTCGCTGCAGTTCGATGCGCCCTGCACAACTTCGCGCACCGCCGGGGCTTTGTCCGCGCCACCAACGAGAAAGAGCACTTGCGCCGCTGCATTCAGCACGGGATACGTCAGCGTTAGCCGCCACGTATCCATCTTCGCAACGTAGTTTGCGACAACGAATGTTGCCGTCACATCGAGGGCGTCGGTGTGCGGAAAGAGCGACGCGGTATGCCCGTCTGGTCCCATGCCGAGAAGGATAAGATCGAAGCGGGGCGGGTTTTGCCCCACGAATTGCTCCCGGAGCACTGTGTCATAGGATGCCGCCGCCTCATGCGGCTCCCGCTCCCCTTCCATCCGGTAGACATGGGCTTCCGGCACGGCGTCGAGCAAGGAGCGTTTCGCCATACGATAGTTGCTTTGCGCGTCGTCCGGCGGGACGGTGCGCTCATCTCCGAAAAAGAGATGCACGGCATTCCATCGCACCCGCTCGCGGTATGGCGACGCAGCAAGAAGTTTGTACAGCCGCTCCGGGGTCGAGCCGCCCGCGAGCGCGACAGTAAATCGCCCCGACTGCCCGATTGCGGCAGACGCCAGCGACACAAACCGTTCCGCCGCCTCGTGACTGACCGCATCAAGATTGGGCAGGGTGACGATCTCGCGCCCCCCTCTGTTCGTGCTCATCGTCCGCCGCCCGCACTTGCGATGGGCGCGAGGAAATCTAGCACATCTTCGTACACCGCGTCGCGGCGTACCGCGCTGACCTGACTGCTGAGCAAGTCGGCACTGTCGCGCTCCTCATACGGGAGCATGCGCTCCTCCGGTGACTGCCCCTCCATGACGTGCGTCGAGCGGATATGCGCGGGGTCGTCCGTACGGGTAAGTGCGAACGTCGCGGTGCCGTCCATATTGTGCGCAGTCAGTTCGACGCCAAGCACCGACCCGTTCGCGGCATTTGCCGCGTTCTGCCCGACGCATTCAATCGTAAGTGGAGTATCGCGGTGCCGCAACACCAAGAGCGAATCCCTCCCGACCCTGCGGAGGTTCGGTACCAGTTCCCAGCCGAGGCGGGTCGCCAGCCACGCGCCGTAGAGCAGCGCGGGAATTGGGTTCACACTCTGACTGTCCCCGACCGCATACGTCACGCGGAGACCGTGGATGTTATCAAGATAGGGGCGCGTCGTGGCGGCATCGAAGAACTGCGCGGTCATCTCGCGCCACGACATCAGGCGCAACCACGAGAGATCGGTAAAGACGACCGACGCATATTCATCGCGGATGAAGCGTTCCATCTGCTCCCACGCCTGCAAGGGATGCAGGAATGCGCCGGAATCCACGATGATTTGTTCCGCGATGTCCACGAGTTGCGAGAAAATTGGCAACCCGAACGGTGTATCGCCCGCCCACCAGACAACGACCGGAATGTCGGGAATCAGGAGCGAGGAGACCGTCACTGCAACTTGCCGCACGGCGTCGCCGTAGACATTGAGCACGATCTGTTCCGATGCTCCCCCCGTGCCGGCAGGCGGCACCGCGAGGGCAGCATCGAGACGGCTCTCGCTCCCCGCCTCTTGATGAACGATGATCGTGCGAGAAGGATACGACGCGCTCACCACCGCCGCAACCGCCTGCGCGGGGGTCGCGTCTGCGCCCGTCCCCGCGACGACCACGAGATTGAGCAAATAGGTCTGCGTCCCGGAAGCGTCGCGCTCATGACGCAACTGCTTGATCGCGTCGTCAATATCGCGCAAGTCCACCGGACGCAGGGTGCCGTTCGGCGGGGTGGGCGGGGCGGCTTCGGTACGAACGTCCTCCATCTCCTGCTCCTTCTCGTTACCGCGCCCGGAGGCGACGCCACGAACGCCCGTCACGCGCCATCAGTTCGTGCGCTCGTTCCGGTCCCCACGTCCCCGCCTCGTAATTCGGGAACATTGGCGCGGGGGACATTTGCCACCCCTGCATGATATTCGTGATGAGCGACCATGCCACTTCGGATTCGTCACGGCGCGTGAAGAG
>JBBRMX010000305.1:0-4068 GCA_038230615.1 Thermomicrobiales bacterium | reverse complement strand
GCTACGAGGCATTTTTTCAGGCATTCGCGGGGCGAGACTGGTTGTCGGGCGTCTTCTGGTGGGGCGTGCCGATGACGCTCAAGTTGGAGTGGGCAGGTGGCAGTGCAGACACGAACTTCACAATGCGCGGCAAACCGGCGGCGGCGATCTTGCGGAAGTATTTCGCGGGCTGACGGTCGGGATGACCCGGAACGCCTCCTTTCTTGTGTGTAACGGGAACTCTATAGATCGGGGAGGGTGCGCGGATGACGGTGCTTGCGCGGAACTGGTGGGCGATTGTGTTGCGCGGCGTGCTCTCGGTGTTGTTCGGGTTGGTCGCGCTCTTTGTGCCGCAAATCGCCCTCAGTGCGCTCATTACGCTCTACGGCGCATATGCGCTCGTGGACGGCGCATTCAACATCGCCGCCGGGTTGACGGGGGCGCGGAGCGTGGGTGGGTCACGTGGATGGCTGATTTTTGAGGGCGTCGTGAGTATCGTCGTTGGCGTCCTCGTCTTTGTGTATCCGGGTGTGACCGCATTGGTGCTGCTTTCGATCATCGCATTCTGGGCAATCCTTACGGGTGTATTGGAGGTAATTGCCGCGATCCGGTTGCGGCAGGAGATCACCGGGGAGTTCTGGCTCGGTCTCGCGGGAGTGCTCTCGATCCTGTTCGGCGTTTTCTCCTTCGTCAATCCGCAGGCGGGTGCGCTTTCGGTTATTACGATTATCGGGGTGTACGCGCTGCTGTTCGGTGTCCTGCTCGTTTTGCTCGGTCTGCGCCTGCGCGGGTGGACGAAGCAGCACAACCTCGGCGCGGCGGATGTGCTGTAGGGGTAGGGATGGGAGAAAGCCCCTCCCTTGACACTGTGAGCATCGTGCGGGACGATACGGACGAAACGTCATGATGGAGCGCGTCTCCGGCGTATGCGCAAGCAGGGAGCGATGGCAGCAACTGGGAGCCATGGCACGCGCACGATGCACCGGCGACATTCCCTCCTGAGCGTGGCGGTGAACGCACCCTGCGAGTAGCCGCACACGGATTTGCCCCCCGTTACCGGGGCGTCGCCATAGTGGTGGCGGCATGAGATGCACCCTGCGCATTCCGCGCATGGGTGTCAATCAGGGTGGTATCGCGTGGGCCGTGTCCCTCGCCCCTGCACGCAACGGGGTGTTGCGTGGGGGAGCGACGGCGCGGTTTTTTGTTGCACGACGGGAGGAAGGAACAACGATGACAGCACAGCAGGGGATTGACGATCTCCGCGCCGAGGCCGTCCGTGCGCTGGAGGCGGCGGGCGAAATGGAGGCGACGCGGCAATGGTACCGCGAATATCTGGGTGACAAAGGCAGTGTGAGCCTGCTCACGCGGCAGATCGGTACGCTGCCCCGCGAGGAGCGCAAAGCATTCGGGGAGGCGGTAAACGCCGCCAAGACCGAACTTGCCGCGCTCCTCGCTGAGAAACAGGAGCGGCTCGACACCGCCGCACTGAACGACCGCATCCTCGCGGAAGCGTTAGACGTGACATTGCCCGGTCGCCCGGTGGAGCGTGGGTTTTTGCATCCGACAACGCGCATTGTCCGGGAGGTGTGCGATATTTTTGGCAAGATGGGTTTTCAGACTGTCGAGGGACCGGAAGTTGAGTACGCGAAATACAACTTCGATATGCTGAATATCCCCGCCGACCATCCCGCCCGCGATGTATGGGACACCTTCCATGTGGACAGCGGCGGCGTGGGCGAGATCGTGATGCGGACGCACACCTCACCGATGCAGGTGCGGACGATGCTCTCGCAGAAGCCTCCCGTGCGCGTCGTCGTGCCGGGTCGGTGCTACCGCTACGAAGCGACCGACGCGACGCATCTCGCCATGTTCTACCAGATTGAGGGGCTGGCGGTGGATGAGGGCATCACGCTCGCGGACCTCAAGGGAACGCTGACCGAGTTCGCACGGCAGATGTTCGGCAGCGCACGCAAGACGCGCTTTCGGTGCGATTTCTTCCCGTTCGTCGAACCGGGGGTAGATTTCGGGATTGACTGCCCGATTTGCGGCGGCAAGGGCTGCCGGGTCTGCAAGCAGACTGGCTGGATCGAACTACTCGGTGCAGGCATGGTACACCCTCGCGTGCTCGAAATGGCGGGGTATGACAGCACGAAATACACCGGCTTTGCCTTCGGGATGGGGCCGGAACGTTTGACGATGCTGCGATACGGTCTCAGCGACATCCGCGATTTCTACACGAACGATGTCCGCTGGCTGCGCCAAATGGATGCCGCGTGGCTCTAGGGTGCGAGGAGAGAGGACAGGGTATGTACGGTCTGCACCGTGGTTGGGGATAGCCCCACGATATGCAGGATGCATCGCGCCGTCCACCGTTTTCCGTCCTCGATAGTGAATGGAGTGAACAATGAAAGTATCGTGGCGATGGCTGCGGGAATACGTAGATACCGACCTCAGCCCGCGTGAGATGGCGCGGCGGCTGACGATGGCGGGACTGGAAGCAGAGAAGATCGAGGAAGTCGGCGCGGAGTGGGACGATGACCTTGTGCGCGTCGCGTATGTGCAGCGAGTAGAGGAGATTCCCGATGCCCGCAGCGTGCGAAAGGTGATTCTCGAATTGCCGGGGCGCGAAGTGCTCGTTGTGACGGGCGCACCGAATATCGTTGCGGGGCAGAAAGTCGTGTTGGGGCTGATCGGTGCGCGGCTCTACGACGGGCATAGCGACGAGCCGGTGTTGAAGACGCTCAAATCGCGCCCGATACTGGGCATTGTGGGCGAGGGGATGGTCTGCTCCGAGAAGGAACTCGGCATCTCCGAGGCGCACGAGGGCATCATGGTGTTGCCGGACGATGCGCCCGTCGGTGCGCCCCTGCGCGAGTATCTGGGCGACACAATCATCGAATTCGAGATCACGCCAAACCTTGTGCACGATTTCTCGATAGTCGGGGTAGCGCGGGAGGCAGCAGCCGTCACGGGCGGCACCTTTCATGACCCATTCCCGCGCTGGGAGGCAGAGCCACTCGATGTGCCGGAACTCCCCGGCATCGTCACGGTGGAGGACACGACGCTTGTACCGCGCTTCACGGGGCTGGTGATCGAAGGGGTGCGTGTGGGGCCGTCGCCGGACTGGTTGCAGCAGCGGTTGTTCGCGGCGGGGTTGCGCCCGGTGAGCAATGTGGTGGATGTAACGAACTACGTGATGCTCGAATACGGGCAGCCGACGCACGCCTATGACCTCGATCAACTGGTGGGGCGGCGGCTGATCGTGCGGCACGCGCACCCCGGCGAGATGCTGGAAGCGATCAATCACGAGATGAAGACGCTCACGCCGGATATGCTCGCCGTCTGCGACGAAGCGGGAGTGACGGGTATCGGGGCGGTGATCGGCGGGCTGCGCTCCGAGATCAACGACGCGACAACAACAGTGTTGCTCGAAGCGGCAAACTGGGAGATGCGGAATATCCGCCATACCCGCACCGCCCTGAAGATTCGCACCGACGCCTCGGCGCGTTTCGAGCGCGGCATCGAGCCACACCTGACAATGCCCGCCGCCCGCCGTATCGCGGAGCTACTCGCGCAGATTTGCCCCGGTGCGATCGTAACAGGCTATATTGACCTCTGGCCGAACCCGCCTGCGCTACGTACTGTCACGCTGCCGTATGCCCGCATCGCGCATGTCCTCGGTGCTTCATATCCCATAGAGACTGTTGTAGATGTGCTGACGCGGCTGCAATTCGGCATTGCGACGGCGGGCGAGGGCGACGCGGCTGTTTTCATTGTGACTGTGCCGCCGCATCGCAATGATGTCTCATTGCCGGAAGATTTGATCGAGGAAGTGGCGCGGGTCGTCGGGTACGAGAGCATCCCGACGACGCTCATCACCGGCACCACCTCGCACCTGATTCGCACCGACCGCTTCGTTGCACGCGAGGCGGTGCGTGATGCGATGGCGGCGGTCGGGCTAGTCGAAGTGCTGACCTACTCCTTCACGAGCGCGGAGCAACTCGACAAACTTGCCATTGCGGGGGGCGCAGGCGCGGCGGAAACATCCATCGTCCGGCTCGTCAACCCGATGGGGGAATGGGAGGGGTT
>JBBRMX010000304.1:0-4069 GCA_038230615.1 Thermomicrobiales bacterium | reverse complement strand
GGCAACGGTCTCTGCGACTTCCGCCGTCTCGACCAGCGTTCCCCACGCATCGCACGACGGACAGCGACCGAGATACGCGGGGCTTTCGTAGCCACACGCGCTGCATACATATTTTGTTCGTGTCCGCCCTACCGCTTTCTTCACCATCGCCGCCCTACCTTCCTGATCCGCTGACGCATAAGTACAGTATCGCACATCTGTTCGCTTCTTGTCACAAAAAGACGCCGACCTCGCAGCCGGCGCCTCGATGGTTTTGTCTATATCACCCTTCCCCGCACAAACGTGGATGAGGGTAGGAGATTTTTACGACTCCGCGCCCGCCGTAGCGAGTTCGCCTTCGAGCGGCTCGGGATCACGGTCTTCCTGCGCGATACGCAGCAAGTCCTCCGCCACATCAATACGGATGCGTTTGCCGGGAACGAATCGTGCATCGAGCAATCCCTCAGCGATGGGGTCTTCGATCAGGTTTGTGATGATGCGGCGGAGAGGACGCGCACCGTATTGCGGGTCGTAACCCCGCTTGGCGAGCAAATCCATTGCCTCATCAGTCACGACGAGATCAATATCCTGCTCTTGCAACTGCACACGGATGCGCTTCAGTTGCAGGTTGGTGATCTGGCGAATCTCCGTGCTGAGCAGGGAGTGGAAGACAATGATGCCGTCAATGCGGTTGAGGAACTCCGGGCGGAAGGTCCGCTTCAGTTCGTCCGTCACCTTCGTTTTCATCGCATCGTATTCGTTGGCAGCGCGGCGGGTTTCGTCGCCAGTGACGGCAAACCCGAGACCGTTCTCGCGCCGCAACTGCTCCGCACCGACATTGGACGTCATAATGATGATCGTATTGCGAAAGTCCACCTTACGACCCTTCGCGTCCGCGAGGTTGCCGTCCTCCAGAATCTGGAGCAGGATGTTGAAGGCTTCGGGATGCGCCTTTTCGATCTCGTCCAAGAGGACGACGGAGTACGACTTGCGGCGCACCGCCTCGGTCAACTGCCCGCCCTCATCGTAGCCGACGTAGCCGGGAGGCGCACCGACCAGCCGCGAAACCGCGTGCCGCTCCATGAACTCCGACATGTCAATCTTGATGAGCGAATCCTCGCTGCCAAACATAAACTCCGCGAGTGCCTTCGCCAGTTCCGTCTTCCCGATGCCTGTCGGACCGAGGAAGATGAAGGAACCAATCGGACGCTTCGGGTCTTTCAACCCGGCGCGGGCGCGGCGCACCGCACGAGAGACCGCTTGAATCGCATCATTCTGCCCGATAACCCGGTCGTGCAATGCGGATTCCATCTGCAAGAGCCGCTCGGATTCCTCGCCTGCGATCCGCATTAGGGGAATTCCCGTCCACATCGAGACGACCTGCGCGATATCCTCTTCAGTCACATACAGTTCGTCGGTCTGCTTGTCTTCCTGCCACTCCCGCTCCATCTGGCTGATGCGGTCGCGCAGGCGTTCTTCGCGCTCCAACAAGTCGCGGGCTTGATCGAGGTTGTCGGCTTCTTTGGCAGATTCCTTCTCGCGCTGCAACGAGGCGAGCATGCTCTGCGCCTGCTTCAGGTTCGGTGGCGCGACGCTGTTGTGCATCCGCACACGCGACCCCGCCTCATCCACAAGGTCAATCGCTTTGTCAGGTAGGAACCGGTCTGGTACATACCGCGCTGCAAGCGATGCCGCCGCCTGCAATGCGCCATCGCTGATCTTCAGTTTATGGTGTTCCTCGTAGCGCGGGCGGATACCTTTGAGGATTTGCACGGTTTCTTCCGGTGTCGGCTCATCCACCTGCACGGGCTGAAACCGCCGCTCCAATGCCGCATCGCGCTCGATGTACTTGCGGTACTCATCGAGTGTCGTCGCACCGATGGTCTGCAATTCGCCGCGTGAGAGCGCAGGCTTGAGGATATTCGCGGCATCGACCGCGCCCTCTGCCGCCCCTGCACCAACGAGCGTGTGCAACTCGTCAATAAAGAGGATACTGGAAGTCTCTTTGACTTCCGCGACGATCTTCTTCAGCCGCTCCTCGAACTCGCCCCGGTACTTCGTCCCCGCGACGAGTGCGCCGATGTCGAGCGAAATGAGCCGCTTGTTCTGCAACGGCTCCGGCACTTCGCCCGCAACGATGCGCTGCGCCAGCCCTTCGACAATTGCCGTCTTGCCGACGCCCGGCTCACCGATCAGGGCGGGGTTATTCTTAGTGCGGCGGCTGAGAATCTGCATCACGCGCTCGATTTCGCTCTCGCGCCCGATGACGGGATCAAGCTTGCCGTTCCGCGCCGCCTCTGTGAGGTCGAACCCAAGTGCATCCATATAGGGCGTCTTGGTCTGCTGCTTCTGCTGCTGGTAAGAGGACGACGAAGATACCACTTGCATCACCTGCTGACGAACCTTTTCGAGGCTCACGCCGAGGGACTCTAGGACACCTGCCGCAATACCTTCGCCTTCGCGCACGAGACCGAGCAGAAGATGCTCCGTCCCGATGTAGTGATTATTCAGCCGCCGTGCTTCGTCCATCGCAAGCTCAATGACTTTTTTCGCACGCGGGGTCAGCCCCGGATCGCCCACAACCAACCCGTCGCCGCGCCCAATAATAAATTCGCCCGCCGTGCGGACTTTGGGGATGTGCACTCCGAGCGTCGCCAGGACTCGTGCGGCGATACCATCGCCCTCGCGCACGAGACCAAGAAGGAGGTGTTCGGTGCCAATGTAATTGTGGTTGAAGCGTTGCGCTTCTTCCTGTGCGAGCGAGAAAACCTTCCGGGCGCGCTCGGTGAACTTCTCAAACTTGTCTGCCATGGGGCACTCCCTCGGTGTTGGGTGCCGGCTTCGCCTCCGCGCAACCGCCGTTTCCCCCGTACTGAACAAATATACCACACAGCCCCCTTCGTCACAGGACGAAAGGGGCTGTACGTTCGTGTGCATCGTCGTGTGGTGACATCTCACCGGGTTGATACTGGTAAGGATCGAAGGTTCGGGGGAAACGCTTCAATCACCGACCAATTTCGGTGTCCGACGATTCCTCACATCTGGTAATACGCACAGTATACCACGGATGGATGACTGTGCTACCTACCCAAACGGAGGGGATCGGAGGATTATTCCTCCGTCGTCGCCACCGGTGCTGCGTCCGTCGTTGTCTCCGCGTGTGCGGCAACTTCTTCGTCGCCCGCCGCTTCCGCGCCACTATGAGTTTCTGCCATGAGTTCCGTCACGGCTTCTACGTCGGCAGTGGCTTCCGGCTCTGTCGTCGCGGCATCAGCGGCGGTCTGCGCGGCATCAATCATGTCGCCAATCGTCATGGTTGCTGCGGTAGCGGAGTCATCCGGGGCAACAGCAACGGCTGCGCTAGATTCTTCGCCCGTGTCCGCATCGCCCTCGGTATCGGCGTTGCTGGCTTCCGCTTCCTGTTCAGCACGCATTACCTCAAGACGTGACTGCATTTCGAGGTTGCTAGCATTCTGCGTTTCGAGGTCTTCCGGCTTCACGGGATGGCCCATATTGTCCAAGATGAACCCGTCTATCCCGTCCTGCTCGGTGAACTCGTATGCACGGCGGAGGCTGAGGCCCATACGCCGTCGTTGCGGGTCAATACGGATGATCCGCACGAGCAACTCGTCGCCTTCTTTGACGATATTGCGCGGATGCGCGACACGGTCATCGGAGAGTTCGGAGACGTGAATAAGCCCCTCGATCCCGTCCGCGATGCGGGCAAAGGCACCGAAGTTCGCCAGTTGGGTGATTGTTCCCTTGACGAGCTGCCCGACCTCATATTGCGCGGCAACGCGAGTCCACGGCTCCGCCTGCGTGCGCTTGAGGGAAAGCGCGATCTTGCGCTCGTCCTCGTTGATGCCGAGGACATACACCTCGACCTCTTCGCCGACGCGGAGGATTTCGCTCGGATGCCGCACGCGGCTCCACGAGAGTTCGGAGAGATGAACCAACCCGTCTGCGCCACCGATGTCCACAAACGCGCCGAAGTCACAGATGCTGGAGACACGGCCCTTGCGGACTTCGCCTTCCTTGAGCGTGCCGATGAGCCGCTCTTTCATCGCGTCGCGCCGCTCCTGAATCGCCT
>JBBRMX010000303.1:0-4110 GCA_038230615.1 Thermomicrobiales bacterium | reverse complement strand
TACTGCTCAAGCCGGGTGCAACCTGCACGCAGGAAGAATTGATCGCGTTCGCGCAGACGCAGGGTTGTATCTTGATGCTTGGCTACCAGAATCCGCAGATGTGGCCGTATCGCTACACGCGGCAGCAGGTTTTAGACGGTAATCTCGGCAAGATTCTCTTTTACAGCGGGCAGATTACGCAGAAATGGGGCGCACGCGGCGGCTGGCGGCTCGATGCGACGCTGGGCGAGGGCGGAATGCTTGTAGATACCGGCAGCCACTTCGTGGACTTGATGCTCTACCTGACCGGGATGCAACCGGAGACGGTCTGCGCGATGAGCGACCGCAATGGCGAACAGGTGGACATCATCAACGGCGCGGTAATCCGTTTCAATGGCAGTCGCGTGGCGACGCTGGCGGCGGTAGGGGTGGGGCCAACACTGTGGAATATCACGATTGTCGGCACCAAAGGGACCATCGAATTGTGGGACCGCGACAATATCCGGCACATCGGCGCGGACAATTACGACGGTTGGATCGGCACGCCGCGCCATGACCTGACCCCGCCGGAGGGCAAACGACCCGAAACGCTCGACCCCGACCGAAACTTTGTAGTGGCTATCCGCGAAAATGATCTCACGGCGACGGACGCATATCGGGGGCTGGTTGTTGCTCAGTTGACGCAGGCAATGTATGCCTCTGCTGCACAAGGCGGTGTGCCCGTCGCGATTGAGCAGTTCGGGTACGTGTCGTAGAGGAACGAGTGTGGGCAAAGCGTCACGCTTTGCCCAGATGATCCTCACTATTTTGTGCCGATATGCTCGATGGCTTCGCAGAGGTAGACGTAATCCGCAGCGTTATTGAAGTATGCGACCGAAACGCGCACACCGCTCGGCACCTCGACACGCCGTTGAATAATGCGATAGTCGTCCCATAGCACTTTCGACAATGCTTCTCCCTTCCACCCTGCGAGCGAGAAGGTAACGATGCCACACGCATCCTCCCACGCGGGCGGGGTGTGGACGGTGACACCGGGAATTGCGGCGAGGTCGCGCTTCAATTGGGTGGAAAGGGCTGCTTGATGCGCTTCGATGGCGTCTGCGCCGAGGCGGCCTCGGTACGTCAGTGCGGCGGCAAGCCCTGCATACGGAGCAAAATTGCGCGTGCCGTACTCGAACCGCCGCGCGGAGGGGAGGGGAACCATCTCGACGGTTGCGTCATCCGCGTATACATCGCGCATGGTCGTCCATTCATAGGTGCCTGCACCAAATCGGGGGCGCAACTCCGGTAGGCGGTTGGGCGAAATCCAGACGAATCCGGTACCTTTCGGCCCACAGAGCCACTTATGCCCGTTGCCCGTCATCACATCCGCACCGAGATCGCACGGGGAGAAATCGAATTGCCCGACCGACTGTGCACCATCCACGAATGCCCACGCGCCTCGCTCGTGCGCCATGCTGCACATATCCTTTATAGGTATACGTTTCCCAGTCTCACACGATACATGGCTTACGGCAATTGCGACCGTCCGTTCGGACAGTGCCGCTGTAAAGTTCGCCAATGTTTCATTACTAGTCGCACCGATGCGAAACTGCCGCACACGGGGGCCGCCTTGTGCGGCGAGGACGTACCACGGTTGCAGGATGGCGGGATGTTCTTCGTTGGAGATAAGGACCTCCGCTGCGCCGTTCATCGGCCACGCGATGGAGCCGGCGAATAGCGTCGTACCATCGGTCGCGTTATGTGTGAGGGCGAGTTCATCGGGGGAAACGTGGAGCAGTGTGGCGAGGCGGGTTCTCCCGTCTTCCGCTTCTTCGGCGGCGCGGGGAATACCGTAATGCCCGTAGCGGTCGTGGGCAGCGGTCGCTTCCCAGTAGCGTGCCAGCACCGATTCTGCAAGAATACCCTCGGTACCAGTGTTGAGATAGGTCAGTTCGCGCAGCGCGACGAGTTCCTCGCGCACTGTATCGAGATCATATCCCGTTGTCGTTGCCATGCTCCCCCCCGTGATTCTCTTCAAACCCCTCCGGTACTCCATATGGCGTGAGTGTCGCTAATCACTCGCCCAAAATCAACAGGCTCTTGTAGTGTGGGCGGGGTTGATAGGTATACTCGCATGAATGGATGTGTAACGGTGAGGAGGTAAAATGCAGCATTCGTATCGTGTCGCCCGGTTCGCGCTTGTGCTCGCCGCGTGCGTGTGGTGGATCAGTGTGCCAGAGATCGTGCCGCACGCACAGCGCGGGGCGACGATCATGGAAATTCAAGGCAGCGGCGATATTTCCCCTTTGGTGAACCAGAGTGTCACGACGACGGGCATTGTCACGGCGAGTTTTCAGGAGAAGCCAACCGCTGCGACTGGGTTTTACCTGCAAGACCCGCAGGGCGACGGCAATCCCGCAACTTCGGATGGCATTTTTGTGTTCGAGGGCAAAGACCATCCGGTGTTGGTGAAGCCGGGGGATCGCGTGACCGTCACGGGCGTGGTGATGGAGTTCCGGGGGATGACGGAAATTGCTGTGAAGGCGTCTCCGATGACGGTGCAGGTTGTCGGGCGGGGTGAGCCTGTTCCCGCGCCGGTATTACTCGCCCCGCCCGCAAACGAGACGGATGCCGCACGGTACTACGAAGCCCGCGAAGGAATGCTCGTGGGCGTGCCGGACAATGTGCCGGTCGTCGGTCCGACGACACGTTTCAATGAGTTTGTCGTGAACATTGCCGGCGATGCGGGGCGTATCTTCCAGCGCGACGTGCCCGCGACGACGGGCGCACTGCTGGCAGTCGGTGACCAAGGCGGTATCGTTCGCGCTGCGAACGTCGGCGACCGCAGCGGCGGCATGGTTGGGCCGCTCAGTTTTGCCTTTGGGGTTTTTCGTGTTGATCCGGTTTCGCCATACATCGTGACACGTGGGGCAGACACGAGTTCTGCGGTGGGTTTCGTGCTGGACCCGAACCAGTGGACGCTCGGTAGCTTCAATGTCGAGAATTTCTTCGATGCGACGCTCGGCCCCGGCGATGACAAAGACAGCACCCCGACGCCGGACGCTTACCGCACAAAACTGGCGAAACTATCCGCCGCCATCGCGGTGCAACTCAACGCACCGACGGTGCTTGGTTTGATGGAAGTGGAGAATATCGGCGTCCTGAATGACCTCGTCGCGCAGCCGTTGCTCGCGCCGTACGGGTATCGACCGATCCTGATCGAAGGTTTGGACCCGCGTGGTATTGATGTCGCGCTGCTCTACCGTGCTGACCGCGTGCGCGTCACGAGCGAACCAACGACATTTAATGCGTGTGTTGAACTGAACGACAATGCATACCCACCCGCCACGAACCCTTTCGGAAAGCAGGATTACTGCACGACATCTACGGGGAAGGCGGGGAATTATCTCTTTCCGCGCCCGCCGCTCGTGGTGCACCTCGCGGTGTCGCAGGGGAGGGAAAGTAGTGCTGCCTTGCCCGTGACAGTAGTCGTCAATCATTTTAAGGCGAAATCGGGCGATGACCCGGAGAAGCAAAACTTCACCACGCGCCGCACGGCGGAAGCGCAGGCGATTGTGCGGTATGTGGACGGTCTTATCCAGAACGGCGAACCGAATGTGGCAGTAATCGGCGACCTCAACGACTTCCCGAATACTCCGCCTATCGAGACCCTAACAGGGGGAACCACAGCGGGAAGCAGTCTGCGCGATGTGGTCACCGAAGCAGACCTACCGTACACCTATGTGTTCGCGGGACAGTCGGAAATTCTGGATCATATCCTGCTGTCGCGGGGGCTGGCACAGTCGTTTGTGGACATCGAGATCACGCATTTCGATGCGGACTACCCTGACAGCCTCGCCGAGAATGCAGCCGTACCCAACCGCGTAAGCGATCACGACCCGCCTGTTGCACGATTCCGCGTCGTCTCTGGTTGACTGAGGCTGTATCGCAAGGCTTAAATCTTGGCGATGTGTGCGCTCGCCTCGTTGCTGTACAGAGAAGTGCCGCCTGTATTCGAGGCACAGACACGAAAATAGTAGGTGAGATCGGCTGCGAGGCCGCTCACGGTGTATGTTGTGACATTTCCGGCGGTCGTGTCGATCTGCTCCCAGACAGCGGTCGGAGACTTGCGCTCTACTTTGTATCCCG
>JBBRMX010000302.1:0-4111 GCA_038230615.1 Thermomicrobiales bacterium | reverse complement strand
TGTTTGTTCAGAAGAGGCAGTCGAGCATGTTGGTTTGGCGGCAGAGTGAACAGCAACACGGGCGAATCAGTCCGGCTGATGGGAACAGAAACGACGCCATTCCGATAATGCTCAAAGAGGTCGCCTGATCATGCACTAGGGCGCGAAAGTGCGTTCCCGCCAGAGTTTTCGATCGCCGTGGGCACCATGGGCTGGAAGTGGCTCACCCTCGAGGCCTTGCGGCTGATATCTCCGGGGGCGCGACCGCATCGCGCGGTGATGTTGCTGTCAATTTCTATTTTTGACACCCTTGCCTATGCCACGATTCGCGAGATTGCGGAGACGCTCGACATGCCGGTGATTGTTTTCAGCCCAATCAGGGACTCGCGCGTCATGTGCGCGTCGTTCGTAGCAGGGGCGGATGAGTTTATTTGCACTCCTTGTGCCCCTGACGAGACGATTGCACGGCTCAATGCGGTGTTATACGGATGTTTCCGGCACGGGGCATTCACAGTCTAGCGCCAGAGTCAATTGTCGTTAGCGGCAGACTTTCGGCTGCATCTATTTACTGCAAATCAGTGGGTTCGCCGAAGACGTACATCGCGTCAACAAAGGCGCGTCCCGGGAGACCGGATCCCGCGTGGACGTCTATCGAGATCCTCACCGCGCCCATTTTATCGGCGCAGCGACATCCCCGGATACGGCCTTGGTAACTGTGCCCGAAGAAGCGAAATTTGTTGATATGCAACACCAATGCGGTGCGCGTAGGCAAGATATCAACTGAGCGGCGATCAAAATGCACTTAATGTGGGGAAGACAACCGGATGGATATCCACATTCGGGATGTGCGTACATTCAAGCTCAGCGAGAAGTCCGGATGGCTCGCCCCACGGGGGATCTTATCCGGCCTCTCGTGCGTCACTCTCGTGCCAAGTACGGCTCACGCTCTAATGGGACTTGGCCATCATATCTTCCCATTCGGTGACTGCGGCAAACAAGGCATTCTCTACCGTCGCTACCTTCTCGTAGAGATCCCGGTTAATTTCGGATAGTTCGTATAGCGTCACATCGTTAACTCGGTCCAATTGTGCGTCGAGGTAGCGGCGCTGCAGATCACGGTAGCGACGCGCGGTGTCCACGACCGTACGCTGTAATTGCGCGATTTCCGGGGTTCCCCATCCTTCGTTTGCACTCACCCTTGTTCCCGTCCCCTCGTCCGCCTGGAAGAGCCGTATCGTCGCGACTGGAGAAGCCTCTACACCGCTGATATCAATTGCTGGTCGCGCTATAACGCTGAGATCATTTCCGCTTGGCACTCCTGCGCCAATTCCCTTGCCCCTCAGCATGGCAACTGATTGTCGTGGATTGGGCCGAACGTCCTGCTTCCCTCCGAGGCCCGATCCGGGTGGTGGTCGCAGCCTTCATCGTGAACGCAAGTTCTCTGTGTTACATCTATTATGTGGGTTGTGCCTTCGGTAGGTGTATGGGGAACGGTGGAGTAGGGTGCTGAGACAGGGGAATGCGAGTTCGATAGAATCTTCTTTGACAAGAAGGAGAGTCTATGAACCCGCACGACGTATTCTGTCCCAATCCCGACTGTCCGGCAAGGGGCCGCAGTGGCGAGGGAAACATCGGGATTCATGCCCGCACGCCGCCGCGCTACCGTTGTACGGTGTGCGGCACGACGTTTGGCGCGCGGGCGGGTACCCTCTTCTATCGCCGCTCCACCGACGAGGCGACGATTACCTGCGTGCTGACCCTGCTCGCGCATGGCTGCCCGCCAGCGGCGATCACGCCAGCGTTCGGGGTGCAGCGGCAGACGGTGCGCGATTGGCAGGATGCGGCGGGCAGCCAGAGCGCAGCGGTCCATCGGCACCTCGTCTGCCAGCCGCGCGATTTGGGGGCGGTGCAGGCGGACGTAATCCGGGTGCGGCAGCAGGGTGGGGTCGTCTGGGTGGCGATGGCGATGATGGTCGCCACCCGGCTCTGGCTTGGTGGGGCGGTCAGCCCGCGACGGGATGGCGCATTGATCGCCCGGCTCTGAACCCTGATCAAAGCGTGTGCGCTGCCCGCCCCGCTGCTGGTCTTGGTGGATGGCTTCGCCGCCTATGTCACGCAGATGCGGCGGATGGCCCGCGCGCCGCTGCCACGCGAGGGCAAGCGGGGGCGATGCCACCTGCGGGAATGGCCGGGATTGGTGATCGGCCAGGTGGTGAAACGGCGGCAAGCGGGTCACGTCGTCGGGGTGACGCGGCGGCGGGCGCACGGGACGGCGGCATGGGCGGCACGGTTGCTCGGTGGCGGGACGATCCAGACGGCGTACATCGAACGGCTCAATGGCACCGTCCGCGCCCGGCTGGCGAGTTTGGCGCGGCGGACACGCGCGGGCGGACGCATCGTTGGGCGGTTGGAAGCGGGGATGTGGCTGATCGGCACGCTCGACAACTTCTGCACGCCGCACGCCAGTCTGGTAGACGGACAAACGCCCGCGATGGCGGCGGGGATCACTGATCATATCTGGGATGTCGATGAGATACTGCATTATCGTGTCCCTCCGCCACCGTGGCGACCATCGAAGAAGTGGGGAAGACGGACGAAAGTGGAGGAGGCGCGCATCGCGCGGTGGGCACCATGACCACCGTTCCTCATACACCTACCGTGCCTTCAACATGCTAGTTTTTCTCGTCGGTTCCTGAGTTGGAACGATACAGCTTTGTCGGATTAGTCGTGCGTGCGTGCGTTGCAACCTACGGTCGATGATTTGAAGTTCGCCGGTGAGGTCGCGGACATCGCCCATGATCCGGTGCACATCGCCGACGTTGTTTCGCGGCAATGCGCACTGCAAATCGTCAAGACGCCCCCGCAACCGTCTGAGGCAAGCCGCACGCAAATCGCGAGAGTGGCGAAGGTCGCTCCCAATCTGCCACATGACTCGCTCGACCAATCTGGTCATGCTGCCTCCCTTTTGCGCATTGCCTGGATGCTCAATCTCGATACCGCACGCTTACTAATGTTTGTTCAGAAGAGGCAGTCGAGCATGTTGGTTTGGCGGCAGAGTGAACAGCAACACGGGCGAATCAGTCCGGCTGATGGGAACAGAAACGACGCCATTCCGATAATGCTCAAAGAGGTCGCCTGATCATGCACTAAGGCGATCCTACCATAGTAACCGAGCGCAATCTATGTCCCAAATGGTGAAGAAAATGTAAAATCAACCCACCTCAATCCCCTTTGTATGCCCCGACCTCCCGTTATCGATTGCTCGAAACTAGGCGTGTGGTTGCGGCGCGTGGCGTGGCTAATGGAGTATCGTTGAGCGAGACACGCGATAATGGACATACTGATCACCCGCATCAACATATAACGGTCTGGTAAGTGCATACTGCGTCGCATCGTAGTTTAGGTGCCGCATTGACGGGTGGTTGCAGGGTCGCGTCAGTCGGTGGGCTTATGGCCGGAAGCACGGCAACGGTAAGAAAGCACCGCCGCCGTCTTTTTGCACTTCATTCCGCCGAGGTGATAGACCCATGACAGTATGCTGAGGGCTACATTGACGTAACGCGCAAACGGATCTTTTCCGTGCTTTTACCAGCGATAATCACCTGTCCTTATGTCGCCTGCGTCGGCCCAATTAGACCGCTGCGGCTCTTGCCAATGATGAGAGTAGTGCGCCGATAGGTGGGACATAGCGGTGTATCACGCTCGGAATGCCGGGTGGTCACGCGATCCGATTGTTTGTCAAATCGTAATTCTCCGTATAGGATGCCCACAATGCCGAATTGTGAATGGACGATTCCCTTGTCACTACCGGAAGGCCGGTAGCGTGACCCTCAACTGGCAGTTTTTGACCATTGCTGTTTCGCTGTTCCTCACCGCGTGCGGCGGAGGCAATGGCTCGTCCTCAAATCGCAGCCATATCTTCCTGATCATCATGGAGAAGCACGGCCCGCAAAACATTATCGGCAATCCGGATGCACCATTCATCAATAAGTGGAGTTGAGCCTCCCGTGTCAAGCCGCAGCTTCGATTGGTCGTTCATGTCCTTCTCGCAGGCGGTTCCCATCTTCCGATTTGGGCAACAATCGATACAGGACGTCGACGAGTCGGCGTTTCAGACAACGCATCGCCGCCC
>JBBRMX010000301.1:0-4138 GCA_038230615.1 Thermomicrobiales bacterium | reverse complement strand
GGTCGGGCCACTCGCGCTGGCAATTGTGATCGCGCTGCTAGGGTGGTTCCGGCTGGCACGCCTCGTACGATCCGAGATGCTCTCGATGCGGAAGCGCGAGTATGTTGAGGCAGCGCGGGTCATCGGCGCGAATGATCGCACAATCATTGTGCGGCACATGCTCCCGAATGTGACGCATATCATCATCGCGTTTGCAACCGGCGCGGTGCCGGGAGTTATTTTGCAGGAAGCGGCATTATCGTACCTCGGTGTCGGCATCCAGCCCCCTATTGCCTCATGGGGCAATATGCTGACGAATGCCCAGAATTACTTCACGAAGTCGCCCGGTCTCGTTGTCTTCCCCGGCTTCTTCCTCGCTCTCACGGTGCTTTCGCTCACCATCGTTGGCTACGCCCTGCGCGACGCCCTCGATCCCCGCCTAACTCGGTAGAGGAGTGGGCAGCATTGCTGCCTTCATCCCGCGTGTTTCCATCCCGCCGCACGCATCGTGAGCGGGGTGCTGTCACGAAGGTGATACGCGGCGATAACCTCGGCAACGACCAGCAGCGAATCGCCTGCCGGAAGTGTGGCGGTGATGTGGCATTCCACCGCCCCAAGCGTCCCCACGATCATCGGGCAGCCCGTCGCCGCGCCCGGTTCCCACGGTACGCCCGCGAATTTGTCTGGCATATTCGCGTGGTGTCGTCCCAATTGCCCCGCGAGTTCCCGTTGGTCGTCCGCGTAGACACAGAGAGCGAAATAGCCCGTTCGCAGCGCGATTGCCCCTGTGTAACTCTCCTGTTCGATGCTCACCGCGAGCAAGGGCGGCACGAACGAAACCTGTGTCGCCCAGTTGACTGTCATCGCGGATGCCTCGTCGCCCTCCCGCGCTGTCAGCGCATAGAGACCGTAAGTAAGCAGTCGTAGTACCGTTTTTTTCGTACGCTCGTCCATCGTGCAACTCCTCTATGAACAGTCAACATACAGTGGATCGAAGATGCGGGCTAGTTTCCTATATCCTTGTTTTCTTGGCATACTTGGCGTCTCGGCAGCCGCTTTCGGTTCGGGAAGGGATTCGCAATGAAACTGTGTATGATCGGCTACGGCACAACGGCGAACAGCCACACGAAATTTTTCGCGGGTGAAGGGGTGACGCTCGATACCGTGGTCGGGCGGGTACCGGAACGAACCGCTGCCTTCGCCGCGCAATACGGCTACGCGCACCACACGACCGATCTTGCCGAGGCACTGGCGCGGGGTGTGGACATCGTGTGCATCGCCTCACCGAGCGCGGCGCACGCGGCACAGACCCGGCAGGCATTGGAGGCGGATTGCCATGTGCTGGTGGAAATCCCGCTGGCAATGTCGTACACCGAGGGACATCTACTTGCGGGGTTGGCGCGAGAGCGCAAAAAGACGCTGATGGTCGCGCACACGCATCGCTACCGTAGCCAGACGCAGGAGACGAAGCGGCGTATCATGGCGG
Organism: Thermomicrobiales bacterium; assembly: GCA_038230615.1. Lineage (GTDB taxonomy): Bacteria > Chloroflexota > Chloroflexia > Thermomicrobiales > JALYUS01 > JBBRMX01. Next base: position 2,673 of record JBBRMX010000301.1, on the reverse strand, counting down.
GCGAGCTGACGCTCCACAACATCGTCAGTCGGTATGTCTTCCTCCGGCGCGAGAACCGAGACTTGACGGGACGCGCCCGTTCGTGGACGGATAACCTGCTCTGGCATCACGGCTGCCACGCTGTTGATCTCTCGCTCTGGTTGCTCGGCGTCACCGATGTGACGAACCTTGCCGTCACATCGCAAATTGCGCTACCCGATCAGCAGATGGCCGCCCCGCTCGATCTCTCGATTCTCGTCCGTACGCCGCATGACCAGTTTGTATCCGTCAACATGTCTTACAATTCGCACGTCAGTCTCTACGATTATCTGCTCATCGGGCGCGAGGAATCGTTCGTGCTGCCCGGTTCCGGACCCGACCCTGTGAATGGGATGGAGGCGCAAGACCGCGATTTCCTCATCGCCGTGCGTGAAGGGAGTGAGCCGCCTATTAGCGCGGATTCCGTTCTTCCCGCCCTCTGGGTACTGCAACAAGCGCAGGATCAGTCCGACGCATGGATGCACATTCGCCCCGGTGCCGTCCATCCTATCGCGCCGTAAAAGCGCGTCGCACGCATGTACGGCGGGGTTTATATTCCCGTCGTACCTGCGCACCTCCCGTAGTTATGCCGTTGCCAGCAGCCGCGCATACGTTGCCATGTCCACATTGCCGCCGCTGACCGTAAGCGCGACCTTCGCCCCCGTAGGAACGTGAATTTTCCCCGCCAGCAGTGCCGCGACTGCCGCCGCTCCGGCGGGTTCCGCGACGAGTTTGCATCGCTCCGCCAGAAAGCGCATGGCCTCGATCAGCTCGGCATCGGTCACGCGCACGATTTCGCGTACTGCCTCGCGTGCGATGGCGTAATTCAGCCCACCTGCGAACGGTGCCGCGAGACCGTCCGCGATGGTTTCGACGCGCTCAAGCCGTTCGGGTTTGCCGCTTGCCATACTGCGATACATCGCGTCCGCGCCGAACGGCTCGACCCCGATCACGACAGCCCCCGGCTTGCGGGCAGCAAAGGCCGTGGCGATGCCTGCAAGTAACCCGCCGCCGCCGACGCAGACAATGACCATGTCTACATCAGGCAAGTCTTCGAGGATTTCCAGCCCCGCCGTTCCCGCCCCTGCGATGATTTGCGGGTCCTCGAAAGGGTGCACGAGCGTCAATCCACGCGCGAGACGCAAGCGATCCATCTCTGCGAATGCCTCGATAGAGGTCTCCCCGTGTAGCACGACTTCGGCGCCGTATCCCCGTACGGCGGCAATTTTCGCGGGATTTGCTGTTGCAGGCATCACGACAGTCGCACGGACATCCGCCGACCGCGCCGCCCACGCCAAGGCAGCCGCATGATTACCTGCGGAGACCGAGATTACGCCTCGTTGCTTCGCGTCGTCGTCCAGTTGCAATACCGCGTTCAGTGCGCCGCGTGCTTTGTACGAGCCGGTCTTTTGCAGGCTCTCTGCCTTGAGGTATGCCCGTGTCCCTGTGCGCTCGCCGAGTGTTGCAGACGTGAGCAGCGGCGTCCGGTGGACCGTCCCCGCAATGCGTCCCTTCGCAGCCTCGACATCTTCGATACGTGGTGCGTTCATCCGGTTTCTCCTTTCGTGTGTATCAGTATAGTGGCTGGCATACGGATGTGTATCGTGCGGTGCCGGACGGAATAAAGGACTGCAGTACGGTGTTTCCCCGATATATCGAGGGTGATTCGCACGAGGTGCCTGTTCTACATCTCACTCAACCGCGCACCCGCAGAAAGATCGGGGGAACGGCTTCGTATCATGTCTTTGCGCTGGCAACGCCGCCCGCGACCAGACATGCGGACAGGTCGCCCGCCTATCACGAGAGGACGTAATCTCCAATGGCAATCGGATCGAACGGCGTCGCAGTACGCCCCCACACGTACAGCGATATTCTCACGACGCCTGTGGATAAAGACCGTATCAAACTTGCGGTGCGCGAAATCATCGCTGCCGTGGGCGAAAACCCGGATCGAGAAGGGTTGCTCGATACTCCCCGGCGTATCGCTGATATGTACGAAGAAGTCTTCGCGGGGCTGCGCATAGACCCCTACAAATATCTCGAAGTGACTTTCGATGAGGCATACTCCGAGATGGTAGTGCTGAAAGACATCCCCTTCTACTCGATGTGCGAACATCACTTCGCGCCGTTTCATGGTGTCGCACATGTCGCGTATATCCCGAACGGGCGCGTCGTCGGCTTGTCCAAACTCGCCCGCGTTGTGGAGACTTATGCCCGCCGCCCGCAGGTGCAGGAGCGGCTCACCGCACAGGTCGTCGAGACCCTGATGGAAGGGCTGAACCCCAAAGGCGCAGCAGTCGTCATTCAGGCAGAACATACCTGTCTCACGATGCGCGGTATCAAGAAGTCCGGCGCGAAGATGGTCACGAGTGCCGTGCGCGGCATCTTCAAGGAAAACCCTGCCACCCGCGCGGAGTTTCAAGCGATCCTGCGCGGCGATCACTTCGGCGGCATGGGCGGATAAGGGAAGACTGAGGGCTGCGTCTTTCGCTTTGCGTTGTATGCCGTTCGACACGAACCACGGCACCGCGAGCGGAACACCTAGCCCTCTCTCAATTCTCACTGTAAGGAGAAATTGTGCGCGTCGCGCTGGCTCTCGGTGGCAATATCGGGGATACCGTTGGTACGCTGAATGCGGCGGTGCATGAACTTGTC
>JBBRMX010000300.1:0-4201 GCA_038230615.1 Thermomicrobiales bacterium | reverse complement strand
TATGCCAGAAGAGCGTGAGATTTTCTTGCAACGGCGACGACGTGGTGCGGAATAGATCTGACCACCAGCGGCGCAATTGCTGCCCACCCTCACTGCGTGCCTTGTTCGTCTCGACTTGCGCCGCAACGCGGGTTTTCTGATAGAGCGCACGCTCGTCCGCGCCGGCAAAGATGGGCGGCACGGTAGGCCACGGCGTCAGCGCGGGCGGGTCGGCGGGCTTATCGGGGTAGCCAAGCAGCGTATCTACGGCGGCGGTGTAGCCGTCCGGCACGGCGGCGGTCAGTGCGGCGGGCGCGATACCGAACCCCGCCCGCCCGTGGAGCAACTGAATACGGGCGCGGGTATTCAGCGTATCGGCGGCGGTGCGGGCGGCAATCGGTGAGGTGATCGTCTCGGTCATCGCGTGTGTCCCTTCCCATGCATATATGCGCCGGTACGACGGCACGCCCTCCCACGGCAAACTTGTGCCGTAGATATAGCACGGATGACGAAGCGGCAGAGTTTCACTTTGCAATGATTGCGGAGATCAAGCTACTCTGCGACTTGGCAAAAGCGCGTTGCGGCGTCCACGAGGATGCGGGCGCAGCATTCGGTACTGGTGATGCTCGCGTACTCTACCGCGGCATGGGCGAGGGCGAGACGGTCGCCCGTCGGGTCGGCGGATTCGCCGGGACCGAGCATTACCGAAGGGATACCGGCGGCGGCGAGTACCTGCGTGTCTGCCCACCCCGCCATACCGAGATGCAGCGGCGATGCGCCCAGTTCCTGTGCTGCCGCTGCATCCAGCACGCGGACAATCGGCGAATCCTCCGGCACTTCCAGTGGCAAACGGGTAAAGAACTGCTCGTATGTCGCCCGGAAATCGTCACCCTCCGCCCGCAAATCTGCGAGGATGCCCTCCATCTCGGCGCGGACAGCGGCATCGGATTCGCCGGGGAGCATCCGTCGCTCGATCTCCAACGTGCAGCGGTCGGGATAAGTCGAGAGTTCCACGCCGCCGCTGATGAGCGAGCAATGCACCGACGCCCGCCCCAAGAGCGGGTGGGTGCGCTCCGTCAATAGATCGCGGTCGAGCCGCTCGATGCGGGAGATCACACGCCCCATCAGTGCGATGGCGTCCACACCCTGCGCGTACGCACTGCCGTGCGCCCCGCGCCCCTCGGTCGTGATCCTGCCCCACGCAAACCCTTTGTGTGCGTGAACGAGAGACAACCCCGTTGGCTCGGTGATGATGCCCGCTGCCGGATGTAACCCGCGCCCCGGCAGCAGCGACACGAATTGCTCTACACCGATGCTGGCGTATTCTTCGTCTGCGACTAGCCCTAAGACGAGATCACCGGGGAGTGCGCCGCGCCGCGCAATCGTCTCCGCCGCACTGAGAATCGCGGCGACGCCTGCTTTCATGTCCACCGCGCCGCGTCCGTAGACACGATCCCCCTCGATACGCCCCTCGAAGGGCGGCGCGGTCATGTTGGCAGTGCCGACGGTATCGGTATGCCCGCAGAGCACCAGCCCCGGTGCGCGGTCGCGGTCGGTGCCGGGGAGCACTGCCGTCACGGTTGCCCGCCCCGGCGCGGCTTCGTCCAGATAGACGACAAACCCGCGCTCACCAAGCCATGCCGCGATGAACGCCGCGACTTCCGCTTCCCCCGCCGCTCCCGGCACGAGGCTCGGATTAACTGAATCAATCCGCACGAGGGCTTGGAGCAGGTCAGCGACAGACATTCGGGCATCCCTCCGGCGACACGATGACGGGCAGTGTGGCGGGGTGATTGTAGCATCTCCGGTTCCGGGAGATTACCGCCGCTCGTTTTCGCTCGTGCCTACCATCCCTGCCGCCCGCAATGCGGCTTCGAGGCGCATCTGCTGCGCAGTAAGGGTGAGGTCGCCGCGCGAGCGTTCGAGGACGCCGCGCACGAGGTCAGTGGTACGGCGCAGCCCGCCCGTGACGGCGTCGGGGTAATCCATCGTCACCAAGACGCCGAAGATGTCATCCATCAGTGCGAGCGCAGTCTCGGCGGCAGGGAGGTCGCCGGAACGAAGCACATCGAGCAAATGCCGCCGCAACTCGCCCGCCGCCTCGCCAAGCCCGTTGAGGTACGCAGGAACATCCACATCGAGGGTGGCGGGGTCGGGCAATGGCGCGTCCCCGATGAGAGCGCGGACGATGCGTGCTTCGCTATATTCCTTCTGGGCGTCCTGTACATACCCTGCCCAATAGACCGACGGGAACACATTGCGCAGTTCGCGCACGCCCGCATGGATTGCGTCCGCCTGTGTCAGCAAGCGGTCTGCCTCGTCGTAATCGGCGCGATGCACGGCGCGAATGGCGTTCGCAGAGAGGCGCACGAGTTGGCGCGTCTCTGCCAAGGCACGCTCCCGCGCCCCATTTACTGCGTCGAGCCGCGCCCGTGCGATTTCTGCAATGCGGAGGATGGCGGTTTGCGGTGCGGGGTCTGCGGGTTCGTCTGCATTCCGATTGCCCGTGCGGTCGGCGTCGTTCACGGCGTCCCCTGCTTTCGCTCAGTCCTCGTTCTCAGTCCTCAGGGCTTCTTGGTCGGGGCGGCGGTGGCGACGGCTTGGCTGTCGTTGACGCCCCATGTGTAGGCGAGGGCGCGATACCGCATACCGAGATCATTTGCGGAGGGGGCGAAGTTTGCGACACGGCTGCTTACTGCGACGGCACTGCGGGAGAAATCGAGCGGCAAAATCGGCAAATCCGCCATCACGCGGCTCTGCACTTTGATGTAAAGGTCTTTGCGCTCGTCGCGCTGTTCCGGTTTGTAGAGTGACCGCGCCTTGCCGAGCAAGCCATCTACCTCCGTATTGAGCCACCGCCCCGCATTGAAGCCCGTCTTGATAGCGTCAATCGAGAATAGCCCGCTTTCGAGCGTGTCCGGGTCTCCATCACCGATATACCCCGCAACGAAGGCATCGAAGTCGCGGGTGCGCGTCACGCGGTCGCGGAATGTCGCCCATTTCTCAGATGAGACAGTCACGACGATGCCGAGTTTCGCCCACGCATCGCGGCAGAGCGCGGCATATTTCTCGCGGGCGGGATCGCTCGTGTTCGTCGAGAGGGTGAAGGAGAGCGTCTGACGGTCTTTCACGCGCACATTTTCGCTGTTCAATACCCACCCCGCCGTATCGAGCAACCGCCGCGCCTCCGCAAGGTTCTGGCGATATTTCGGGTCTACCGCCGCAGTCGCCCATGAGGGCGGCGGCTCGGTGCCGTCCGCAACCGAGGCGGACCCCGCCCGCACGTCTTTCACCATCGCATCGCGGTCGAGAGCGAGCATCAAGGCGCGGCGCACATCGGGGTTAGAGAGGATTTTCCCGGCGGGTCTGGCGGTATCGAGTTGCAACCCAACATAGGTCAGTTCGTAGGTGTCGTACGGCATGACGGTGATATTCGCCGAGCCCGCCAGCGATTTCTGCACGGCGGCAGAGACGATGCCAAAATCTGCCTTGCCTGTCGTGAGGGCGTCGCGCACCGCGTCGTCGGTCGGCAGCACCACATATGTATAGCGCGGTGCGGCGACTTTGCCGAGGTGATAGGCGGTGTTCGGGTCGGCATCAATGCGCTCGTTGCGGAGCCATTTCGTCAGGCGGTACGGCCCGGTGCCGATCACATTCCCCGTATTGCCGAAATCGCTCGTGGCGAGGTCGGCGGGCTGGATATTGATGAGCGTGTGCTGCGGCACGATCCCGTAGGTAGCAATGCTCGACAGGAACGGCGCGGACGCCACGCGCAACTTGAAGCGCACGGTGCGCGGGTCCGGCGTGCCGACGCTCTCGATCACCGAATAGATCGTGCTGTAATGGGGCGAACTCGCGTCGCGGTTGAGGTAGAGATTGTACGAAAACGCCACATCGTCGGCGGTGACCGCCTGATTGTCACTCCATTGCAGATTCGGGCGCAGTTTAAAGGTGTAGGTCAGCCCGTCCGCCGAGATCGTCCACGATTCCGCGAGATCGGGGGCGGCTGTGCCATCTTTCGGGTTCACCGTCACCAGCCCGCTAAAGAAAAGGCGCGAGAGGGCGTCCGACACCGGGTCCGCGACGAGGATCGGGTTCAGCGTGCGGGCATCAGCAGTGCCGACCTCGGTGAGCGATTGCGTCGGCGCGTTCGGGTTGACGGCGGGCGTCGGGATGGCAGGCGTGAGCGGCGGCAGGGTCGGCGCAACGGCAGAGGGTGGCG
>JBBRMX010000299.1:0-4235 GCA_038230615.1 Thermomicrobiales bacterium | reverse complement strand
CGGAGTTGCACGGCGGTACCGTCACTGTCCAGAGTGCCGCCGGGCAAGGCAGCACTTTCACCGTCTGGCTTCCGACGCACGCCGTCGTTCCTACCGAAGCAGACATTCCTGCACCCGCCGCCGCGATGCTTCCCCCCGCATTCACGCCCGCCGCTACTCCCTCGCCTTCGCCATTGCTCACCGTTGCACCCACCGATGACATACCGCTCGTACTGATTATCGAGGATGATGACGCAACCGCCGCCCTCTTCGCCGCATACCTCGAATCGGGCGGGTATCGCACTGCTCGCGCCGCCGATGGCGCAGCGGGACTGGATATGGCACGCAGGTTACGCCCGGACGGGATCACGCTTGACCTCCTAATGCCGGTTATGGATGGGTGGCAATTCCTCGAACAAGTCAGCAACGATCCTCACATTGCTGCCGTCCCCATCATCATCGTCAGCGCGGCGGGCGATGCGCGTTCTGGCTGGACCCTCGGCGCGTCTGCCGTGTTGCAAAAACCGATCCGGCGCGACGAACTCTTTCAGATACTGACCACCTTGCAGATCACGCCCGACACGCAGCGCACGGCGCGGGTGCTGATCATTGACGACGACCCGCGTGCCGTGGAACTCGTGAGCAATTATCTCGCGGCACTAGGGCATCAGCCCCTCGCAGCGTACAGTGGCGCACAGGGGATTATAGTGGCGGAGCGTGAGCACCCCGACCTGATTCTGCTTGATCTGATGATGCCGGAGATGGACGGCTTCGTCGTCGTCAACCGCCTGCGCGAGAATCTTACTACCTATGACATCCCAATCATCATTCTGACGGCGAAGATCGTTTCGGTCCAAGAGCGCGACCGCCTTACGGGATATGTGACCCATATCGCGGCAAAGAGCGGCATGACCCGCGCCACCTTCCTTTCTGAGGTCAACCGTGCGCTCCGGCATCGTGTCACCGCGAAGACGCAGCCATAGCAGCGAGGCAGGAACACACGATGACACAGACAATTCTGATCGTAGACGATAACGAGATGAATCTGAAATTGCTGGAAGCGATGCTGAGAACGCGCGGGTATGCACTGCGAAAGGCACGCTCCGGTGACGAAGCCCTCACCGCAATCGCCGCATCTCACCCCGACCTCGTCCTGCTCGACATTCAGATGCCGGGGTTATCGGGCATTGAAGTGGTCCGGTTGCTGCGGACGGTACCAGACACCGCCCTGCTTCCCGTTATCGCCGTCACTGCGATGGCGATGAAGGGCGATCGCGAGACGATTCTCGCCGCCGGTTTTTCCGACTACCTCGCCAAACCGTACCGCATGACCGAAGTCGCCCAGATCGTCGCACGATGGCTCCCCTCCCCCGGCGCAGACACCCCGTAAACAGAGACAAAAAGACCACCGCGCCTATGCAACATCGCGCTGTGCAAAGCGGGAATAGGTCGTGCGAATCCATCGTTAGCAATCACATAGGGAGAGTGCTAACGCTCTCTTCGCATGAGGAGGAACAACGACCATGGCACAACCACGATTCACCGAAAAGGCTGCCGAGGCTCTCGCCGCGAGCCAACAGTATGTTGTCGAACAACGATTCAGCCGCTGGGAGCCGGAACATCTGCTCACCGCGCTCTTGACGCAGGCAGGTGGCATTGTTCCGATGCTGCTGCAAAAACTCGGCATTGAGCCACTTGAGCCGCGTGCGATGGCGGAACGGCTCGGTAGCCGCGTTCCCACGCTTCCGCAAGGTGGCACGCAGCAAATCGCGCCCTCCGAGCGGCTACAGGTCGTCTTTCAGCGGGCGATTGAAGGCGCGGAGCGGATGGGCGATAGTTACATCAGCACTGAACATCTCTTTCTCGGTATGCTCACTTCCCGGCTCGGCGGCGCACCGGAGCAACTCGTCAACTCGTTCGGGCTGACCGAGCAGCGCGTGCTGGAAGCCCTGAAGGAAGTACGCGGCGGACAGCATGTGGACGGCCCAACGCCGGAAGGTACGTATCAGTCGCTCGAAAAGTATGGGCGCGATCTCACTGCGCAGGCGCGGGACGGCAAACTCGATCCCGTCATCGGGCGCGATGAAGAAATCCGGCGCGTGATGCAGGTGCTTTCGCGCCGCACCAAGAACAACCCGGTCCTCATCGGCGAACCGGGCGTCGGCAAGACCGCCGTCGCAGAAGGGTTAGCGCAGCGCATCATCGCGGGGGACGTGCCGAGTACTCTCAAAGATCGCCAGATCATCGCGCTGGATATGGGTGCCCTGATCGCAGGGGCGAAGTATCGCGGTGAGTTCGAGGATCGCCTGAAGGCGGTACTTGCCGAGGTACAGCAGGCAAAGGGGCGCATCATCTTGTTCATTGACGAACTGCACACCGTCGTCGGCGCGGGCGCAGGCAACGATGGCGCGATGGACGCCGCAAACCTGCTCAAGCCAGCACTCGCGCGGGGCGAGTTGCACGCCATCGGCGCGACAACACTTGATGAGTACCGCAAGTACATCGAGAAGGATGCTGCACTGGAGCGACGGTTCCAGCCCGTACGGATCGGCGAACCGAGCGTGGAAGACACGATCTCGATTCTCCGGGGTCTGCGCGAACGATACGAGGTGCATCACGGCGTGCAGATTCACGATGCCGCACTTGTCGCGGCGGCGACCCTCTCCGACCGCTACATTACTGACCGCTTTCTGCCCGATAAGGCGATTGACCTGATTGACGAGGCGGCAGCGAAACTGCGGCTGGAAATCGAGAGCCGCCCCGCCGCGCTGGACGAAGTAGAGCGCAAGATTCTCCAGTTCGAAATCGAGCGCGAAGCTCTCCGCAAGGAGCGCGACCGCCGTTCCCAAGAACGCCTCGGCGAACTGGAACGCGAACTCGCAGAACTGACAGAGAAGCGCGACACCCTGCGCGTGCAATGGACGCGGGAGCAGGATGTCATCAACAACCGCCGCAACCTGAAAGAGCAAGTCGAGCAGGCGAAGGCGGACGTGGAGCGGGCGGAACGGGCAGCAGACTACAGCCGTGCAGCGGAACTGAAGTACGGCACGCTGGTCGAGCTCGAACAGCGGCTGGCGGACGCGCAGGAACCGACGGAGCGCACCGTGGGCATTCGCCCCCTCCTCACCGAAGAAGTGACGCCGGAGGAGATCGCCGCAGTCGTCAGCATCTGGACAGGCGTGCCAGTCACAAACCTCGTGGAGGGCGAGCAGATCAAACTCGCACACATGGAGGCGCGGTTGCACGAGCGCGTTGTCGGGCAGGATCAAGCAGTACGAGCGGTAGCGAATGCCGTGCGGCGGGCTCGCTCCGGCATGAGCGACCCGAAGCGACCGATTGGCAGTTTCCTCTTCCTCGGCCCGACCGGCGTGGGTAAGACGGAACTGGCACGCGCCCTGGCGGGGTTCCTGTTCGACGACGAAGCAGCCCTCCTGCGGTTCGATATGTCGGAGTATCAGGAGCGGCACACGGTCTCGCGGCTGTTCGGTGCACCTCCCGGCTATGTCGGCTACGACGAAGGCGGGCAGTTGACCGAGCAGGTGCGGCGACGACCGTACAGCGTATTGCTGTTCGATGAGATCGAGAAGGCAAACCCGGAAGTCTTCAACTCGCTCTTGCAAGTCCTCGATGACGGGCGGCTGACCGACGGGCAGGGGCGCACGGTGGACTTCACAAATACCGTCATCATCCTGACCTCCAATCTCGGCACGGGCGCAGTCTCGAAGCGCGGTTCGCTCGGTTTCCAGCCCTCGACCGCTGCGGCGACGATGGCAAAGCACCGCGAATATCTCGACGCCCTGAAGGAGTTCTTCCGGCCCGAGTTTATCAACCGCCTCGATGAGATCGTCGTCTTCGACGCCCTCAATGACGCGGCACTGAACACGATTGTCCGTATCCTGCTCGCGCAACTGACCGCGCGGCTGCGTGCGCAGGGGTATCGCCTGTCGCTTACCGAGGCGGCAGAAGGGGAAATCGTGCGGATCGGCTACGACCCGATCTACGGCGCACGCCCCCTGAAGCGGGCGATCCAGAGTGCGGTACTCGACGAGTTGGCAATGCAAGTCGTCAACGGCGAGATTGCCGAGGGCAGCGCAATAACGGTGGACTACGTAGACGGTGCCTTCACCTTCCGCGCCACCGAAGCCACACCGCTCCGGGAAGTTGTGGAAGCAATCGCGGCGTAACCGCACAGATACAACACAGACAACGCAAAAGAGGCGGGGAAATGCTCCCCGCCTCTTTTTCGTTGTCTGTAT
>JBBRMX010000298.1:0-4267 GCA_038230615.1 Thermomicrobiales bacterium | reverse complement strand
GGACGGACGAAACATACGCCGTCACGATAGACGATCATTCGGTGTACGATGGCGCGAACCCGTACGGCGCGGTGCCGTATGTCATCTTCCCGAACGCCCCGCGCCCGCACGAATTCTGGGGCGACAGCGATCTCGTAGACCTCATGGACATCAATCGCGCCCTCGACCGTCGCTTGAGTGTGCTGGCGCAACTGCTGGAAGTCTCCGGCAACCCCGTGACGGTGCTGGAAAATGTCAATGCGGCGCAGGGAATTTCGGTCAGCCCCGGTGCGCTGTGGGAGTTGCCGGAAAATAGCCGCGCCTATCTGCTCGACTTGCTCGCGGGCGGCTCGGTGGAGCAACATCTCCGTTTCATCGAAGCCCTCTACCGCGTGATGGACGATCTCGCGGAGATGCCGCGCATGAGTTTCGGGGAGGCAGCGCAAGTCCGCAGCGGCGTCGCGCTCGAAGTGCAGTTGCAGCCCGTCGTGCAGCGCACCGCCCGCAAGCGGCTCATCTGGTCGTCTGTGATCGAGCGGCGGGCGCGGTTCGCCTTGCGCCTCATGCAGCGGTTCGGGTCGCTCGATCTGGGCGGCTACGATGCAGACGATTTCGCGCTCCGCCCCGTCTGGGTTCCCGTCCTCCCGTCCGACCGCAACGCCGTTGTGACGGACGAAATCGCCCTCGTCGCAGCGGGTTTGCACTCGCGCAAACGGGCGATGGAACTGCTCGGCGTTCCCGACCCCGATACCGAAGCCCGCCGCATCTTTGGGGAAGTAACAAGTAACAAGTGAAAAGTAACACGAGTGGGGTAGGGAGAAATGCGACAAAGGAGGAATCATGCAGACGCACGATATTTTGTTGGATGGCGCGGGCTATATGCTCGTGCCGGGGAGTTATCGCTACGAGGCGCAGGGCGCGGCAATTGCTCCCGTCGCCGCGCATATTACGGACTGGCACGCCCCGCCGGACGGCACCGACACAACTCGCTGGCGGGCGACGGGATTCATCCCCGCGCCGACGGGGTTTGGGGCGCGGCGCGGCATCGTGCTCGCCCCCGCGATGCAGATCGCCGCCACGACGATCCCAATCACGACCGCGACGAACTGCCGCGCCTGCCTCTATCACGGCACGGTGTATTTCGCGGTCAACGACAAACTGTACGCCGTGACGACCGCAACGGGTGGCGGCGTCCCGAACCGTTGGAGCGGCGTCGCGCTCATCGGGACGGCGGCGGGCAATATTACCGCGCTCTGGGTCGCGCACGATCTGCTCTTTATGGCGTGCGACAGCCCCGCGACGACGTTATGCAACTACGCGGGCAGCGGCGGCATCGTCTCCGCGCCCACCGCGACGGCGCAAACCGGCTGGTTCTACGCGGGGGCGAACTGGTGGAGCAAACGCCCGAACCCCGCCCAGATTCGCGCCACGCCCGACAGCGGCGCGACCTATTTCGATTGGCAACTCGACGGCGCGGTGCGTGCGGTCTGCGTCACCGGGGCGGCGGCATATCTCGGCACGCCGTCGTCGCTCTGGCGGGTTCAGGGGACATTTGCCACGTCTACAGGCACGGGCGGCACCGTGACCACATGGAACGGCACCGTCGCGCCGCTCGTCCAGACCCCCGGCATTGGCGGCGCGGACGATTTCGACTGGCTCGTCAGTTATCGCGGCGATGTCTACGCGTGGTTGGCGGGGACGGTGCAACGCCTCACGACGGGCGGTGTCGCCGCACCCGCCCTCGTGCCGGTGCCGGACGCCCCACGCGGCACGAGCAATCGGGCGGCGGTTGCGGGGGGGTATTTGCTCGTCTGCTGGCAGGGCGCGGACGGCGCGGCGAATATCTCCGCCTACGACGGCACGCGCTGGACGCTGCTGTATCGTTCGTCGGGATACGTGCCGCTCAATCCGGTCGGCACGGGCGGGGCGGTCGCGGACGGTCACGCGCTCTTTTTTCTCATCTACACGAACCAGATCGGGAGGATGGAGTTTCCCGTCGGGGCATTGTCGAACTTTCCCGTCGCGTCCGGTTCCGTTGTCGCGGGGCCGTGGGGCGGCGATACTCCCGATGACCGCGCCGCGTGGACCGCGATTGCCGTGACATGGAATCTCGCCACCGGTGCGGCGGCAAACCCCGGCGGCACGGTGGTGATCGAAACCAGTACCGACGACGGCGCGACATGGACGGCGGCGGGCAGCACGGCAATCGCGGCGGGCGCGACCGCCGGCACGATCCGGCAAGCCGTCAGTGTTACCGCCGAACGGCTCACCGTGCGGGCAACATGGACGCCCGCCAGCACCTACGCGGGTTGGCAAATTATCGGCATTGCGGCGCACGGGCTGGCGGTATCGTCCGCACCGCACCGCGAATCGTGGTCGCTCACGCTGCGGCTCTCGGACAAACTGCCCCGCCGCGACGGTGCAATTGATGCACGGTCGGGCGAACAGATGCGCCAAGCCCTCCGCGCCCTCGCACAGAGCGGCGCGGCGGTATCGTTCCATGATGTAGACGACGATCTCGCTGCCGCAACGCGCACCGTCCGCGTCACAGAGTACCGCGAGACTGCCCGCCGTGGAGACGGCATCCATTTCTGGGAGAGCGATGCCGCCGTCACGCTGGAAGCCGCCGGATGAAATGAAGCACGCAGCACGCAGCACGCGGCACGAAACGCGACAAGCTCTCTGCTGATTGGCAGAAAAAGTTTGGGGCGGGGCGTACCGATTTTCTCGCACGTCGTATATCCTTGCGACGGCGGCGGCGAGATGCGAAAGGGGTTCGATCGTGGCGGGCGAAGCGGTGACGATACGGCGAGCGACGGAGCGCGATCTGGCTGCCTTACTCAATCTGTACGGGGCGTTCAACGATGACGCGCTCCCCCTCGATGATGGCGAAGCGGACGCGATCTTCGCGCAGATAGATGACGACCTCAACCAGACGGTGCTTGTCGCGGAAGAACACCGGCTGCTGCTCGGCACGCTGACATTGGTTGTGGTGCCGGGGCTGGCGTATGGGGGCAGACCGTGGGCGGCGGTAGCGCACGTCATCGTTGCGGCGGCGGCACGGGGGCGGGGCATCGCTGCCGCCCTGCTGGACGAAGCGATTGCGCGGGCGACCGGGGCGGGGTGCTATACCCTGCTGCTTGCCGCCGACCTCGCCCGCGCCGATGCCGCCCGCCTTCTCGCCCGCCCCGGCATCGTACAGACGCACGCGGGGTTTTCGCTCTCGCTTATGCGAAGCGAGTAACAAGGTAAAAGTAACAAGTAGCAAGGTGAAAGTAACAAGAAGGAAATAGGCATTTTCTTCTTACTTTTACCTTGTTACTTGTCACTCGCTTGAGAGGCATTTCCTGATGTCTATCGGGGGCTTGGCGAGGGTGTGCTGCGCGGGGCAGATACAGTTGAAATGCAACACCATATCGTTATGGAATTTCGCCTCGGCGCGGAAGTCCGCCTCGGCTTTGCGCTGGATGGCGGGCGTTTTCGCGGTGCGATAACGGTCGAGAATCGTTTCGCACAATGCATGCTGGGCGCGAATATCGCGGTCCATTTCCACCCAGAACGGGGCGGCGTTGGCGTTCCGCAAAATATGGTGCGCCATCTTGAGATCGCCCTCGAAGGGGTTCTCGTCGTCATTGAGGCGGAGGGGTTTGCCCGCGCCTTTGAGATTGTCGAATGCGCCGTTTTGTTCAGCGTCGCGGATTTGCTCCTCGACGATCTTCCCCCAGTTGAACATGGCAATGCCCCTGTGCCTCTACCGGTAAAAAGCCGCACGAACATAGGAACCGTGAGAGAGACGCCGTGGCTGTCAGCAACCCGCATCCTGCATGGGCGGACACGGCACGTCGCCATACGAGCAGAAGACGCAGCAATCGCCCGCCTTCGGTTTCAGGGTCGTGCGGCAGTTCGCGCAGGTGTAGAAAAAACGGCACGCATCGGTCGGCATTGTCTCGTCGCTGGCGAACCCGCACATAGGGCAGGTAATACGCGACTGCAAGATCGGCGTCGGTGCGATTATTCCCGCTTCTTCGTTCATCGCGGTAAACCCCTTGGTGTCCGTTGCATTCGTTCCTCACATCGTTCCGTCAAAAGTGTACCAAACAGGAGGCACATCGTGGAGATATGGCTGGCGGGCATCCCCGCAACCGGGGTGATTGTTGCCCTCGTGGAGGGGGCGAAGCGGCTGGGATTGCCGGTGCGGTTTGCGCCGTTGGTGGCGGTAGTGCTTGGGGTCGGGTGGGCGGTGGCGGCACGGGTCGTCGTCGCATCGCCGGTGTTCGGGGGGTGGCTG
>JBBRMX010000297.1:0-4316 GCA_038230615.1 Thermomicrobiales bacterium | reverse complement strand
GCCGGTCAGCGTTGCACCACGCCCGCCGGAAATGCAGAATCCCGCGCCTGCCGCGCAAAGCCGCCGCCCTCGTGCTGCCTCGTCTCCTGCATCGGCGACGCCAGCGCGACCATTTGCGGCACCGGAGGCTGCGTCCGTGCACGAGGATGCGGACGAGCCGGATTATCCCCCCGGCTACGGCAACGACGCACAGTACGATGAACTTCCTTCGGATGACCCGGCGTGGGCGGAGTACGTGGAGTATGAGGAATACGACGACGACGAACCGCCCGCGCCGCAAGTAAAAACGGTGCCGGACTGGTGGTTACGCCGGTGAGGGCGCGTCGTTCATTGCCGTTGCGGGGTAGGAACCGAAAATCGTGATAGTGTCTGCCCGTTGCTGGAGACGCGCCAGTGCCTCCGCAACTATCGGGTCTTCACGATGCCCCTCGAACTCAATCAAGAAGTAGTACGTGCCGAAATGCGTGCGCTGTGGGCGGCTCTCGATATGAAAGAGTTGAATACCGCTCTGCGCCAATTCCGCAAGGCACGCCTGCAATGACCCCGGCACATTGACCGCAGTAGTGAACGCGAGGCTCGTTTTGTCTTGCCCGGTCGGTGGATGGTCGGTGGTGCCGAGGACGACGAAGCGGGTAAAGTTGCGCTTTTCGTCTTGAATATCCCCTGCGAGTTGGGTCGCGCCGTAGACTTCACCCGCCCGCGGTCCCGCGATGGCAACCTGCGTCGGGTCATTCTCGCGGACGATCTGCTGCACTGCGCCCGCCGTCGAAAGCGCGGCAACCGTGGAAACCCCCGGCAGGAGGCGGTCGAGGAAACGGCGACACTGCCCCAATGCCTGCGGGTGTGAAACGACGCGCTGCACGGCGGTGATGTCCGCGTCGGCAGTCCCCCAGAGGAACTGACGCACGGGCAAGATCACCTCACCCCGGATGCGAAGCGACGTTTCGTGAATGAGCAGATCAATCGTGGCGGCGACCGCCCCTTCGAGCGAGTTCTCGAAGGCGAGCAGGCATTCGGTTGCAATGCCCGTTTCGACTGCCTGCGTCAATGCGGGCCAACTGGGGAACGGGATAGCGCGATACGGCACACCGAGCGATGCGCCATATGCCCGTGCCGCTTCCTCAGAAAAGGTCCCGGCGGGACCGAGAAAGGCGATACGGTGTTCGCGTGTGCTCATTGTGCGCTCTCCTCACGTATCGCGTCCCACATGGCATCGAGCGGCGCGGGTTGCCCCGTCCACATCTCCCACGAGTATGCGCCTTGCCGGACAAGCATTCCCAAGCCGTTCGCCGTCCGCAATCCCCGTGATGCGGCACGATGGAGGAGCGGCGTCGTACGATAGACAAGATCGTATACCCATGTATCGGGGTGGAGCAGATGCCATTCGTCGTCCGTGACGGCGGAATCATCGGTGTATATTCCGCCGGGAATCGCATTGACAACAAGCCGTGATACGCCGAGCCATGTATGATGTTCCGGTGTGTGGAGCGGGACGGCATGCGCCCATCCTGCCGGATAATGTGCAATGATGGCTTCGGCGCGGGCAACGGTGCGATTGGCGATGACGAGTTTCGCTGCGCCCATCTGCCACAATGCCTGTGCCACCGCCCGCGCCGATCCCCCCGCGCCAAGCAGCAACACCGTTGCGTCCTGTACCGGAATCGCGTGGGCGCGGAGGTCAGCGGCGAAACCGGGAATGTCGGTGTTCGCGCCTGTGAGCCGCCCCGCACGAGCAATGATCGTGTTCACCGCCCCCACCGTACGGGCATCGTCGCTGATTTCGTCCAACAGCGGCACGACGGCCTCTTTGTACGGTACGGTGACATTCGCGCCGAGCCAT
Source organism: Thermomicrobiales bacterium (assembly GCA_038230615.1). GTDB lineage: Bacteria > Chloroflexota > Chloroflexia > Thermomicrobiales > JALYUS01 > JBBRMX01. The sequence continues at coordinate 2,476 of JBBRMX010000297.1, read as the reverse complement.
TCCGCGCCGCGTACCTGTGCGACGGTCTCGGTGAGATGGTCGGCAGAGATATCCGCGAGGTCGTAGCGGGCAGCGATACCCGCCGCCCGAAACGCAGCATTCTGGAACGCGGGCGAGAGGCTATGCGTGATCGGTGTGCCGATGAGGGCAGCGCGGCGCATGGTCAGGGGCGCACTCACAGCTTTTTCGCGTACTTGGCGATATTCGCGTTTTGTTCGTCGTTCGTGCGAGCGAAGGCGTGTGTGCCGCTCCCGTCGCCTTTCGCCACAAAGAACAGGAAATCAGTGGATGTTGGCGCGTACGCCGCCCGGATGGATTTCAGGCTAGGGCTGCATATTGGCGTCGGCGTGACCCCCTCGATTTTGTAGGTATTGTAGGGGTGATTCACATCGAGGTCTTTGGGGGAGACATCGCGCCACCATTTCTGGTCATTTCCCACCGCGTACTGCACAGTCGGGTCTGCTTGGAGGCGCAGGCGCGGTTGCAGTTTCAGGCGATTGTAGTAGACGCTGGCAATGTCGCCCCGGTCAACATCCGACCCCGCTTCCCGCTCGACAATCGAGGCGATGATAAGTATCTGATACTCATTGCCGACACCCGCAGGCAATTTCGCCCGCTGTTCAGGGGGAAGGGAGCTTTTGACCTGCGCCAGTTTGTCTGCAAAGTTGTCGAGCATCGTGCGAATGACCGTCTTCGCGTCTACATCGAGCGGAAACTGGTATGTATCGGGGAACAAAAACCCTTCTATTTTGCCCGATGGCGCACCATTTTTCAGGAACTCGTAGTCCCATTTGGTGTTCTGGGCAGTGTCCAGAAAATCCGTCGCGGCGGCGGTGAACCCTGCCTGTCGGAGAAAACCGGGGATCTCCTCGATGCGCGATCCTTCCGGGATGCGAACCGTCGCACTTGGTGCCGGCACAATCGTCTTGCCGGTAATCTGATTGAGAATCTGCCCGGTGGACATGCCTTTTTTGAGTGGGTACGACCCCGCCTGAATCTTGTCACCTACACGATTGACGAACACGTAGGCGCGGAAAAACGCCGTGTTCGTAATCAACTCTTTGTTTTTGAGGTCCTCCGCGAGTGAGTCTGTCGTCTCATTCGCACCGATGGAGACGATGACGATTTGCCCCGTCGGGGTAGTTGTGCGTTCGGTCGCATAATTATATGCTGCTCGTGTCCCGACCAGCACAAGAAGGGCAATCACGGCGATTGCGCCAATTTTGATCGAGGAAATAAGAAACCGCACGCCGCCTCCGCAGTAGAGATCAGGGGTCAGAAGTCAAGAAGCAGAGGGGCGCAACGCTGCGCTCGGACGGGCGGGAACACGATGTATTCCCGATCTCTCGCCCCTGATTCCTCGTGCGGCAGTGTACCATATGCCTCACGCAGGCGCGAAAAAGCCCGCTCCCGACGTGATACGGTGGATAGGCACCACACCACGGCAAAAGCAGGCAGGTTGGTCCTCCTGAGAACACCGGAAGGGAGAGGCACTCCCAGCAGAACCGATGTTGGTGTACGTTTGCGTTGCGACCCCACTTCCGCACCCCAACGAGGTCTATACTACGCCTCCATCGCACCCCTCACCATAGACGACTTTACTGAGTTCGTGGATACTATTCGTGCAAAAGCATAACGTACTGATGATGATTGGAACGGTACACTGGTTGTGATGGGCAGTTGCCTATGAAGAGAGTAATTTTGACGAGTTTTCTGTGCGACTGTACGATACGTACCGAGAGGACTTGAGGTACATGATGGCTGTACAAGGAACTCCGGCCTTTCTCGCTGTGCGCGACCTTTGCCGCCGTGACCCACGGTTGCATATCCGGTTGCCAGTCGAGGTCGAGCGTGCGCCGGTGCTCGACGCAAATGCGGTGGATATCACCTACGCGATGACGATGCGCCCGTTACCACCGTTTCTGCGGTCGGTACATGGCGGTGAACTCGTGCTGATTCCTCGTCGCATCTGGGGCGATGTCGCGGATTATGTCAATCTTGATGATCTGGCGCGGAACAATGTGGCGGCAGTCGTGCTAGAGCCTGACCACCCGCTCGCGGTTGCCGATCTGCCCGATACAATGGCGATGATTCTCGCGGACACGGCGGTTGATGCGCTGCTTGAAAGCCAGATTACGGGGCTGATCCGTGAGCGAGGCAATGAACTGTATCGCCTGACGACAGAACTCGACCGCCGCTTCTCCGCGCTCAGTTCGACAGCAGACGCATTGCCGTCGCTTCTATCGGCGGCATCGGATGCGTCGGGGCGCGGGATGCTGCTGACCGACACCGCAGGGTTGCCGATCTTCGCAGTTGGGAGCAGCCAGCCGGGATACGTGGACGAACTCGCCCGCCAGAATGCCCGCAGCCGGGGCAAAACCCTCATCGTGACCGGGCCGGACGGTGATGCGCGGCTCATCTGCCCCGTTCGCACCGCGCAGGGGGTGCAGGGGTATCTCTCGCTCACAGGCGGGCG
>JBBRMX010000296.1:0-4352 GCA_038230615.1 Thermomicrobiales bacterium | reverse complement strand
TGCCACCGAGATAGGTGGCGTAAACGCGTTGCGACCCCGCCGCATTCAGCTTCACTATGAAGGCATCGTAGTTGCCGCCGCCGGAGGTGGTCTGGGCGGCCCCACTGGTCACGGGAAAGTTCGTGCTGTACGTGTATCCCGTGACATACGCCGCCCCGCTGCCGTCTACCGCGATGCCGGTGCCGTTTTCGTCGAGGCTGCCACCGAGGTAGGTAGCGTAGACGGGCGGGTCAATGACGAGGGGCAACGCAGGGTCGTACTCCCCCACCGCGAACCCCACCGTGCCGTCCCCCCGTAGGGCGAAGCGTGCCGCAACTGGCTCCCGCATCTCGCCCGCCTCCTGCCACGCCACCGGGGCGCGGTGCCGCACCTCGCCATACGCCGTGGTCAGCACCAACTCGCCGTTCGCCTCCACGCGCACGCCTTCCGCGCCCGTGATCGCAACGGCGAAGGCAGCGGGATTGGCACCGGGGGCGACATGCACGTCGTACTCGAAGCCGTCGCGTGCGCCCGGTGTACCGTGGAACGCGACCTCGACGCCGGGGTACAAGCCCCGGTAGCGCACCTGCTGGCTCGTCGGAATGTCGGTGTGCCACGCGGCGGGGTCGTTGCCGATCAGGTAGTTGACGATCCCCGGCAAGGGCTGCTCGGCGGTGAGCGAGGCTTCGGGGTTCGCGCCGACAAAAGCGAAGCGGAGCAGGGTGGGCGGTGCGGGGCCAGTGGGTGGCTCTGCCCGTCGCCCGCCCTGTGCCGGATTGTCTGCTGCCGCGTCGCGGGGAGCGGGCAGGGCGAGGGTGAGGGCGTCGGGGGTGAGGGCGAGCATCCCCGACCGCGTGCGGGCGAGGAAGCGGATCGCGGCGTCGTGCTGCCCGGTGTTCGCCTCGAAGGCGAGGGGCAATGCGGCGAGGCGGGCGGACGCATGGGCCGCGTCCGGTGCCGGGGCGGAAGGTGGTGCAGAAGAGAGAGTCTCGGTATGCGAGCGCACGAGTCCCGCCAGTGGCAGGGCGAGCAGGGCGGTGAGGACGAGGGTGATGACGAGAGGACGACGACCCGGATCACGCATCGAGTTACTCCTTCGTGTGGAGAGGGGTGAGACGGTCGCAGTGACTCGAATCCCGCACGTGCGTACACCGCGCCGCACCAGTCGCCCCGTCTCCCTGCAGTGGTTGTGGCAAGCGTGTTCCTCATTCAGGCGGCAGAGGCGTTTCGCCCCACGAGTGCGGCAAGCACGGGCCACTCCGTTGAGGATAGCACCGGACGACGGAGTGTTACAGAGCAGCACCCCCTGCTTTTTGGCGCGACCACCCCTGGGTTTTTGCATTCCTGTATCGCCGTATACGCCTACAAATGCCGGGTATGTTGCACGGCGTCTCATCTTCTTGTGATCTTCGTCGGGTATACTTCGCGTCGTAGTTCTTACCGTGCGTCTCTATCGCGTTGCATCGGGGACACTTCGATGACGGAACAGGTCGTGCTGCCAGCGCACGCTTCACTCCCCCTGACGCGCTTCATCGGGCGGCAGCGCGAACGCACGGCAGTTGCCCGCCTGCTCGGCAAAACGCGGTTGCTCACGCTCACGGGTGCGGGCGGCTCCGGCAAGACACGCCTCGCTCTCGCCCTCGTCGAAAGAACCGCGGAAAACTATGCGGATGGAGCGGCGGTCATTGAATTGGCCGCGCTCACCGACCCCACGCGGGTGCTGGGGGCGGTGGCAGCGACGCTCGGTGTGCGCGAGCAGCCGGGGATACCGCTCCCGGAGACGCTACTCGCGGCGTTGCGGCCCCGTACGACGCTGCTCGTCCTCGATAATTGCGAACACCTGCTCGAAGCCACCGCCCCCCTTGCCGTGCGGCTGCTCGCGGCCTGCCCCGGTCTCACGGTGCTGGCGACGAGCCGCGAAGCCCTCGGCGTGGCGGGGGAGGTGACGTGGCGCGTACCACCGCTTTCGCTCCCGGACAACACCGGCGATGTGACGCCCGCGGACCTGCTGGCGAGCGAGGCGGCGCAACTGTTTGCGGATCGCGCCGGGGCGCGGCAACCGGGGTTCGTCGTGACGCGGGAGAACGCCGCAGCAGTGGCGACGATTTGCCGCCAACTGGATGGGATGCCCCTCGCCCTTGAACTTGCGGCGGCGCGGGTTGGTGCGATACCGCTCGACGCCATCGCGGCACGTTTGGACGACGCCCTCGGCCTCTTGACGGCGGGCAATCGCGCTGCGCTCCCACGACAGCAGACACTGCGCGGCACGCTGGCGTGGAGTCATGCGCTGCTGAACGAAACGGAGCAGATCGTGCTGCGGCGGCTGTCAGTCTTTGTGGGAGGTTGCACGCTGCCAGCGGCAACGGCGGTCTGCGCGAGCAATGACATTGCGGAGCGCGACGTGCCGGAACAGCTCGCGCGGCTGGTGGAGCAGTCGTTGCTCACGCTGGACGGCGAGGGCGACGACGCCCGCTATCGCGCGCTCGAAACCGTGCGGCAATTCGCGGCGGAGCGATTGGATGAGGCCGGCGAGACAGCGGCAACATGCGAGCGGCACGCCGCGTATTTTCTCACCGTGGCAATCGCCGGGAAGGAGGGACTGGCGGGGCTAGATACGGGCGTGTGGTTGACATGGCTCGATGCCGAGTTCGCCAACCTCCGCGCCGCGCTCGCGTGGTCGCGTACGGCGCACGCCGTCGAACGAGGCTTGCGAATCGCCGCGCTCCTCTGGCGTTTCTGGTACCTGCGCAGCCTCTTCACTGAGGGAGTAGGCTGGCTATCCGGATTTCTCGATGCCCCGGACGCATCGCAACCACCGCAGCAAGCACGGCTCGACGCCCTCTTTGCCGCCGGGCGGCTTTCCATCTTCGCCGGTAAGTACGATGCGGCGCAAAACCTGCTGGAAGAGATGCTCGCGCTGGGGCGACTCCACGCGCAACCGCTCGCCATCGCATCGGCACTGACACTGCTCGGCACCATTGCCTTCGAGAAGCAGGCTTTTCGGGAGGCCCGTGCGCTCTATATTGAAGCCGTGGGCCATGCCCGCGCATCGGGGGACGGGTACGCGCTTGCGCTTGCCGCGAACAGTGTGGCCAAGCCGATGATCCTCCTAGGGGAGATCGAGCAGGCGGCAGAAATCTTCGCCGAGTCCCTCCCCCTCTACCATGCGATAGGAGACACTGCGGATTTATCCCGCGTCAGTCTCTGGCTCGGCATTATCGCTATGGAGCAGGGTGACCGCGTGCGAGCACGCGCCCTGTTCATCGAGGGGCTAGAAGCCCACCGCCGTATGTACACGTTCGTGGGCATCGCGGAATGCCTGGAGGGGTTGGCGGCCCTCGCTGTACGCGAAAAGTCGTGGGGGCGCGCCCTCGTGCTCGCGAGTGCCGCCGACACCATCCGCGCAACGATTGGTTCGCCGTGTCCCCCGTACTGGCGCGACTGGCTAGCCCCTCGGCTTGACACCGCACGGCTTGCACTTGGTGTCAGCGTGAGCGCGACAGCGTGGGCGGTGGGTACAGCGATGACGATGGACGAAGCGTGCACACAGGCAATGGCAGAACCACTTCCGGTAGGGGCGAGAAACGATCTGCGTTCCTCCACAGTAGCGGGTCGCCGCGCCGCCAAGCAGTGGTACGGTGGACTGACGGCACGAGAGCGCGAGATCGCCACCCTCGTTGCGGGGAACCGGAGCAACCGCGAGATCGCGGCCGCGCTCTTCGTTGCAGAAAAAACGGTCGAGACGCACATCGGTCACACGCTCCGCAAGCTCAGCTTCACCGGGCGGACGCAACTCGCGGGATGGGCAATTGCCGTTGGCCTCGTTGCCACACCTGACACGAGCGACACCCCGCTCCTCACTGCGCCGCGAGACACTGGGCAACGGGATGGCATGGTGTAAATAGATGCACGATGTGCGTCGTATTTTTACTTTTCTCTGAAGGTTTCTTGATGTTGACCCGCCATGGTGGACACTTGATCATTGGGCAATTAATGCTCAACAGGAGGTGTCCCGATGCCACGCACCAAACCCGCCTATCCACCGGAGTTCAAAGCAGAAGCCGTGCGACTCGCCCAGAGTGGTGACAAATCGATCGCCACGATCGCGCACGACCTCGGTGTTGCCGATCAGACCCTGCGCAGTTGGGTGCAGCAGGCAGCGATCAATGCCGGCAACCGCGACGGGTTGACGACCGAGCGCGAGGAGTTGCGCGGGGGCCCTCTGGGCAGCATACGGCGCGAGAACCGGGTTCTCACACAGGAACGGGACATCCTAAAAAGCGCGATGTCCCGGTGGGACAACCACGACAATGAAAATCGGGTGCGCGATACTTGCCGCACGGTCGTGCCGAAAGTCGAACGCTTACCGGTGC
>JBBRMX010000295.1:0-4354 GCA_038230615.1 Thermomicrobiales bacterium | reverse complement strand
GGGCACTGATCGTCCGGCTCCGTCTCTGACCCCACGACTTCGTACATGCCCTGACGATAGCGGTCACACCATTCCTGAACTTCGTGGACGAAAAGCGGCCACGACGCTTCCGCATCGGTTTCCTCGTCGGCGATTATGTGACTAATCTTGATCCGTTCCAGCCATTGAGATTTGCTCAGCGTCATCTGCTTCACCATTGCCCCCTATTACATACTAATCGGTGTGGAAAACTTCGCGCATTGCCGCCCACCACGCGCCCGGTTCGCGGTCGGGTAAGGCCTCCTGCATCGGGTCGGTATGCGTCCACCATTCGCGCGTTTTGGGGTCCGCCGCCATCTTCGCGCTATCGGCGGCGAAGTCGGTGCCGTGGTACTCGAAATAGGCGAACAGCAGCGTGCCATACCGGAAGATCGAGTAATTGCGGATATTGCAGGCGCGAATCATCGCAAGCACTTCCGGCCACACCGCGGCGTGGATACGCTCGTATGCCTCGATCTCCCCTGCTTTCACACCGATCACCTGCCCGTACCGTTGCATCGGTTGTTCCTCCTTCAATCCTCCCGAAGATCGCTGCTGCTGCCTGCGTCCTGCGGGGTGCGGTAGACGCCGCCCTCGACCTGCGCGGGGGTGACGAAATGCGCTCGCAAATGCGGGATGTATTCCAGAAACAGCTCGTCGTGACCGAGTACGACACGGTTCCAAAGCACGAGATGCTGATGGATTTGCCCCATATCTCCCACATGTGGCACGACCGGCACGCCGTACTTTCGTGCCAGAAGGCTGATCGTCAACCATTCGCTGACGCCGCCGACGCGGGTGCAATCCACTTGCACAACGCCCATCGCGCCCGCTTGGAGGTAATTCTTGAACACGATGCGGTTTGGCACATGCTCGCCCGCCGCGATCCGCACCGGGGAGATTGCCCGCGCCAGTGTCGCGTGCGCCTGCACATCGTCGGGGTGCGTCGGCTCCTCGATCCAGTAGGGGCGCATCGCTGCCAGTTCGCCACACACCGCGAGAGCCGTCGGCAAGGACCATTGCTGGTTCGCGTCGAGCATGATCTGCACACCGTCCCCGGCAACCTCGCGCATCATCGTCGCCCGCCGCACATCCCGTGCGGTCTCCGGCGACCCAACCTTGAGTTTCATTGCCCCGAAACCTGCGGCAAGCGCGTGCCGGACATTCTCGCGCACTTCGTCATCGGTGTAGTGGAACCAGCCGACCGAGGTGTCGTAGCCCGGATAGCCCCGCGCCAGTACATCGGATCGCGCCTCGCGCCCCGCTGCTTCCGCGTCGAGCATCGCCACGACATCGGCAGCAGTCAGCACATCTTCCATGTAGGAAAGATCGAGTGTTGCGGCGAGTTGCGCGGGCGAGAGGTCGAGCAGGAGCCGCCAGAGCGGGACGCCCCGCGCCTTCGCCCAGAGATCGAAGCAGGCATTGGTGATTGCGGCGAGGGCGAGATGCACAACACCTTTGTGCGGGCCGAGCCAGCGCAACTGGTGATGATCCGCCATCTGTCGGAAGACGGTGCCGAAGTCTGCCATCAGTTCCTCGATCTCGCGCCCCACGAGCGGTGCCGCGAGCATCGGGATGGCGCGACAGACGAGATCATTGCCGCCGCCGAGCGTGAACGCCAGCCCAACACCCGTGTGCGGCCCGCCGGTGCGAAGTAGCGCGACGGCATAGGCATACTGCGGGTTCTGATGAATGGCGTCCGCGCCCGCGCCCGGTGCGAGATCGTACCGCGCATCCTGCGTGGCAATGTCTCGGATAACGACCGATGGCATCTGCTCTTTCCCTCCGCGACAATCGCTCGCCCAATCAACCAACGCTGACGTGCATGATACACTTTCGCACGGCGACCGCACGCAACGAAGGAGACACACGCATGTCGCAACCGGACAGACAAAAGACGCTGGCGCAGGGATGGTTCGGAGTGAGGGAAGTCGCACCGGGGATTATCTGCTTCGCGGAAGATGAGCATGTCGAGGAGGTGCGTTCGTATCTCGTGCTCGGCAGCGAGCGGGCGATGCTGTGGGACGCGGGCATCGGCATCGGCAACCTGCGTGAGGAAGTCGAGCGGTTCGTGCCAGTCCGCCCCGACACGCTCATCGTCGTGAGCAGTCACAGCCATTTCGACCATGTCGGCGACGTGTGGCGGTTCACCGAGGCGGGGTGCGATCTCTACGGGCATCCGCTCGAATCGGCACGAATCGCGGCGGGTGTCCCGCACGAAAAAATCGCGCATTGGTTGCAGCCGCAATTCCTCGTCGGCGCACTCCCGGAGGGCTTCGATCCCGCCACCTACGCTATCCACCCCGCGACGGTCACGCATCCGCTCAATGACGGCGATGTCATTGATCTCGGCGACCGGCAATTCGTCGTGCTGCATATGCCGGGGCATTCTCCGGGCGGCATTGCGCTGTGGGACGCGGCACATGGGGTGCTCCTGAGTGGCGACACTGATTACGCGGGACCGCTCTACGCCTACTCGCCCGACGATGCCGACCCCGATGCATACCGCCGCTCCGTACGCCGCCTTGCCGCTCTTGCGCCGGACGCGCACCTCGTGCTGCCGTCGCACAACGGGGTACCGATGGACGCTGCGCTGCTTGTCGCCATCGCGGACGCCTTCGACGCGATCCGCGACGGCACCGCGACAGATGCCTACATCGCCCGCGACGACGAAGCAGGTACCGACCACCCGTACGACCTCTACGACTACGGGGCGTTTCAGGTCCGTATCATGCCGGGATGGGCAGGCAGGAAATGAATCGCCCCGCCCTGTTGCGCCCCGCAGTACCGCTCGGCTGGCGGCGGTGGGCATCGTCTCCCGGCATACTGGCAGCGGCGGCAATCGCGGTGGGTGCGGTCGGCGGTGGGCTGGCGGGACGTGTCGGGGCGGCGGTACCGCTCGCGCTCGTTATCGGTATCGGGGCGGTGCTGTGCATCCTGCGCGATGCGCGGGCGGGCATCTATGCTGCCCTCGCCGTTGTCTGCCTGCTCCCATATGCGACAGTGCCGCTCAAGATCGGGTTGACCTTCACACTGCTTGAAGCAGTTTCGCTGCTCGCATGGGCGATTGTTGCGCTGCGCCTGCTCTATGATCGCAACGAAGTCGTCATCGCATCGCCGCTGTTCGTGCCGCTTGGCGCGTTTGTCGCGTGGACGGCGATTGCGTTCCTCGCGGGTGCGGGACGCAACACGACGACGCAAACCGCCCACGATTACGCGAAATTGCTGCTCGGTGTGGGGACAATCGCGCTCGTGGTGCAGGTGATACGGACGCGACACGATGCTGCGGGGCTTGCGACGGCTTTTGTCACGCTCGGTACGGCGGCGGCAGCGATTGCGCTTGTGCTGCAACGGCTTCCGGTAGCGACAACGGCGAATCTGCTCGTGCGGTTGCGCGTCGTCGGCTACCCGACCGACCGCCTCGTGCGGTACGTGGAGGACAACCCCGATCTTGCCCGCCGCGCGACTGGCACAGGTGTAGACCCGAACTCGTTCGCGGCATTTCTGATGCTCGTGCTGGTCGTGGCAGTGGCGCAGGCAGTGGCGCGACACCCGCTCGTGCCGCGCCCGCTGGCAATCCTTGCGATACCGCTCGTGGGGGTGGCGATGCTGCTCACGCAGTCGCGGCAAGCGATTCTCGGTATGGCAGCGGCGGTGGCGGTACTTGCCGTGGTGCGCTACCGGCGGCTCATCGTGCCAGTCGTGCTTCTCGGCGGGGCGGTCGGGGTGCTCGGTATCGGTGGCGGGTTTGCGGCGCGGTTCACGGCGGGGCTGCGTGGGCAAGACGCCGCGACGCAATTGCGCTACCGCGAGTTCGGCAATGCGCTCACACTCATCCGGGAATATCCCGTTGTCGGTGTCGGCTTCGGAGATGCGCCGCGCATTGACCTGCAAACAGGTGTATCGAGCGTTTATCTCACCGTCGCAGAGCGCACCGGCATTGTCGGGTTGGTGCTCTTCGTGTGGCTGCTCGGCGCGGTGCTGTGGCGGCTCCTCGGTGCGGCGGCGCGGGCGGACGCGCAGGACGCGGGCGGCGAACTACTCTTGGCACTCGCCGCCGCACTTGTGGCGGCATGCGTCGCGGCGACCCTCGATCACCATTTTTTTAATCTCGGCTTCCCGCATATGGCGGCACTGTTCTGGTTGCTGGCGGGTTTGGGGGAGGTACTGCGGAACAATTTGACCCCTCCGCGTCCTCCGTTGCGAGAGACGTGTGAGTGAGATGCGCAATTGTCGACAATATTGTCGACAATTGCGCCTGTTGCCGCCTCCGTGGTAGCGTGAACATGGAAGGTGTGCGACGCAGGGCGAGGGTGCGGAAGGGGTAGGGCAATGC
>JBBRMX010000294.1:0-4355 GCA_038230615.1 Thermomicrobiales bacterium | reverse complement strand
CCTGTTGGCGTCAGTGCAGTAACACCCGCGCCGTACGGGTCGGACGGCGGCGGTATTCTCTCGCTCTCTGCAAACGGCGGGACGGCGGGCAGCGGTATCGTCTGGGCGACCCACGCCCTCAGCGGCAGACCGGTCGGGGAGATCGTTCCCGGTGTCATTCGCGCCTTCGATGCATCGGACATCACGCACGAACTATGGAACAGTGAGCAGGTTCCTGCCCGCGACCGCCCCGGCAACTACGCGAAATACGTCCCGCCGACGGTCGCCAACGGTAAAGTCTATGTTGCCACCTTTGGCAGCACGCTCGGCGGGAGCGACAATCAGATCGTCGCGTACGGGCTGCTCAACCCGCCGAAATCGCTCGCGCTCTCCGGCATCGGTCCGACTGCGGCGTTCGGCGCGGCGCAATCCGTGACTGTGGTAGCACGCGACGCGCAAGGTACTCCGGTGCCGGGATATATCGGCACGGTGCATTTCGTCAGTAGCGATCCGGCAGCGACGCTCCCGCCCGATTACACCTTCACCGCTGCGGACGGCGGACAGCACACATTTGCGGTGACACTCAACACGATCGGAGTACAGACGGTGAGCGTCGGCGACACCGGCGGCGTGATCGCGGCAGCCTCTGCAACAGTATCCGTGACACGCGCCGCTGCGCCCGTCGTAGTCGCAACGCCGAACCCGCCCGGATTGCCGTTACGCCCCGTTGCCCCGACTGCAGTGGGCGCAGTGCCAGCGGCGGTGCCACCGCGCCGCTGAGAACGTCACATTCGCGGGATGCGATGCGTTACACTCAGAGAGGCGGTAGGTGCGGGCGGGAGGAAGAACGTGGGTCGTTGGTCACAGGTGGGAATAGTGGCGGTTGTGTTCGTCCTGCTCGCTCCGGCGCAGTTGCCCGCCGCCGCTGCCCCGCCGCCCGTCCTGACGCAGCACAACGACAACCTCCGCACCGGCGCGAACACGCAGGAGACGACGCTGACCACCGCGAATGTCTCCGCCGCTACTTTCGGCAAACTTTTCTCGCGCCCGGTAGATGGGCAAGTCTACGCCCAACCGCTCTATGTGCCGGGGCTGACTGTTGGCGGGATCACGCATAATGTCATTTTCGTTGCCACGCAACACAACAGTGTTTACGCGTTCGATGCCGACAGCCCGAGCGGTGACGCGCTCTGGAAACACACCATGGAGCCATCCATCCCGCTCAACCCGCTGGCGGGGATGGCGAATCTGGGGCATCCCGAATACGGCAATACCGTCCCTGCAAATGTCGGCTGCTGCGGACCGCTGGAGGGGTATCAGGATATTCGGCTGGAGATCGGCATCACCAGCACGCCGGTGATTGACGCCGCGACGAACACGATGTACCTCGTCACGGCATCGGAAAATTGTATGCCGCAAGGCCCGCAGTGCTATACGAATGCAGGCTACAGTTATTCGCATCATCTCCACGCGCTCAATATTTTGACAGGGCAAGAGCGAGCGAGCAGCCCGACACTCATCACCGGCAGTGTCTCCGGCTACGGCGATTCGCTGCCGTACGGCGGCACCGGTACCGTCACCTTTTTCACGAAGCAGCAGATACAGCGCGTTGCACTCACACTCGTGCAGCCGTTTGCGGGTGACCCGACGAACAAACTCGTCTACCTGACCTTCGGCAGCTTTAAGGATGATGTGCCGTATCACGGCTGGATTATGGGGTACGACGCCACGGGGCTGTATCAGCGCGTGATCTATAACACCACGAAAGACCGGGCGGGCGGCGGTATCTGGATGGTCGGGCAGGGGCTGGCGGTGGACGAAGCCAGTGCGCTCTATTTCATGGTGGGTAACGGCGACTACGGTACAGGATGTAGCATGGCTGCCCCCTGTACGACGGGCATTCGCGGGGAAGACGGGCAGGATTGCGCCGCCACCGCTTGCACAAACGGTAACGCGCTCGACGGTACCGCCCAGAGTGACAGCATTGTCCGCCTCACGCCCGACCTCAAGAAAGAATTCTCAGACTGGTTCACCCCACACGATGTACTGACCTACCCCGATCCCTTCGGCAATCCGAACACGAAGGGATACAACGCCCTCGACCTCGACCTCGGTAGCAGTGGCGTGCTCCTCATCCCCGGTACAACGCTGCTCGTCGGCGGCGGCAAAACGGGTGTGCTCTATCTGCTCAACCGGGCAAATCTGGGACATTTCCAGTTCGCCAACGATAGTCAGATCCCCCAAACTATCCCCGCCAGTGTCGTCGCCCCAGAACAAGGGTTCGACCTGTTTCGCATCTACAGTAGCCCGGTCTGGTGGAACAACCATTTGTATGTCTGGCCGAAGCACAACGACATCGTCGCGCTCACTTTCGTGCCGGACCCGAATATCCCGCAATACGGGCAGTTCAACACCGCGAACCCGGTGTATGCGGGAACGAATGCCGCGCTCGAACGCGAGGCGCAGGCGGGCGGGTATCTCTCCGTCTCATCGAACGGCACCAATGCGAACAGCGCGATTCTCTGGGCAGCCCACGGCACCGACAACAGTGTCGGGGGGAGGGGCGGCATGCTCCATGCGTTCGCCGCCAACGACATCACCCATGAACTCTGGAACAGCGAACAGAATGCCGCCCGCGACCGGATAGACTATCAAGCGAAATATGTTTCCCCTACCATCGCCAACGGCAAAGTGTACATCCCTACCTTCGACAACAGCAAAGGTGACGGCACCGGACCGGCGAACCGCCTGCTCGTCTACGGATTGCTGACGACGCCGACCACCCTCGGTGCGTCCCTGCCCGCGCTCACCAAAAATGGCGCGACCAAGAAGATCACCGTCACTGCCAAGCAGAGCGACGGGACAACCACCGCCGTCTCGTATCGCGGCACGGTGCATTTCACGAGCAGTGACCCCGCCGCCGTCTTGCCCGCCGATTACACCTTTGACGGCACCGAGAACGGCACGCGCGATTTCGATGTCGTCCTCAATACGGGCGGGGACCAGACAGTCACCGCGACCGACACCGCAGCGGGCGGGCTGACGGCGACTGCAACCACTTCGGTCTTCACCTTCAGTGCATTGAGCCTCGTCGGCGGTCCGGTGGAGGGCGGGGCAACGCTCGTTGTCACCGGCACCGGGTTCACCGCCGGGGCAATCGTCGCGTTCGGCGTGGAGCGCGTCGCCGCAACCAATGTAGTGGTCGTCAACAGCACCACAATCACCTGCACGACTCCGCCGCACGCTGCGGGAACGGTCGAAGTGACGGTCACTGTGGGGGCGGAGGTCATCACGCGCCCGAATGCGTTTACCTTCGGCAGCGTGGTCGTTGCGCCGACGCCGCGACCGAGCGCGACTGCCGCCGCGCTCATTGTCAGTCCCGCCCCGCCCCGCGCTCCCGCCCCGACCGTCAGCGTAACGCCCAATCCCGTTCCTCCCCGCCGCTAATGGTCGCGACATCGGCGGGGTACAAGCCGTGATCCGGCGCGTGTCGTTCGCTGCAAAAGATGCGATGATGGCGTTGCGTCGGGTGCGCTACTCGGCGCCCGAACCGCGTATCGCACACGCAGACGGAGCCAAGCCGAATGACCGCACCACCCCCCATGCTTGAATCGCCGGTACTCATCGAGGCGAACGCTCGTGGGGTCTTGGTGTCCGAGCAGCGGCGTGCGCTCGGACGTGACCTCTACCACGAGCACTGGAAGACGCCCGCCCGTAGCCTCGGCTGGATCGCCGCCAGCCTGCTGATGCTACGGATTCTGCTCCCCGTCTTCGGACAACTCCTCGGCAGCCTGTTCGATGGGAGCAATGCCGGGTTGGTACCGCTTCGGGTTTCGGGCGTCACGATCTCTCTCCCGCTGTGGACGATACTCAAAGTCGGTCTTGTGCTTCTCACGCTCGCGTACATGGCGGCGATTGCGGTACAGGTGAAAGCACTCATCGGCTTCCTTCGCCTGCGTCAGGCAGTACTGTATGGGCGGGTCGCATCGGTGATTGGCGAGGTGCAGCAGCGGGGCGGGGAACCACTGGCGACCTGTGCCGGTGGGCTTCTTCGCCCGTGGGATACGCGGGCAATGCATAACATCGCACCGGGACGCTACCGGTTTTTCGTGCTGCCGCATTCCGATTGGCTTCTCTCCGCACAACGGCTGCGCGAATGGGAACGCCCCACCGCCGATGAAGAGGCACTCGCGGCACGCTATTCACCCGGCAGCGTCAACGGCTTCGCCCCCGCCGCCCTCTCGGAAAACAGCGCGGGGAGGCTTACGCCGGAGCAAATACGGCTGCTGCGCGACACCGCACCCGATATCGGCTGGCGCATGTTCGTCCTATACGGTTTCGCCTTCGCCGTCGGGGTCGTCGGAGCAGGGGCATAT
>JBBRMX010000293.1:0-4361 GCA_038230615.1 Thermomicrobiales bacterium | reverse complement strand
GAAAATGCTCGAAAGCCACGGGTTGACCGCGCAGAATCTCGATGTGCCGGACGCCATGCTGCGTCGCCTTGTGCACGAGTACACGCGGGAGGCGGGCGTCCGCAATCTTGAGCGCGAACTGGGCGGTTTGGGGCGAAAGATCGCCCGCCGCGTGGTAGAGGGCGACGATGCCCCGGTCTCGGTCTCGCCGGACAATCTTGCACAGTTCCTCGGTATCCCGCGCTATGCAGACGACGAGGTGGGGCAGGCACCGGAAATTGGCGTCGCAACGGGCGTCGCGTTCACCGAGTACGGCGGCACGCTCTTGCAGATCGAAGTGTCTGTGGTGCCGGGGAAGGGCGGCGATGTCCGCATGACGGGGCAACTCGGCACGGTGATGCAGGAATCCATTCACGCCGCAGTGACGTATGCCCGCTCCCGCGCCGTTGCGCTCGACATTGACCCCGCGCTGTTCGACACCCGCGCCATGCATATTCACGTCCCCGAAGGCGGCGTGCCGAAGGACGGTCCCTCGGCGGGTATCACGCTGGCAACCGCACTGATTTCCGCCCTGACGGGACGCCCCGTGCGCCACGATCTCGCCATGACAGGCGAGGTGACATTGCGCGGCAATGTGCTGCCGATTGGCGGTCTGAAGGAGAAGATGCTCGCCGCGCATCGTGCAGGTATCAAGACCTTCCTGCTGCCCGCCCGCAATGCGAAAGACCTTGCGGATGTCCCTGCCCTCGTGCGCGACGCGATGGAGGTGATTCCCGTGAGCCAGATGGACGAGGTGCTGGCGATTGCCCTGCTGCCCGTCGAAGCAGCGCAGGAAGTGCCTGTACCGCCCGCCCCGCCCGCCCCGGAGAAACCGAAACGCACGCCGCGCGCCCCGCGCCCCGCGAAGGGCGAAACGGCGTGGCAGCCGGTTTCCCGCAGCGGCGCATGAAACTGGTGCTGGCGGTCATCGCGCCCGAAGACCTTGCAGCGTTGCTCGACGCGCTGGCGACGGCAGGTTTCCGCGCCACGGTCATTCGTAGCCGGGGCATCCTCCGGGCGGGCGCGACGGTGATGATTGGCGTGGACGGCAGCTTGCTCGATGAATTGTTCGCGCTGATCGGGCGGGTCTGCCGCCAGCGTGTGCGTCCCGCAATGCCGCTTGTGCCGAATATCGGTCCCGGTATGCTCTCGATGCACTACCCGCTCATGGAGGTCGAGACGGGCGGCGCGGTCTGCCTCGTGCTCAAGGTGGCGCGGTTCGTCCGTATCGAGGGGCAACCCGCTGCCCCGCGTTCCCGCCGCCCCCGCACGCCGCGTCGCAAACGCAGCATGGACGCGGACTGAGCCACGGGCAGCCGCGACGACAATCAATAACACCGGGCGAACAAAGACCGAGAGAACGGCAGGCTTTTCTGCCGTTCTCTCGGTCTCGTTGAACATGTGCGCGGTGGGCTGTCGTGTTAGCTGCTCACGTCGCGCCGCCAGCGGAAATAGTGCCGCCCGATATTGCCCATCTCGACCTGATAGGCGGGCGGGTTGTCCGGTGTGTACGTCAGTACCCGCCGCTCGAAGACCTGTACAACGATGGCCGTTCGCACACCGCCGACGGTAAAATACGCCGCAAACGGTTCCGAGATCGCGTAGCCGATGGTGGAAAACCCGACACGGTCACGGTATTGCCGGAACGCCTGAATGACATTGTGCTGTGTCGTGCGGTCGTAGTCAGTCAGGGCGAGGGTACGGATGCCAATACCGGCATTGTCCTCCACAAAACTGCCCTTACCGTTGTAATAGTAGGTAAATTCCTGCCCAACACGGCTGCTTTTGGGTGAGAGGATTGTGCCACGATTGTTGTAGAGGGTGGCGTAGGTCGGTCCTTCGCCGTTTTCGTCCCCCGCAACCGGGTTTGTGGACGGCGGCACGGAAATAAAGTCGTTATCGCCCAATTGCACCCGCGCCGTGACCATCTCGGTGGCGAGCAAGCCAAAAGTCACTTGCCCGCCGGTCACTTCCATGCGCCCCTTGTCGAAGTACTGCACGGTGCGCTTGCCGTTGTTGTAATTTTGCTCGTAGGCGTCGGTTGCAGTGTCGAGCGGTCCCCAGAAATTCGGGGTGATCGCCTCGCCCGCGTTGTACGCGGTGCGGAAACCGGGCGCGGCAAACGCGGTTGCCGCCCCTACCTCGCTTGCCGTCATTACCATCACCAGCACCGCCGCAAGGATCGCCAGTTTCTGCCGCTTCATGCACCCTCTCCTCTCACATCACGAACGCCGTTTCCCGCAAGTACTACCGTAGATACGACGCACGACAGAGGAGCAATGTTCCAGACGGGGCGATATTCTGCTCGAATCGGTGATGCATGACACCGATAACGGTCACATATCCCCAGTTTTCGAGAAAGTGACGTGTTTCGCGCAACTCATGCAGGTTACGTACGTTTTGTAAAGTACAGGGGTATATGCTTTCCGCATGGGTGCGGAACGGCGGCAAATTGCGGGAAACAGGGCAGGGCGGAGGCAGTGGGGATGGAGGACTTCATCGAGGGTTTTCTTGTGGCTCTTGCTGCGGAAAAGCAGTGTTCGCCGCATACCGTTGTCGCGTATCGCAACGATTTGCTCCAGTTGCGTGTGCATCTCGGCGAGCAGGGAATCGGGGCGTGGCGCGTCGTTGCTCCCGATCAGGTAGGCGAGTATCTCGGCTACCTGCGGGAGCGGCAATACGCCAGCAGCACGATTGCGCGGAAGACCGCCGCGATCAAGTCGTTCTTTGTCTACCTACGGCAGCAGAACGAGGTGTTGGTGGACCTCACGCCGCATCTCTCGTCGCCGCGTGTGGACCGCTACACGCCGTACGCGATCAGCGTAGACGAGATCACCCGCTTGCTCGCCGCCCCGATGCGGGCAAAAACGCCCGAAGGCGTGCGTGATGCGGCGATGCTCGAATTGCTCTATGCGACGGGCGTGCGCGTTTCGGAACTGGTCGCGCTCGACCTTGCGGACATTGACCCTGACACGGGCGAGGTGCGTTGCGAGGGCAGGGGAGACCGCGAACGGCTCTTGCCGCTCACTCCGACCGCTACCGCCGCGATGCATCGGTATCTGCTCCATGCCCGCCCCACGCTGGCACGCGGGCGCGACGCCGATACAGTCGCGCTGTTCCTCAATCACCGGGGGCAACGGCTGACGCGGCAGGGGTTCTGGCTCATCCTGAAAGGTTACGCGGACGGCGCAGGCATCAACAATGTCACGCCGCACACGCTGCGCCACACCTTCGCCGCGCATGCCCTCAAGACCGGGCGGCACCTGCGTGATGTCCAGACGACGCTCGGTCATGTCAGTATCTCCACGACACAGGTCTATCAGCGGCTCCGCACCGCCCCTCTCGTCGCGGCAGATAGCGTAGCGGACGCGGTTGCGGTTTCTCGCCCGGTCGTCACGCAGACCGGCGCGATGCCCGTGCTGCATGTTGGCGGGGAGATCGGCGGAAAGTAACCCGCCGCCTGCAATGCCCGCCGTGGTATCTCTCACAGATACCACGACGGGCGTTTTGTCTTAACGAATCAGGTCGGCGGCATCGTCACACCATCTATACGATAGTGTGGCGATGTGTCATGTGCAGGTACAGGTGTCTATCGCGGTGCGCAGTGCGGGGCTACGCGATCTCCTGTAGTTTCCCCGTATGGACATCGTAGATAAAGCCGCGTACTGGCAGCCCCGGCAGCAGGAACGGCGATGTGCGAATCATCTCTACATCCTCACGCACACTCTCCTCAAGATCGCGGAACGAGAGGAAGGGGAAATCCACATGCGCGTGCAGGTCATTGTGTACTTTCTGGTGCAACTGCTCGTCGGTGAAGGTGAGCATCCCGCACTCGGTATGGTGGATCAGCACAATTTCGCGTGTGCCGAGCAACTGCTGCGAGATGATGAGTGAGCGGATCGCGTCCGCTGCCCGCCCGCCCGCATTGCGGATTACATGGGCGTCGCCTTCTTTCAACCCAAGAAACTTCGCGGGGTCGAGCCGCGCGTCCATGCATGTCACCACCGCGACCTTCCGGGCGGGCGGCATCGGCAGATCGCCTTTCGAGAACCCTGCTGCGTACTGCGTGCCTGCCTGCAAAAACTCGTCTGCGACTGTCACTTGTATCCCTCCTCGATAATGCGAACGATGTATACATCGTACCCATATTGTCATACTCTTCACGCGAATTTGTCAGCAATATGTGTGCCAATCGTCTCTACGCCCCCGCGACCGGGACGGATCACCCCGGCTAGCCTGCGCTCGTGAAGTCTGCGACAATACCGCCGATCCGGCACCGATAGCCGGACGCCATGAAGACGCGCCGCCGCTGCGGGAGGGACGATTGATGTCGCACACGGAAT
>JBBRMX010000292.1:0-4364 GCA_038230615.1 Thermomicrobiales bacterium | reverse complement strand
CGGCGGCGGTGGCGCGGGGCATCGAGGTCGTGCCGGTCTACGACCGCGAGGTGCATTTCGATTTGATGCACCGCAATTTCCCCGATGTGGATATTGTGCTGGACCGCTCGCTTGTGCATAGCCGCGCCGAATATACGCTGCGGTTGCTCACATCGTGGGGAATCCCAACGGTAAACAGTTTCTCGGCGAGCCAACTCTGCGACAACAAGTTCCAGACGACGCTGGCACTGGTTGAGGCAAATGTACCGACCCTGCGGACGATGATCGCGTACACCCCGGAATCCGCGCTTGCCGCCATCGAGGAGATGGGTTACCCCGCAGTGCTGAAGCCGAATATGGGTTCGTGGGGGCGGCTCTTGGCGAAGGTCAATACCCGCTCAGCGGCGCAGGCGGTGCTCGAACACAAGGCGGTGCTCGGCTCGTTTCATCACTCGATCTTCTACATTCAAGAATATATCGAGAAGCCGGGGCGGGACATGCGTATCTTTGTTGTAGGCGACCGATGCGTTGCGGCATCTTTCCGCAATGCCGAACACTGGGTGACGAACACCGCACGCGGCGGCAATAGCACGCACGCCGAGATCACGCCGGAAATCGAGGAAATCTCCCTCAACGCGACCCGTGCGGTGGGCGGCGAGATCATGGGCGTGGACCTCGTGGAGACGAGCGAGGGGCTGAAGGTGATCGAGATCAATGTCGGCGCGGAGTTCCACGGGCTGATGGAGACGACCGATGTGGACATCGCGGGCGAGATCGTCGGCTACGTCGCGCAGAAAGCAGCGGCGGCGATGATGGCGGCAACCTAGTTCCCGTATCCGTGCCTCGCAAAGGGCGGCTACAGGGAAAGTGGCAGATAGACGACGGAACGTAGCCCCTTCCATTATAGCGAAGGGGGCAGGGGGACAGGTTTTATGGATCACGTCACCGCGAGTATTGTGGGTGGGTCGGGATATGCGGGGGGTGAACTGGTGCGTCTGCTGCTCAGCCACCCCAATGTCACCATCCAGCAAGTGACGAGTGAGCGTCAGGCGGGCAAACTCGTGCGCGGGCCGCACCCGAACCTGCGCGGACGAACCGATATGACTTTTTCGTCCGTCAATGACCTCAAACCCGTGGACGTGCTCTTTCTTTGCACCCCGCACGGCGTGACGATGGGCAAAATCGAGGGGTTTCTGGACAAGGCACAGATCATCATTGATCTCTCGTCGGACTTCCGGCTGCACCGTGCGGACGATTACCCGCTCTGGTACAACCATATCCACGAACGCCCGGAATTGCTGGAGAAGTTTGTCTTTGGGATGCCGGAACTGCACCGCGAGCAGATTCGCACCGCGAACTATATCGCCTCGCCGGGATGCAACGCGACGGCGGCGATCCTCGCGGCATACCCGCTGGCGAAGGCGGGCGTGCTCGACCCCGCGATGCCGATTGTGATCGAATCGAAAACCGGCTCGTCCGGCGCGGGCGGCGAGGGAAACTCCGCATCGCACCACCCGGAGCGGGCGGGCGTCATCCGCTCGTTCAAGCCGACGGGACACCGACACAGCGGCGAAGTAATTCAGGAACTGACGCAGAACGGCATCGTACCGGAGATCGCGCTGACGGTCACATCGGTGGAAGCGGTGCGCGGTATCCTTGCGACGGGACATGCCTTTCTCAAAGAGCCACTGGAAGACAAAGACCTCTGGAAAATCTGGCGGCAGGCGTACAAGGGCGAGCCGTTCATTCGCATCGTCAAAGAAAACAGCGGGTTACATCGCTCGCCGGAGCCGAAAATCCTCGCGGGGTCGAACTACTGCGATGTCGGCTTCGAGCGCGATCCCCACTCGCGGCGCGTTGTCGTGATGGCGGCGATTGACAATCTGATGAAGGGCGCGTCCGGGCAGGCGGTACATTCGATGAATATTCGCTGCGGCTTCCCCGAAACGACCGCGCTGGAGTTTCCGGGGCTACACCCGGTCTAGGGAAGTAACAAGTAACAAGGTAAAAGTAACACTTGAGGGCACGCATTTTCTTGTTACTTGTTACTCGCTCCCAAGGAGGCGACGATGCTGGTGATTAAACTCGGTGGGAGCCGGGGAATTGATACAGAGGCGTTTCTTGCTGACCTTGCGGCGGTCGTGCAGGGCGGGGAGCGGGTCGTCTTCGTTCACGGCGGCAATAAGGAACTGGATGATCTCTGCGAACAACTCGGTATCCCTGTCCGGCAGGTGACGAGTGCCACCGGGCAGATAAGCCGCTTTACGGACGCCGCAACGATGGATGCCTTTTTGATGGTCTACGGCGGGCGGATTAACAAGCGTATCGTAGAGACATTGCAGGGGCATGGTGTCAATGCTGTCGGGCTGACCGCGATGGACGGCAAGATCGCCAGCGGGCGGCGCAAATCGCGCATCCGTATCCTCGAAGATGGCAAGCCGAAGATGCTCGACGGCGATTATGCGGGCAGCATCGAGACAGTGGACCCGACCCTGCCGCGCCTGCTGATCGAGAACGGCTATCTGCCCGTCCTTACACCGCCTGCCATCAGTACCGAGGGTGAGGCGATCAATGTGGACGGCGATAAACTGGCGATGGAACTGGCGGTGACGCTCGGTGCGGACGCGCTCTTGATCTTCAGCAACACCCCCGGTCTGCTTGCCGATGTCAACGATGAGACAAGCCTCGTGCGCTATATTCCGTTCGCGGGCGAGACGGACGACGATGCGCTGGCGATGGCGCAGGGGCGCATGAAGAAGAAGGTGCTGTCCGCATTCGAGGCATTGCGTGGCGGCGTCGGGCGTGTCGTCTTCGCGGACGGGCGCGTTGCGGAGCCAATTCAGAAAGCCCTTGCGGGGGAAGGCACCGTGATCGCCCCGGTCGCTGCCCGTACGTAACCGCTCGTAGCGATGCGGGCGGCGAACACAGCGCGGCGATTAGAGCGACGAAACGCGAAGCGCGAAGGGACAAGCAACATGGCGATGACACTGCACCCCACCCTCACCGACATCAACGATATCCGGGCAATCGAGAATGGTGACCTCGTGCCGCTGTATGCGAAGCGCGATGTCGCGCTCGTGCGCGGCGCGGGCATGACCTTATGGGACAGCGACGGGAAAGAATATCTGGACTGCATGAGCGCGTACGGCACGGCGATCCTCGGTCACGCGCACCCCGCCGTGACGGAGGCGATCACACGGCAGGCGCAAACCCTGACGACATGCCACGCATCGTTTTTCAATGACCAGCGGGCGCAGTATCTGCAACTGTTGATGGCACATGTACCGGAAGGAATTACCCGTGCGTTCTTCTGCAACAGCGGTACAGAGAGCGTCGAGGCGGCATTGAAGTTTGCCCGTGCGGTGTCGGGGCGGCAGCATCTCGTCGCTACGCGCAAGGCGTACCACGGGCGCACGATGGGTTCGCTCGCCGTGACGGGGGACAACAAGTACCGCGAATCGTACGCGCCGATGTACGGCACGGTCACCCATGTGAACTACGGCGATCCCGATTCGCTTGCGGCGATCACGGACGAGACCGCCGCGTTTATCGTGGAACCGATTCAGGGCGAGGGCGGCATCAACCCCGCACCGGAAGGATATCTCGCGGAAGCGCGGCGCATCTGCGATCAGCACGGCGCATTGCTGATCTTCGATGAGGTGCAGACGGCATTTCGCACTGGCAGCCTTTTTGCGGCGCAGGGGATGGGCGTGACGCCCGATATTATTAGCGTCTCGAAGGCAATCGCGAACGGTCTGCCGATAGGCATGACACTGATGACTGAGGCGGTCGCGACGAAAGTACCGCCGGGGACGCACGGCAATACCTTCGGTGGTGCGCCGCTGGTGTGTGCTGCCGCTACTGCGACGCTCGCCACAATTGTGGACGAGGGGCTGTTCGCGCAGAGTATACGGGTAGGCAACTATTTCGTGAAGCAACTCCGCGCCCTCAATCATCCGATGGTGCGCGATGTGCGCGGGCGCGGCTTGATGATCGGCGTCGAACTGAAAACCCGCGTTACTCCTGTGCTGCGTGCGATGCAGGAGGGCGGCTTGCTGGCACTCCCGGCGGGCAATCTCATTATCCGCTTCCTGCCGCCGCTCATTATCACTGAGGCCGAAGTAGACCGGGCGGTGTCATTGTTCGCGGCGGCACTCAGCGGCTGAGACGCGCATACGGTCTGCTCAACTGTCCCTTACATATCTATCATACAGACAGCGCACTCTATGGGTGCGCTGTTTGTCTAGAGAAAGGTGAAGCATATGCGGCAATGGCGAATGCTTATCGGGTTCTGTGTGCTAGTGACGACATTGGCGTCGGCATTCTCCCCCGCGACGGCGAATGCGGCGGGGTCGTTCGACAAGATCAATCATGTCATCGTCATT
>JBBRMX010000291.1:0-4418 GCA_038230615.1 Thermomicrobiales bacterium | reverse complement strand
GTGAATACATCGCGGCATTCGGTTGGCTCTGCGTATGCCCACGAAACGGGAGCGAGCGTTACCCCTTAGATTTGGCGAACAATTCGTTGACGCGGGTGTTCGGTGCCTCGCCGGTGATGGTATCGCGGATTGTGCCGCTCTTGTCCACCGCATAGATCGTTGGGTATTGATAGATGCCCCAGACTGCCGCCGCCTTACCCGCATCGTTCACCGACGGATCGGTGTAGGCGGTGAAGGGCAGATTGTACTTCTGGGTAAACCCGTAGATGTCATCGGCAGATTCACGGCTGTAGACACCCATCATGATGACCTGTACATCGGGGTTGTCTGCCGCGACCTGCTTGAGGAGCGGGGCTTCTGCCTGACAATGCGGGCACCACGAGGCAAAGAAGACCACGACTGTTGGCTTGCCCACGATCCCGGCTTTGTTCAGCATCGTACCGTCTTTCGCTTTGACGCTGAAGTCGGGGATGGCTGACCCGGCGACGGGCGACGGAGCGGGTTTCGGAGCTTTCGCGGGGTCGGGTTGCAGCCCGCCGCTGTTGCTGTTGTTCATGAGTACGATCACCACCACCGCGATGAGGGCAATTGCCCCGATGCCGCCGGAGATGATCGCCGTCCACGGTGTTTTCTTTACGGGCTTGGTGACGGAACCGCGACGATGCGGGTCCTTGCGTGCACCGTTCGTGGATGTCGGTGAGGATGCGGCGCGTTGCCCGTTCTGCCGTGCGGCAGAAGTACGGGTCGCGGTAGTGGATTTGCCGTTCGTGGGGGTCGGGGTCGTATTTGCCTGCTTCGCCATTGCGGTACAATCCTTTCTGTATGTCGCACCGCTGGGATTATAGAACAGGATGAACAATGACGGAACGGACAGAGGCACGCAATTCTTCGCAGACCCGCGCCCGCAGTCCCCTCGTGCCTGCCGTCGCGTTGCTGCTGCGCGTCGGGGTAGGGATTCTGCTGCTCATCGCGGGGGTCGGCAAACTGATAGATTCCTCCGCCGCCATCGCCTCGACCGAGAGCGCAATCGGCGTAAGCGGCACGCTGGCGACGATTATCTCGGTGGGCATCTCGGTGCTGGAGATCGTCCTCGGTGTCCACTTGGTTATTGGGCTGAATTTGCGCTGGACGGCGGCGGCGGCGGCGGTACTTTGCGCGGCATTTCTGCTGATCGTCATTAAACTCTGGGTATCGGGGTACACGGGCGGATGCGGGTGCTTCGGGATTTTTGGCGGCGGCACGGCGGGGCCGGAAGAAACCTTGCGTGACAGCCTACTCGTCATCGCCGCCGCCGGTGCGTGGCTGCTCCGCAACGAAGGGTTGTCGCTCGACCACATCTTGCGCCGCAACGCCGGATAGCCGTGTTATACTCGCGCCGCTTCACATACGATGACCCTGCACGTGCGATACATAGTAGGCGACCAATGAGCGGCGATTGGTCGGGTGGGCAGTAGAAGGAGGCGACCCCGTGAACTCCGCAATCCGTGATTTTACGATCACCCGCTACGAATGGAAACGCGACCGCCCGATAGGGGACTCGCAAGTTCGCAGCGAGTGGCACCACGCCGGCACACTGGAACTGCACAGCACGAGCGGGCACACGGGCGTCGGCTTCTTTGGCGCACTCTTTTACCCCTTGCCCCCGCTGACAGAGTTGGAACGGCAGTTTCGGCGCGAAACATGGGCGGGCGTCGAGGGGCAAAACCCGCACGCGGTCACGCACCGGATGTCGCGCCCACGCGGGGGGAATATCGGGCGGGGCGGGATATTCGGCACCGCGATCAATCAGGCGATGTGGGACCTCGCCGCGAAAGAACTCGATATGTCGCTTGCCCGGTTGCTCGGTGGCACGCGGGATCGCGTCCGCGCCTACGCGAGCGGGCTGGATTTCCACATGACCACCGAGGAAGTCTGTGCATTCTTCGCAGACAAGGCGCAGCGCGGCTTTTCCGCATTCAAGATCAAAGTCGGGCATCCCGATATGCAGTGGGACATCGCCCGCATCCGTGCGATTTCGGGGGCGGTCGGTCCCGGCGCGACCCTGATGCTGGATGCCAATGAAGCGTGGTCGCCCAAAGAGGCGATCCGCCGTGCTCATGCCTACCGCGATGCTGGGTTCGATATTTATTGGTACGAAGACCCCTGTTTGCGCGACGATTTCGAGGGGCTGGCGAAAGTCTGTGCCGCAGTGCCGTTCGCGCATATCAACAGCGGCGAATACCTCGATACGCACGGCAAGCGGCAATTGATGGAACATCGCGCTGTAGACATGCTCAATGTGCATGGCGGCATCAATGAGACGCTGCACGCCGCGTGGCTGGCAGGCGAATACGGCATCCCCGTGACGCTGGGCAACACGGCGCACGAGATCGGCGTTCATCTCGCTGCCGCGATCCCCGAAGCAATCTATATGGAGATGAGTTTCCACAACTACGACCACATGATCGCAGAGCCGGTGCAGTTCGAGAACGGCTATGCCATCGTTCCCACACGCCCCGGTCACGGTCTCGAAATCTCCGAGATCGCCCGCACCGAGTATGCGAAGCCGGAACCCGTGGAGAGTAACGAGTAACACGTCGCAAGGCTCGAAGGGAGTTCGTGATGCCGTACCCCGATCTGACGCAGCGCGTGGCAGTGTCTGCGGAGACGTTGGCACTGTTCCATACACCGAGCACCGCAACGATCTCCGCGCAATTGATGAAGCGGGGCGTGCGCTCTGCATTCATGGCGAATCTGACCCCGCTGAACCCAGAACAGCGGCTTGTCGGGCGGGCGTATACGCTGCGCTACTTGCCCGCACGGGAAGATTTCGATGGCTCACTGGGGCTGGATGACCTCACAAATATTCAGCGCAAGGGCGTAGAGGAAGTCGGCACCGGCGAGGTCTTCGTGGTAGACGCACGCGGCGACACCGGTGCGGGCAGCATGGGCGAAATTCTCGCCGCCCGCATCCTGAAGCGGGGTGCAGCGGGCATCGTGACGGACGGCGCATTCCGCGATACCCCCGGCATCCGTGCGCTCGGTGCGCCGATCTACTGCCGGGGAATGCACGCTTATATGAACACCACACGCCATTTCGCCGCCGATTTGCAAATACCCGTCGCGTGCGCGGGGGTAATGGTTTGCCCCGGCGATGTGCTCGTCGGCGATGGCGAAGGGGTGATCGTTGTCCCGCAGGCGATGGCAGCAGAGGTTGCCCGCGATGCCGCCGCGCAAGAGATGCTGGAAACATTCATCCGTGAGCAGATAGACAGCGGCGCGAGCATTCGCGGCGTCTACCCACCGAATGCGGAGACCCTCGCGGCGTTCGCACAATGGAAGACGAGGAATGAGTAACACTGCACTACATCGCTCAGTACTTGCGACTGTAGTTTCTCACGAAAGGCATACCGACCGTTGAGCATTACCGAACTGACGAACCACCACGATCTTACCGAACTGGAAATGACGATAGCCACCGGCTTCGCCAATTTTCTGTCGGTCGGCACCGCGCTGATCGAGATTCAGCAGCGCAAACTTTTTCTAGACGACGGCTACGAGACATTCGAGCAGTATTGCGCCAAGCGATGGAGCATCAGCCGTTCGCAGGCATACCGGATGATCGAATCTGCCGAGGTTGTCACACATCTGTCGGAGACGAAAGACCTCCCGCTACCGATCACAGAGGCGCAAACCCGCGCCCTTGCCCGATTGCGGGAGCCGGAGGCGATGCGAACGGTCTGGGAAGAAGTGGTAGACGAATACGGCGAGAGCGCGTCCGCCCCACGCGTGCGGGAGGCGGTAGATTACTTCTCCGCCATCGAGGAAGACCCCACCCGTGAAGCATTCCCCCGCGAGGAAGTCATCGCGGACTATCGCGCCGCCCGCAAGAAACCACCCATGTACGCCCGCACCGCGGACTCCGCGCCCGCACCGGAAGTTGTCGCTCCACCGGAGACGCTGCCTTTCGCGCTCACGGGCGAAATCGTGCCGGAGAGTGCCGACGCGCCCGCCTTCCGCGATACCCGCACGAGCATCTGGGCGGGCAAGCAACTGCTGGCACTCGACCCCGGACGCTGGGCACCGCAGATGGACGACGCCACCGCGAACGATGTGCGCTCCCTCATCACCGACCTGCGCCGCTGGTGCGACACGATGGAAGGCGAACTGGCGCAGTACGGAGGCAATGCGAGTAACGAGTAACGAGTAACGGGAACGGCTGCGAGCGTGCGATTTCGCAGCCGACCGGTACGATGGGGAAAGGGATAGCGGCGATGCCCACGGTGCGCGACGAAACATACCGGCTGCTCCAGTCGCTCGGCATGACGACGATTTTCGGCAACCCCGGCTCGACCGAACTGCGCTTTTTGCAAGATTTCCCCGACGATTTCACGTATGTACTTGGTCTGCACGAGGGCGCGGTAGTCGGCATGGCAGAC
>JBBRMX010000290.1:0-4426 GCA_038230615.1 Thermomicrobiales bacterium | reverse complement strand
GTTGCTGCGCGAAAAAGGCGCGGGCAAGTTCGTTGATCTGCTCATGGCAGTCTCCAAAGACCCCGCCATGCTCATCTGGCTCGACGGGCAATCGAGTATCAAGGGGCATCCAAACGAGAACTGGTCCCGCGAGGTGATGGAACTCTTCACTCTCGGCATCGGCAACTACACCGAGACCGATGTGCGCGAGGGAGCGCGGGCTTCGACTGGCTGGACGCTACAATACGGCTATCCGATGGGCACGGTGACGCTCGTACCGTCCCGCTTCGACAACACCCCGAAAACCATCTTGGGGCAGACGGGCAACTGGGGCATGGACGATTTTTCGCGCCTTCTCGCCGCGCACCCGCAGACGGCGCAGTTCGTCACGCGCAAACTCTTTGTGTGGTTCGTTGCGGACGACCCCACCGATGCCGACATCGCGCCGATGCTTGCGGCGTGGGAGCGCACAAGCGGCGATATCCGCGCCGTGTTACGCGCGATGTTTCTCTCGGACAGTTTTACTGTGGAGCGGGCGACGCGGGCGCATATCAAGAACCCCATTGCGTGGACCGTCACTACCCTCCGCGCCCTTGAAGTGACGATGACGGGGGAGCAAATCTTCGGCTATCTCCAGCAACAGGCGATGGAACCCTTTCGCCCGCCGAATGTCGGTGGGTGGACGAACGGTCCCGGCTGGATTAGCCCCTCGAATCAGGTGATGCGGTTTAATCTCGCGGGACAGATCGTCGTCAAATCGCCGCTCCTCTCCGGCAAAGCAGACGACGCGTTCCTCACCCGTCTCGCGGATCGCCTCGGCGGTCTCCCGCTTTCCGACGGTCTCCGCGCACAGTTACTTACGCTCGGCAACAACCCGGACGGGCAACGCGCTGTCGCGCAACTCCTCCTTACCAGCCCGATGTATCAGGCACGATAATCGACATCGCCCTTTTACCCCTTTCGTTATAGAAAGGGGTAATTCTTTACTCGTACCAAAATGAAACCCTTTTACCCCGCGCTGCGTGGTATGGATAGACGCAATGATCAGCGCGACACGACAGACGCCAATGGGTGCGAAAAAGGGAACAGCAGCGATGTACGCGATAGATATGCACACGGAGGGACGACGATGAGCGAACGCGACCGGGTACAATTCCTGCTCTGGCGGGCAGGGTTTGGCGCGACACCCGCACAGGTGGATGCCGCAACCGCAAAAGGCTACGCCGCCACAGTGGACGACCTGCTGAATTATGCCGACGCACCCGCCGACGCGCCGCAAGTCCCCGCTATGCCCGCCCCCCTGCCGAAAAACCCCACGGGCGACGAGAAGACCGCCTTCGCCAAAGCACGCAACGAAGCCGTGAGCGCGGGCAGGAAGATCGCCACGAACTGGTGGGCGACACTGCTGAAGACGAGCGGTACGCCGTTGCAGGAAAACCTTACACTCTTCTGGCACAACCACTTCGCTACCTCGGACGAAAAAGTGCGCCACCCCGGTTTCATGATGCAGCAAAACCAGTTGTTCCGTGAAAAAGGCGCGGGCAAGTTCGTTGATCTGCTCATGGCAGTCTCCAAAGACCCCGCCATGCTCATCTGGCTCGACGGGCAATCGAGTGTCAAGGGGCATCCAAACGAGAACTGGTCCCGCGAGGTGATGGAACTCTTCACCCTCGGCATCGGCAACTACACCGAGACCGATGTGCGCGAGGGAGCGCGGGCTTCGACCGGCTGGACATTGAACGAGCAGACGGGCGAAGTAAAGTTCGTTGCAAACCGCTTTGATAGCGGCAGCAAGACGGTTCTCGGTCAGTCGGGCAACCTGAGCATGGACGATTTCTCCCGCCTGCTCGCGGGGCATCCCGAAACGGCGAAGTACGTCTCGCGCAAACTCTTCTGGTGGTTCGCGGGCGACACTCCGTCTGACAGCGACCTTCAGCCGATGACCGACGCATGGAGCGCGACGGGCGGCGACATCCGCAGCGTCCTCCGCGCCCTGTTCACGAGCGATGCCTTTTCGCCCGATCACTCCGCAGGCAATCGCATCAAGAATCCCGTCGCATGGACGGTCGGGGCATTGCGCGGTCTCGGCGCAGACCTCGGCAGCGATGTAATGGGTCAGATGCTGCAGATGCAGGGGATGATACTCTTCGATCCGCCCAATGTCGGCGGCTGGTCGCAGGGTGGGGCATGGATTAGCCCGTCCAGCCAAGTGCTGCGCTTCAATCTTGCGGGGCAACTGCTCACCAAGACCGGGATGCTGAACGGTGCCGCGAACGACGACACGCTCAATCAGATCGTGGACCGGCTCGGCAGTTTCCCGCTCACCGACGACCTCCGCGCCAAACTGCTCGATCTCGGCAAGGGCGCCGATGGGCAACGCGCCATCGCACAGATTCTGCTCGCCGGCCCTGGCTATCAGGCACGTTAAGCCAAACCTCTATCTCCGAAAGGGATACCGCCATGTCGCACGATCACAACCCCCACGAACGTGAACCCTTCATGCCCACGCGCCGCCAGTTTCTCAAGTACGGCGCGGGCAGTGCCCTCGGTATCGGTCTTGCCGCGTCGGGCATCCCGCTCTTTCGCGGGGCGGGCGATCTCGTCAGTGCTTCCGGTCTCGTCCTGCCGAACTTGACCGCCTACAGTAACGCCCCCGCGAACCCGGAAGACCGCACGCTGGTCGTGCTGCAGCTCGGCGGCGGCAACGACGGCCTGAACACCGTTATCCCCTACAAAGACCCGCTCTACGCGCAATTCCGCCCGACTATCGGTCACAAAGCGAACGAGGTGCTGCCGATCTCAGACACCCTCGCGCTGCACCCCGCCCTGAAGCCAATCTTGCAGATGTTCAACGACGGCAAGATGGCGATTGTCGAGGGGGTCGAGTACCCGACACCGAACTACTCGCACTTCCGCTCCACCGAAATCTGGATGACAGGGGACGACCAGAATGTCGGCTCGCTCGGCTGGCTCGGTCACGCGCTCGACCATCTCAGCAACCACCCTGCCCTCGTCGCCGCATCGCTCGGCGTGACCACGCCGCGTGCATTGGTCGGGATGCAGCCGACGGACATTGCCCTCGGTGGCAGCCTCAAGGATTTCGCGTATAAGCCCGTTGGCAAAATTGACCCCGGCGCGGTCTCCGCGATCTTCGATTACATGAACACCAGCACATCACCAAGCGACGGCTACGCCAAACTCATCACGAGCAGCCACGGCATCGCCCGTGATGCGATGGCAGGCGTCGCAAAAGTAGCGGCGAACTACACGCCGTCGGTGAAGTACCCCACATCGCAACTTGGCGCGGGCCTGCAGACAGTCGCGCAGATGATCCACGGCGGTGTCGGGGCGCGGGTGCTCTACCTTGCCACGGGTGGTTTCGATACGCACAGCAACGAGCGCGACCAGCACGACCGCCTGATGGGGTATCTTGGCGACGGTCTCGGCGCATTCTGGCAAGACCTCACCGC
Source organism: Thermomicrobiales bacterium (assembly GCA_038230615.1). Classification (GTDB taxonomy): domain Bacteria; phylum Chloroflexota; class Chloroflexia; order Thermomicrobiales; family JALYUS01; genus JBBRMX01. The sequence continues at coordinate 977 of JBBRMX010000290.1, read as the reverse complement.
GCACGGACACGCCGATAGTGTCACCCTGATGACCTTCTCGGAGTTCGGGCGACGCCCCGCCGAGAATGCGTCACGCGGCACCGACCACGGCAGTGCTGCCCCGCTCTTCGTGATGGGCGGCGCGGTCAAGGGCGGCATCTACGGCAACCCGCCGAACCTCTCCGACCTCGACAACAACAACCTGCGCGTGCAGCAGGATTTCCGGCAGGTGTACGCCGCGATGCTGCAAAACTGGCTTGGCATGAATGCCGCCGATGCCCTCCCCGGCGGTGCCTATACCCCGACGCCGCTCTTCAACTAGCCCATTCCTTCCATCCCCTTTTACCTCGGACCCGGCTCCCTACCGGGTCCACTTTTTTTGCCCGTGAAATTCCCTATGCGAACGAGCATCTGCGCCGTCGTTGTATACTGCCGAAATGCGACAAACGCCGCCCTGATAGGAGGCAGACGATGACCGAAGCAGTACGCGTCGAGCGGGTACATGCGATGCCCGACGATCTTTTCCGCCGGGTCGTTGCCCGCTTCCCTGACTATGGGTGGAACGCGACGAATGCTGCCCGCTTCTGTGCCGATGCCGGGAGTGTGCTGCTGCTCGCGTCGTTCGGCGAGACGCTGTGCGGCGTGCTCATCGCGTACCGGCTGTACTGCCCCGACGGGCGGCGGGCGCAACTATTCATTGACGCAGTGGATGTGCATCCTGAATACTGGCGGCGCGGCGTCGGGCGTGCGATGCTCACCGCAGTCTTGCGAATTGCACAGGAGATGGGTGCTGCCGAAGCGTGGGTGCAGACGGAAGCCTCGAATATCCCTGCGGTCGGGTTGTATCGTGCGGTCGGTGGCGTCCGCGAGCAACCCGATGAGACAATTTGCTCGTTCGTGTTCGAGATCGAACGATGAAACCCGGCGATGTGGAGGGACGATGAAGATCACCGACATTCGGACGTATCTGGTGCGGGCGAACACGGGCGGAGCGACGG
>JBBRMX010000289.1:0-4434 GCA_038230615.1 Thermomicrobiales bacterium | reverse complement strand
GACGGCGATGCGGGCAGCCCGGTCGCCCGGAAAGCCGTAGATGCCGGTGCTGGTCGCGGGGAAGGCGAGTGTCTGCACCCCATTCTCCGCAGCGACGGTGAGAGAACGACGGTAACACGACGCAAGCAAGTCGTCCTCGTCATGCATGCCACCGTGCCAGACCGGACCGACCGTATGGATGACATATCGCGCCGGAAGGCGATACCCACGGGTGATTTTCGCATCGCCCGTGGCGCAGCCGCCGAGGGTGCGACACTCTGACCGCAGTTCCGGTCCTGCCGCCCGGTGAATCGCACCATCTACGCCGCCGCCGCCCAGCAGGGACGAGTTCGCCGCATTGACGATGGCATCGGTCGCCTCCCTCGTAATATCACCCTCGATAATACGCATCCGGTGCCGCGTCGCGTCGTCCATTGCCCCCTCTTTCTGCCTATCCTCTCTCGCCGCCAGTATGATATACCGGAGTGCGTCTCGTGGACGCAACGAGTGCGAGGAGTGACCGGGATGCAGATCGTTATCGGCAGTGACCATGCAGGCTACGCTCTCAAAGGTACATTGATCGCGGCTCTCGTGGAGTGGGGGCATACGGTAGAAGACATCGGCGGCTTTACACCGGATGAGGTGGACTTCCCCGACATCGCCGCAACCCTCTGCGCCGCCATCCGCGACGGGCGGGCAGAGCGCGGCGTCATGGTCTGCGGCACCGGCATCGGTGCATCTATGGCAGCGAACCGCCTCCCCGGCATCCGTGCTGCGCTCGCGCACGATGCCCACTCCGCGCATCAGTGTGTGGAGCACGACCACGCGAATGTACTCTGTCTCGGCGCACAGATCGTCGGCGCGTGGCTCGCCCGCGACCTGCTCCGCATCTATCTTGATGCCCGACCGCCAACCGAAGAGCACTTTCTGCGCCGCATCGCCAAACTGGACGCACTGGGGAAAGGGTAATACAAAAATGCCCGCTCCGTTCGTGCGGAGCGGGCAGAAACGCGCCGAAAATTACTGACCGCGCACCGGCACGGGTCGCGTGCGGAAAACCACACGGTCGAAGGTGATGTAGTTGACACATGCTGCGGCAGCAATGCCGCACGCGGACGCAAGCAATGTCGGCATGTAGGGATGCGCCAGTGTGAACACCGCGAGATTCAACAGCGCGGTACTGGTAATCGAGCCATGAAACGTGATCCAGCGGCGCAGTACGCTCGCGTCCGTCCCGTGCGGTGCGGTGCGGTCCCCCCATGTGAAGGTGGAACTGAGCAGGAAGTTGACCTGCGCCGCCAGCAGGAATGCTATCCCATCCGCGAGGATCGGGTTCCACTCGTTCGCGGTGAGGATGTGCAGCATCGCCAGTTGCAGCAGTGCCGCCGTCCCGCCTACGCAGGCGAAACGAAGCAACCGTGCGCCGCCCGGCAGAATGATGATTGGTCTATGTTTTGTCGGCGTCGTCATATGTCTGTCCCTTCGTGCGGCTACTTCGCGCTGCCGCAGTCGTAAAGTTGCTGAAGACTGCCGAAGTCGAAGCCGCCAGTTGTCGTTGCAGTCGTCGCGGTTTTCCATTCGCCCGCCGGTACTGCAGTGCAGTGTGTATTCACCCATGTGCTATGTGTGCCGCCGAACGGTGACGCGACACCTATTGGCATCTGCCCGCCGGAGAGACCGGGGACAAGAAAGTATCGCACAGTACTGTCCTCAACTTTCTGTGCGAGTTAGTCGCTTGTCAAAATCGGGTCCTGCCCGATGAATCCGCCGAGAGCCATCACCGGCCTGCCGGTTGCAAGGATGAGCGGCGACGCACTCATTGCATTGTGTGTTGCCACGAGATAGGTCGCGGTACCTTGATGATCAGCGAGATAGCGGACCAGTTTCGTGTCTGCGGTGCTGCCTCGCGTAAGGGAGCAACCCGCTATTATCGCCGCGAGAGACGGGCAACGCCGCCCAGACTATCGGTGCCAGCAAGAGTGTTGCCACGCCTCTCCGACAAGTAGACCGCTGAGCGACCCGAAGGACGCAACCAGTCGCAATCGCGCTGCCAGCAACCCGACCACCGCCACGATGCAGCCCCCAACAATTATCGGTACAATCCACTGTCGGTATGCCGGACAATCGCGCAGGATGACTCCTTGCACTGTTGCGGTCACACCGAGAGCGACGGCAAAGATGATTGCCCCGCTTCTGCGCCCGTCGCGGTGTGCGTGCCACACTGTTGCAACTGCGATTGCGACGAGCGCGGCAAGCGACGGCGCGAGAGTGCTGAGATAGTAGCGGTGGAATCCACTCGCAACGCCAAAAACCCCACGACTTCGGTGAGGAACCACAAACCCCAGAAGATCGCCGCCTGCCCCTGTATCGTGCGGACGGTAAACAGGGTTGCGAACTGGCTCCGCCACCTTGCCCGTGTCTCCGTCTCGGTGTCGCGTACGAGTACGGGACGCAGCCAGCAGAACCACGCCGGACCAGCACGCCAATCAATGCAAAGGGCAGAAGCCACGCAATTTGCCCCGCGATCTGGGTGTTGAACAGCCGCAATGCGCCCATCGTACCGGTCTCGAAGCCACCGAAACCGCCCGGGCCGCCCTGCCCGCCGGGGAACGGCAATGTCCCATGTTCATTGTCATACTATCCTCGCTTCGCTCGTCGCTATATCGGGAGACCGCCCGACGTATCCGACGGCTCTCATGCATCCAGCCTACATCTCGACGATGGGATGTGCATGAAACGATGATGGGAGTCTTCTCATCGTATTCTTTGGATCGCAGCGCAGTGCGTGTGGGCAGATGTTAGGGCGTGATCGTATCGGTGGGGCGGGGGGGTACGGTTACTGCGCGGAGGTAGAGTGTTGCGGTGGTGCCTTCGCCCGCAATGCTTGTGAAGTGGAGCGTGCCACCGTGCCGAGCAGCGATCTCGCGTCCGATGGAGAGACCGAGACCCGCCCCGCCCGTCTCCCGCGAGCGTGCGGTATCTACGCGATAGAACCGCTCGCCGAGGTGCCGCAGATGGTCGGCGGCGATACCGATGCCGGTATCCTGTACGCGAAGTACTGCCTGTTCGCCCTCGCGTAGTGCCGTCACTGTGACCATACCGTCCACCCGGTTGTACTTGACGGCATTGTCTACCAAGATCAGGGCGAGTTGTTCTAGCAGTGCGCGGTCTCCGAGGACATGCACGGGTGCGGGAATGTGCAGCGAGAGCGCGACATCCTGCGCCGCCGCGTACGACTGTATCCGGCGGGCGACGGTCGCGGCGACCTCCGCGAGGTTGACGAGATCGTGTTCGAGCAGTGTGTTGCCTGCATCGAGGCGGGCGACCGTGAGGAGGGTCGTGAGCAGATTGCCCATCGCTCCTGCCTCCGCGATGATGTCTTCGAGCAGTTCGACATCATCCGGAGCGAGATGTTCGCGTCCGCGTGCCAGCACTTCCGCGTCCGCTCGCAGGAGGGTGAGCGGTGTTCGTAACTCGTGTGCGGCGTCTGCGAGGAATGTTTGCTGCCGCTCGAAGGCGAGCCGTGCGGGGGCAAGGGCGCGATTGGCGAGGATGCGCCCGCCGAACCCCGCTGCGACGAGCATTACCGTTCCGGCGATGAGCAGGGCGACGAGCAGCACCGTGAGTGCCGCCGTCTCGGTACGTACGGAGACCCCGACGACAATGACTCCGTAGAGCGTCTGGCCGTCTTCGCTGCGTATCGGCGTGGCGACGCGGCGCACCGGTCCGAAGGTGCTCCCGCCATTGATAGTATCGAACAGGGGCCCGTTCTGGACGGCGCGACGAAACAACGCGGTGTCCGCAAGATCGGGCAAACCGCTGCCGCTCTTGTAGACCCGCTGGATTGTGCCGTCGGCGGCGAAACAGACTCCCTCAAACCCAACAGGGGCAGCAGGCAGGGGAATGGCAGGCGGGCATTCGATCTCCTTTGTAAAGTGCGATATATTTTCGGATTGCCGCGTGATCGCCGTCAGACCGCGATCCACACTCGCAAACAGCACCTGCCGTACGCCGAAATAGAGCAGCAGCCCGAAAAGCGCGAGCGTACAGACGAGGATTGCCATGTACCACAGCGTCAATTGGCGGCGTGTGCGTGCAAACAGCACCGCACCGGGATCGGCAAACGGCGGGGGGCGGAATGGGCGGCGTGCGAACATCATCACGCCTCGATTTTATACCCCACGCCGCGCACGGTGCGAATCAGGGTGCGAGTATACCCGCGATCTATCTTGTCGCGCAGATAGTGGATATAGGTGTCCACGATGTTAGAGAACCCATCCATGTCATACCGCCAGACGTGATCGGTGATCTGCGTGCGCGTCAGGGTCTGTCCGGGGTGACGCATCAGGTATTCGAGCAGGGCAAATTCCTTCGCGGTCAGCTCGATCGTGCGTCCGTCGCGGCGGGTCTCGTGCCGCACCAGATCGAGCGTCAGTTCGCCCACTTGCAAAACCG
>JBBRMX010000288.1:0-4452 GCA_038230615.1 Thermomicrobiales bacterium | reverse complement strand
GCAGCAACGCCTCGGGTGGACGGTGAAAAAAAGTCGCTGATCGCCAGCGAACGGGATGAGGCGGCGCGAGCGGCGTGGCGGGCGATGGCTGCCGTCTGGGATGCGCGGCGATGGGGCTGGAAGGGGCGGCGGACGCCGATGCGTTCGTGGCGTATCTCGCGCAGGTGCTCGTGCCGACGCTCGTACCGAACCAGATCGTCATCATGGACAACCTCAGCGTGCAGAAGGACAAGCGGGTGGGGCCACTGATCGCGGGAGCGGGGTGCCGGTTGGTCTATCTGCCTGCCTACTCACCGGACATGACACCGATCGAGCAAGCATTCAGCAAGGTGAAGGTGCTTCTGTGGCGGGTGGAGGCGCGGACGCGAGAGGGATTGGACGCAGCGATCACGGCGGCGCTGGGAACAATCACCATGACGGATGCCGCAGACTGGTTCACCGCCTGCGGCTATCCGCTCGAAGCGGCTCAGTGATTATGCGAACCGCTCTAATTACCGCCGACGGGGCGCATCTGGGGATGCTTCTCACCTTCCGCAATGGCGACCCGACGCAGACCTGCACACCCGTAACAAGGCTGTCTGATCCACATTCGCCAGTATCCTCACATTCCCACCACTCCGTTCCTTGCCTCGGATAATGCATCAGATACGCCTAGCGCATGGCATCTTGCGGAATGCTTTTCATCGATCTTTTCGGGACTCACAGCCGCAAATTTCTCCCTCGGTGCGGTGTAGAGGGAACACTACACTCACACGCACCCACACTGCGGCGTGAGTCTTTCGAAGGCTTTTTCTGATAATATAAGATTTAGCTCATATCGTAATCCTGCCCATCTATATTGATCCACTTGATTTTAATTAAGACGTGTGGTACAACTTCTTTGCAAGAGAAGGTGCAGCGCGTGCTGTGAAACGGTATTGATGCCAATACTCTTAATCTGCAATGCTCGGCTCTTCTCTGTTCTTTTATTGCTCACCCATGAGCAACCCATATCCGGTAATCGTGAGGAAATGTCTAACCCACGTAGGGTTGACACCGCAGTGCCGATCGCCTCGACGAAAGAAGGATGTCACAATGCACTCTGCGTACCACCGCTCCCGTACACCGGTCCACCCGCGAATCGCGTTCCGCGCACTGCTCACCGTGCTCACGCTGCTCCTGACAGGGCTTCTCGCCACACCACAATTCACCGTGCGCGCGGCCATCTCGCCCACGCTTCTCGGCACGGCCCAGAGCTTCCTCGTGTTGGGCGGCTCCACCGTGACGAACACCGGCACGACCACCGTCACCGGCGGTCATCTTGGCGTCAGCCCGGGTACCGCGGTCACGGGCTTTCCACCGGGGATCGTCGTGGCTCCGGGCGCAATTCATGCTGCCGACGCGGTTGCGGCACAGGCCCAGAGCGATGTCACGACCGCGTACAACACCCTTGCGGGGCAGGCACGCACTGCGACGCTGACGGGGCAAGATCTCGGCGGGAAGGTACTGACGCAGGGCGTCTACTTCTATGCCACATCGGCGCAACTGACGGGCCAACTCACCCTCGACGCCCAAGGCAACGCTGGTGCGGTCTTCGTGTTCCAGATCGGCAGCACGCTGACGACTGCGAGCAATGCCTCGGTAGTCCTGATTAATGGTGCCTCACCATGCAACGTCTATTGGCAAGTTGGTAGTTCCGCGACGCTCGGTACAGGCACCCGATTCGTGGGGAACATCCTCGCGTTGACAAGCATCGCCCTGAACACCGGTACAACCGTCTCAGGACGGGCGTTGGCACGCAATGGCGCGACGACGTTGGACACCAATACCTTCACGTCCAGCGCATGTACAGCGAACGCTCCCCCGACGGTGATACCAGCCACCGCGACTGTCGCACCTCCCACATCAACCCCGGTGCCGAGTACTGTGATCCCCGCCACGGGAACACCCGTCCCCGCCGCGACTATGATTCCTGCTACCGGGACACCTGTCGTCTCGACCGGGACGCCCGCCCCCCCGACCCCGCTGCCGGGTACCGTACCCCCCTCCACTGGAACACCGGTGATTCCGGCAACCGGGATACCTGTTGTTTCGACGGCGATACCGGTCACGCTGCCCCGGATCAATACGACACCCGTGATGCCAGCACCGATCCCGCAGCAGTCCGCCCTCCCAACGCCAGTCTTCACCCGACCAGTGGTATACGGCAACGGACCGATCTACACTGTTTCCCCGAATAGCATCGCGACCACTGCCATACCCGCCACAGCGACCATACCCGCTACAGCGACAGCGGTTTCGCGCACGCTCGCGCTCGTTGGAAGCTCCGTGAGCAGCACCGCGACTGCGCCGCCGATTCCGGTGTCGTTGCCCAATACCGGCGGTGGCGGCATGGCAACGCAGTTCACGGCGACGGCAGCCAGCGTCAATGACCACGGCACACCCAACGTCCTCTGGATGCTCCTCGCAGCACTCGTTGCTCTCAGCGGCACCGCTCTCTTGTGGGCGCGACGCGCACGACGATAGCGACGTGGCAGCACTGCGGCACGTATGAACGCACTATGCGTTTGGCGCATTTGCCCATCGAGGGCAGAGAAAGGGATGAAGCGACATGCAGCATCATGGAAGTGCGCATCGGAACAGACCGCATGCAATCATCATCACGATGATCGCACTGGCACTGCTGCTGCCACTCGCAGGGGGCGGGAATGACCACGTGGCAGCGGATGATGCGCCGCTGCCCACCCCGGCAGCCGTTGTGGATGTAGGCAGACCGGTGCGGCTTACAATTGCGGCGATCAACCTCGACGCCGCAGTGGAGGCCGTCGGGCTGACCCCCGACGGTGCGATGATCACGCCGGCGAACCCGGATGACGCCGCGTGGTATCAGCTTGGGCCCCGACCCGGTGAACCGGGCAACGCGGTGATCATCGGGCATGTTGATTCGCTCACGCGTGGCGCGGTCTTCTGGGATCTCCGCACCCTGACACCGGGGAACATGATCGCCGTCGTCGGCGACAATGGCGTCACCTACCAATTCGTGGTGCGCAACGCGGAACGCTATCCGCTGGGGAGCGCACCGCTCGCCAAGATCTTCGGCACAACGGACGGCACCCGCCTCACCCTCGTTACCTGTGATGCGGAGACGGCATTCGACCGTGCGAGCGGTGAATATGGGGGCCACCTCATCGTCTATGCCGAGGCTGCGCCGTGAATGCAGTGCCCCCGGCGAAGATTCCTGCCGGGGGCGTGACGCTCCGCTATGACTGGATGAAGATGATCGTGAAGTAATGGATGCCGTTGGCATCAACGGCATGGCCCACTCCACCCATCGTGTAGCGCGGGTCGAAAAGAACCGCGTGATGTTCCGGGCTGGCGAACAATGCGCGTGCCGCCTCAGCGGGGCTATCCGCACGGTTGTTTTCTTGGAGTGTCTCCCCTGCCCGTGGGCTTGTCAGCCCATAGCGCGGCATCAGATCGAGGAAGGTCTGACCATCGGGCGTGTAATGGTCAAAGTAGTCCCGGGTCGCCATGTCCGTGCTTCGTGCACGCGACAGCACACTGATCTGATTGTCCATCGTGACCGCAGGCAGTCCTGCAGCTCTGCGGGCATCACTCACGAGTTGCCAGAGAGCCTGCTCTTCCCTGCCGAGGGTTACGGTTGGTATTGCTGCTGCCTGTGTTTGGAGAGGAACTTGACCAACGAGGAGAAGCAGAAAACTGAGGCTCAACACCCAACGACACTGCGAAATACGAACCGACATGACCTGCCCCCGATTTTTCTGTCGGGCTTTTTGGCAACAAAAAACCCGGCGCCACTGGACTCGCCGGGTTCACCATTCGCTCTCCAACACCGAGGTGACCATGTTACAGGTGGTGGATCATCGCATCTTGTCTATTATGTGCCGGTTTCACCATTCACTCCTCAGCACCGAGGTGACCACATCGCAGGTGCTGCATCATCATGTCTACCCTTGCCAACACAACCTTCTCCGATATATTCCCGGAACTATTCCTGCCCGTGTGGAGAAGCCGGGTGTCAAGTGGTGCTCCCGCACTCTCGATACTGCTGGCGAAGTCCGAAACGAGGCGAAATCGGCGCGAAATGCGACCACCGTCCCGCCCTTCTGCTGCGTCCGTATGTTGATTAGACGACTTCGCCAGTAGTATCAACGCCCAGCGGCGACTGGGATGGACGGTGAGAAAAAGTCGCTGATCGCCACGGAACGCGACGTGGCGGTGCGGGCGGCATGGCGGGCGATGAGCGCAGGGTGGGAAGCAGCCCGCCTAGTATTCGTAGACGAGAGCGGCATGCAGACGAACATGACGCCCCGCTATAGTCGGGCACCGCGCGGGCAGCGGGCATACGGAGCGGCACCACGCAACCACGGCAAGAACACGACGCTGATTGCGGCGCTGACGCACGGGGGGATGGGGGCGGCGATGACGCTGGAAGGGGCAGCGGACGCGGAT
>JBBRMX010000287.1:0-4479 GCA_038230615.1 Thermomicrobiales bacterium | reverse complement strand
TCGCTTTTTGCGCGCAGAACACCTTTCTGCATATGCCGGATGCTGCCGCGCAACGCGCCGCCCTCCGCGCCGTCGCCGCACGCCTCGAACCGGGTGCGACGCTTCTGCTCGATCTTATTCACCCGCAACCCGATCTGCTCTCGCGCTACTACGGCACCCTGACCCTCGAAGCGACCTTCGACACCGACGACGGGCGGCGTGTGGACCGTTTTGTCTCCGCGCTCTATCACGCCGCCACGCAGACCGTGGAAGCGACGTGGTTCTACGACAGCACGGGTGCGGACGGCTCGCTCCGGCGCACCGTCGTCCCGTTCACGATGCGCCTCATCGGGCGATACGAATTAGAATTGTTGCTCGCGTCGGCGGGGTTTGTGCTGGAAGACCTCTGCGCCGATGCCGACCTTTCCCCGCTGGACGACGGCTCCGATCGCATGATTGCCATCGCCCGCCGGGGGAAAGACTGAGAACTGGGAGCGACGTTTCTCGCACGGGTATCGTGCCGGTGCGAGATGGTATCATGCACAAAGCGTGACGCGCAGTTCTTAGTCCGCACTCCGCAGTTCTCAGTCCTCGCCCTCGGTCCTTCCTAGAGGAGTTGTTGATGCAAAAGTTCTGGATGATCCCCGTGCCGCCACGTGAGCGCAATGTCACGCTCACCTCGCTGCCGACGTGGGACGAGACAGACCCCGTCGCCCCGCGCATCCCGACCGATACCTTCGTGAACACCCTACCGATCTGGGCATTCATTCTTTTTGGCATGGGTGCATTTGTCTTGACGGTGATCGCTTTTACCTACCTCTGGACGTAGGACGTAGCCCCATGCACATCACCGCCCTCCGCATCGAGACGGGCGATCTTGCGGCGCAACGGGCGTTCTATACCGGGGTGCTCGGCTTGCCGCTCCGTCATGATGCGCCGAACACATTCACCGTCGCGGCGGGTGATACCTTGCTCACCTTCGATGGCGTGGCGGGCAGCACTGCGACCTATCATGTCGCCTTCACCATTCCCGAAAACAAACTGGCGGCGGCGAAAGTCTGGCTACGCGACCGGGCGACTCTGCACACGCTCGATGGCGCAGACGAATTCCCATCGCAATCCTGGAACGCGACGATGCTATATTTCCGCGACCCTGCCGGTACTATTCTGGAATTCATAGCCCGCCACGCCCTGCCGAATGCCGCCCCCGGTACATTTACGCCACACGACCTTTTGTGTGTGAGTGAAATCGGGCTGCCGGTGGATGATGTTCCCGCCGCTATCGCTACGCTGACCGCCGCCCTCGGCATTTTGCCCTATCGCGGCGGCGAGGCGGACACGTTCGCGCCCCTTGGCGACGAGGACGGGCTATTCATCGTCGTCCGGCGCGGGCGGCACTGGTTCCCGACCGACACGCCGTCCGTCGCCGCGCCCATTGCCCTCACCGTGCGCGGCGTCGCCCACGCATCGCGCTCGTTCTCGTTGCCCGGTCTGCCCTACACGATCACGATACCGGCATAATTCTCCGCATCCCACACATAGCCGATTCCTCGCCCACTGGCTTGACATTCATCCGTCGTCGTCGTACTATACCAGTAGGTTAATTAACCGGAGGGTTTTGTATGGAAGCACCGACTGACCGCCTCGATGCCACCTTTGCCGCTCTCGCTGACCCGACACGGCGGGCGATTCTCGCACGGCTCACGACGGGTGAGGCGACCGTAACTGAGCTTGCCGCGCCTTTTGCGATGAGCCTGCCCGCCGTCTCGAAGCATCTCAAGGTGCTGGAACGTGCCGGACTGATCGCACGGGGCCGTGACGCGCAATGGCGACCGTGCCGGCTCGAAGTGGCACCACTCAAGGAGGCTGCCGACTGGATAGAGGAGTACCGGGTGTTCTGGGAACAGCGTTTCGACCGGCTGGATGCGTATCTGCGTGAGATACAAGAAAAGGACAAAAGCGATGACGAACAGTGAGCGTACCGCCGTCACGGACACGGCAGATCGAACGTTTATGATGGAGCGCGTCTTCGACGCCCCGCGTGAACTCGTCTTCGCGGCGTGGACGAAGCCGGAGCATCTCGCGCAGTGGTGGGGGCCGACGGGCTGGACACTCCCCGTCTGCACGCTCGATTTCCGCCCCGGCGGTGTCTGGCACTACTGTATGCGTTCGCCCACAGGTGAAGATGCGTGGGGTAAGGCGACCTATCATGAGATCGTCCCGCCGGAGCGGATCGTCTACACCGACATCTTCTCGGACGCGGACGGCAACCCGATCGCCGGCGCACCGGAGATGCTGATTACCATCGAGTTCGCCGCCGAGGGCAGCAAGACGAAGGTCACGAGCCGGGCGCAGTTCGCGTCGGTCGAGGACTACAAGGCGATACTTGCGATGGGCATGGTTGAGGGTCTCACCCAGACATGGGACCGCCTCGCGGCATATCTCGCACAATAACAAACCGCATATCGCCCTTTGCCACACGCCCTGCACATCGTGTACGACATGCGGGGCGTGTGGCAAAGACGCGCGTGGGGCATTTTACCCCCGCACTGTCTGCGTCCCCTCGATCACGGCGGTTTGTCGTACGCGGTCGGGGCGGCGAGTACGGGTCTTGGTTGCGGGGTCGGTGGCTCGTTGCAGCAGTAGCAGCAGCCCGTTGACCGCGAAGGCGAACAGCGCGACCGCAATCGCGCCCGCCCAGATTTTATCGTCGCGCTTCGTGGCGATACCGTCGAATAAGAGCGTGCCGAGACCGCCCGCGCCGAACTTCGCCCCCACCGCCGCGATGCCGATTGTCGTCACGGCGGCGATGCGGACGCCCGCCAGTATGATCGGCAGCGACAGCGGCAATTGCACGCGGCTCCATACCCGCCACTCGTTCATGCCCATGCCGCGGGCAGCCTCCAGCGTCGCCGGGTTGACGGATTGAAAGCCAACGAGCGTGTTCCGCACGAGGATGATCTGCGCGTAGATAACCAGCGCGATGATCACTGGCGTCGCACCCAGCCCAAACAACGGGATAAGCAGAATAATGAGCGCGAGCGACGGGATCGTGTACGCGATGCCCAGTGTTCCCATCACCGGCACCGCCAGCCAGTGTACGTGGTCGAGCAGCACCGCCAGCGGTAGCGCGATCACGAGTGCGGCGCCGAGCGCAATGCCCATCAGTTGTAGATGCTGCGCGAGCAGCCCGCCGACAATATCCGGGTTTCCCAGCAGATACCCGATGCCATCGGTGAAACTGGACGCCAGCACGACGCTACGAACGAACAGCATTGCCGTGTCCCCGTGCTACCCGCGCCTCACGCCGCACCCGTTCCATCGTCAATGTGCCGACGGGGGTGTCGCCGTCTTGCACCGTGAGCGCGGTCGCGCCCGTTTGCAGCAACACCGAGAGCGCGTGCCGCACGTCGGAGGCGCGGTCAATCGTCGCACTCGTATCGAACATCGCGGAGGCAAGCGGCTCCATCGCCTCTTCGACACGGATCAAACCGAGGCGGCGCACCGCGTCGTCGGTGCCGAGCAAGTCATGTACGAATGTGTCCGCAGGCTGCGAAAGCACACTGAGCGGCGTGCCGTGTTGCACAATCTTGCCGTCCCGCATCACGACGAGATTATCACCGAGGCGCAATGCCTCCTCGACATCGTGCGTGACGAACAGGATCGTCTTCTTCACCTGCTGCTGGATGCGGAGCATCTCGTCTTGCAAGGTCGTGCGCGTGATCGCGTCAATCGCGCTGAACGGCTCGTCCATCAAGATGAATTCGGGGTCTGCTGCCAATGCCCGCGCCAGCCCGACGCGCTGTTGCTGCCCGCCGGACATCTGCCCCGGATACCGCCCGCGATACTCGGCGGGTGGCAAGCCGATCAGCGTCAGCAGTTCGTCCACGCGCTCCGCGATCCGTTTCTTGGGCCATTTCAGCAGTTCCGGCACGACCGCGATATTCTGTGCCACGGTCATGTGGGGGAACAGCCCCGTCTGCTGAATGACGTAGCCGATCTGCTGGCGCAGGGCGGTAATGGGCAGATCGTGAATCTCGGTGTCGCCGATGAAAATCTTGCCACTTGTGGGTTCGTAGAGGCGGTTGACCATCTTGAGCATCGTCGTCTTGCCGCACCCGGATGGACCAAGCAGCACCACGAAGGTGCCGGCTTCTACATCGAGCGAGCAATCGTCTACCGAGGGGCGTGCGTTCCCCGCAAATTGTTTCGAGACGTGGTCAAAGCGGATGGAACGCATACAGTCTCACTTCCTGCCCCTTCCCCCGGTGCGAGAAAGGGATGTACTCCGGCGAACAGTTTTCCGGGCGGATGCAATACGCCGCCCCTCCCGATGTCGCGCATCTCTGGCTACGGGGAGGGGCGGCAGAGGAAACAGGGTTACTTCAACAATCCCTTTTGCATCAGGAACTCTTTTGCGACGGAGGCGGGTTCGCGCTTCTTGCCGTCTACTTCGTTGTTGAGGCGCGAAATCTCGGCGTCCGTGATGAGCGGGGCAAG
>JBBRMX010000286.1:0-4482 GCA_038230615.1 Thermomicrobiales bacterium | reverse complement strand
GGTATTTCGGTACTCCGAAAGGGAATAGTCGCGTTGCCCCCGTATCGGATCACGTGACGCACTTGCCGCATCATACCGCACCCCCGCGCCGCCCGTCGGATGCCCAACAGCGCGACTGCGCGAACTTGACACGAAGCGTATCAAGTTGTAGTATTATGTTCATTGCAACGGGTGCGTTATGCACAGGGAAGGTGTCGGGAAATGCAAGATAAAGGACCACTGTACGTAATCAGTGTAGCGTCGCGGTTGCTCGCGTTGCACCCGCAGACGCTGCGGAAATATGAGCGGGCGGGGTTCGTCGCCCCCTCCCGGACGGACGGCAACCTCCGCCTCTATTCGCCGGAAGACCTCGCTCTACTGCGGCAGGTGAAGTGGCTGGTAGACGAGCAGGGCGTCAATCTTGCGGGGGTAGAAATCGCCCTCGCAGTCTCGCGCCTCGCGGAGCGGCTCCTGCGAGCATCCGACGAACTCGCCGCCCCCGCCCTGCGCCGCGACGCGCAGGAAATTGCGATGCAGATGCTGGAAATACTGGGGAGAGTAGCGAACAACGAGTAGTAACACGTGACGAGAGTGCGGAATGCGCTTTCGCTACTTGTCACCGAGCGAACGGAGTAAGCAACCATGATGAACCGATTCACAGAAAAAGCACAGGAAGCGTTGCTTGCGGCGCAGGAAGATGTCGTCCGCAAGCAGCAGAGCCAGATGGAGCCGGAACATTTGCTCATCGCCCTACTGACGCAAGAGGGCGGCGTCGTGCCGCAGGTTATCCTCAAACTGAATCTCAACCCGCAAGCGATTCTTGCGGAAGCGACGGCGGAAGTGGATAAACTGCCGCGCCTCTCCTCCCCCGGCAGCGCGAGTATCTCCGGGCGAGCACAGAGCGTGTTGGTCAAGGCATCCGACGAGGCAAGCGGGCTGAAGGACGAATACGTCAGCACGGAGCATCTGCTGCTGGCGATGCTTGATCCGAAACTGGGCGGCGGCGTAGACCGCATCTTCCGCAAGGCGAGCATTACGCGGGAGAGCGTGCTGGCGGTACTGAAGGATGTGCGCGGCAATCAGCGCGTGACCGATCAAAATCCCGAAGGGAAATATCAGGCCCTCGAAAAGTACGGGCGCGATCTCACCGAAGTCGCGGAGCGCGGCAAACTCGACCCCGTTATCGGGCGCGATGAGGAAATTCGCCGTGTGATTCAGGTGCTCTCGCGCCGCACGAAGAACAACCCGGTGCTGATCGGTGAACCGGGCGTCGGCAAGACCGCCATCGCGGAGGGGCTGGCGCAGCGGATCGTGCGCGGCGATGTGCCGGAGGGGTTGAAAAACAAGCGTATCGTCTCGCTCGACATGAGCGCGATGGTGGCGGGCGCGAAGTTTCGCGGCGAGTTCGAGGAACGCCTGAAGGCGGTGCTGAAAGAAGTGCAGGAGAGCGATGGACAGATCATTCTGTTCATTGACGAACTGCACACCGTGGTCGGGGCGGGCGCGGCAGAGGGCGCGATGGATGCGGGCAATATGCTCAAGCCGATGCTGGCGCGGGGCGAGTTGCACGCGATTGGTGCCACAACGCTGAACGAATACCGCAAGTACATTGAGAAAGATGCTGCGCTCGAACGCCGCTTCCAGCCTGTGAAGGTGGATGAGCCGACAGTAGAAGACACGATCTCGATTCTGCGCGGGCTGCGGGAGCGATACGAGGTGCATCACGGCGTGCGCATTCAGGATGCCGCGCTTGTCGCGGCGGCGGTGCTTTCCGACCGGTACATTGCGGACCGGTTCCTGCCGGATAAGGCGATTGATCTCGTGGACGAATCCGCCGCACGCCTGCGGATGGAGATAGACAGTATGCCCGCCGAATTGGACGAGGTGGAGCGGCGCATCATGCAGTTAGAAATCGAGCGCGAAGCCCTCCGCAAGGAGACCGACGCGGCGAGTAAAGACCGCTTGCAGGTGATCGAGCGTGAGATTGCCGATCTTGCGGAATCCCGCGACGGTCTCAAAGCCCAATGGAGCCGCGAAAAAGAAGGCATCACCCGCCAGCGTGGGCTGAAGGAACAACTGGAAGCGACGCGCCAGCAGATTGATGCCGCCGAGCGTGCCGCAGATTACGGACGCGCCGCCGAACTGAAATACGGCACGCTCACCGACATCGAACGGCAACTCGCCGAGACGCAGGCGCAGTTCGCGGCACAAGCAACGCAGGGGCAGATGCTCGCGGAGGAAGTGACACCGCAAGACATCGCGGAGGTCGTCGCACGCTGGACGGGTATTCCGGTCTCGAACCTGCTCGAAAGCGAAATCGAGAAACTTGTCCATATGGAGGGACGGCTGCACGAGCGCGTTGTCGGGCAAGAGGAGGCGGTGCGGGCGGTATCGAACACGATCCGTCGCGCCCGTGCGGGGTTGCAAGACCCGAATCGCCCGCTCGGCTCGTTCATTTTCCTCGGCCCGACGGGCGTGGGGAAGACGGAACTCGCCCGTGCGCTTGCGGCATTCTTGTTCGATACCGATCAGGCGATGATCCGGCTGGACATGAGCGAATACATGGAGAAGCACACAGTCTCGCGGCTGCTCGGTGCGCCCCCCGGCTATGTCGGCTACGATGAAGGCGGGCAACTGACCGAGGCGGTGCGCCGCCGCCCGTACAGCGTCATCCTGTTCGACGAGATCGAGAAGGCGCACCCGGATGTGTTCAATGTGCTGCTGCAACTGCTGGACGATGGGCGGCTGACGGACGGACAGGGGCGCACGGTAGACTTCCGCAACACTGTCGTCATCATGACGAGCAACCTCGGCAGCCACACCCGCGCAGAGGAGATGACCGAGCAGGTGCGCCAGCAACTTGACGCCGTGAAGGAGATGCTGCCGGACGAGGTCGCCAGCCAATTCAACACGATCAAGAGCGATGCCGAGGAGCGCGACGAAGACGGCGTACGGCGGGGCTACATGGCGGCATTGCGCGAGCAGTTCCGCCCGGAGTTCCTTAACCGTATTGACGAGATCGTCATTTTCCACCCGCTCGACCGTGACGCGCTGCGGCATATCGTGGATATTCAGGTGGGGCAACTGACGAAGCGGCTCGGGCAGCGCGGTATTACGCTCTCGATGAGCGAATCTGCCGAGCATTATCTCGCGCTGCGCGGCTACGATCCCGTCTTCGGGGCGCGACCGCTGAAGAGGACGATCCAAAAGCGCGTCCTCGATCCGCTGGCGATGAAGGTGCTAGACGGCACGTTCCGCGACGGCGACACGGTGCGCGTGGACTTGCAAGACGGCGACTTGACCTTCACGCACGCGGAAGCACTCGCAACCGCGTAGCACAGGGGAAGCAATGAGTAGCGGGTGACGGGTAACGGGTCTTTCGCTTGACAGCATGTCGTTTTTTGCGACATATGGTCGGGAAGAAGAATCTCGTTACCCGTTACCCGCTACTCGTCGCTCGTCGCTCGTTCTTGCCCGGATGGGTGGGGAAGGGACAGGAGGCACCCCACGCCCGCGCAACCATCGCCCGTCCCGCCGTCCGCACCACCCGTCCCGCCCATGTCGCCCGCATCGTCATCCGACGATACGCCGCTGCCGATGTTGACGCGCGCCGCCGAGCGTACACGCTGGCTTGCGCTCTCCGTGGTGCTCGCCGCGCCGCTGATGGCGATTTTCGACCAATTCGTTGTCAATGTGGCGATTGCGACGATGCAACGAGATTTGCACGCGACCTTCGCACAGATTCAACTCGTCGTGGCGGCGTACGCGCTGGCATATGCCGTGACGCTCGTGACGGGTGGGCGGCTCGGCGACATCTTCGGGCGTAAGCGGCTGTTCATGCTCGGTATGGCGGGGTTCACGGTCGCATCTGCGCTGTGCGGGCTTGCGCCCTCACCGTCGGTACTGATCGCGGCGCGGGTGATACAGGGCTTGGCGGCGGCGATGATGTCGCCGCAGGTGCTGGCGATCATTCAGGTGACCTTCCCGCCGCGCGAACGGGGCGGGGCGTTGGCAGTGTACGGGGCGGTACTCGGCAGCGCGGGGGTGTTGGGGCAGGTGCTCGGCGGATTGATTATCCGGGCAAATATTCTTGGGTTGGGGTGGCGTCCGGTCTTTCTGGTCAATCTGCCCGTCGGGATCATCGCGCTCACGGCAGCGTGGCGGTTGCTGGCGGAATCCCGCGCCCCACACACTCGCAAACTCGATCCCGGCGGCGTGGCGATCCTCTCGGCGGGGCTGTTTTTGTTCACTTTTCCGCTCGTGGTCGGACGGGATAGCGGCTGGCCGTGGTGGGCGTGGCTCTGCCTCGCGGCATCGGTGCCGGTACTGGCAGGGTTTGTGGTGTTCGAACGCACCATGTCGGCGCGGGGCGGTTCGCCGCTTTTGGAATTGCGGCTGTTCCGCAACCGGACATTCAGGGGTGGGTTATTCGTGACGCTGGTGTTCTATGGCACGAATGCGGGGTATTTTCTCGGTCTCGCGCTCTATTTGGAGATCGGGCTG
>JBBRMX010000285.1:0-4501 GCA_038230615.1 Thermomicrobiales bacterium | reverse complement strand
TCACGAAGACGTACTATCTGCCCACCAGTGCAATCGGGCGTGTCGAGGCGGCGGCGGGGCTGCAACCGGCGCGGGTCCATCTGACGATTAGCGGCAAACAGGCGGAAGAATCCGGCAAGAACGATGCATTCAATACACAGCGTGCTTCGATTGGTGTGCCGGTAGACGAGGCGAAGTATGCGCGTCTGCGCCCGACCGCCACGAGTGGGCTGGACCCCGCACGCTACAGTGCGGACAAGTTCGCGTCGCTCTCGAATTACACCGACCCCGATTTCGGCGGCGATCTCGATACCGACGATATTGCGCGGGATCGTATCAAGACGCTGAACGACAATGCGCCCGACGACCGCACGATCTTCGAGCAGGCACAGATCGCCCGCCGCCCCCCAAAGGCGTAACGCCGTGGCGCACGAAGCCGACGTGTTCGCACAGATCGCGGCGCAGGTGCAGCGGCAGTACGACAAGTGGGGCGTGCAGACGCATACCGATCACGAATGGTATGCGATTGAACTGGAGGAGATCGGCGAGGTCGCCCGCGCCCTGAACCAACTCGCTTTTCCCGGCAGCCAGAACCCCGATGAAGTCGCGGCGAACTTGCAAGACGAAATTGTCCATGCCGCCGCCGTCCTCGTCGCGTGGCTCGACAATATCCTGCGCCGCGACGATACCGGGGGCGAACCGACGGGATAGGTGCTCCGTCTGCCTCGTCCCACATCCTCCCCCATTGCGCGTGACGAGAGACGGAAACGGAAGGCTTTCCCCCGCAGCGAGGGGGATTTCTGCGACAGCGAAGGGGGTGTGCGGTGTCGTTTTCGGTTGAGCCGTCGTTCTGGTCGCTCTTTCCCGCCGCCCGCATTGGTGTGGTGGTGGCGCGGGGGCTGGACAACACGCGGGGTGCGGAAGATGCCGCCGCCCTGCTTGCTGCTGCTGCCGAACGCGCCGCCGATCTCGTCGGGGCGGAGGAGATGGCGACCTACCCTGCAATCGCACCGTGGCGGGAGGCATATCGCGCCTTCGGGGTAAAACCTGCGAAGTTCCGTTCGAGCATCGAAAATCTGCTCCGGTCGGCAGTCGCGGGGAAGGTGCGGAGCATCAGCCCGCTGGTGGACCTCTACAACAGTGTGTCGCTTGCCCACCTGCTCCCCTGCGGCGGCGAAGACCTCGCGGCGGTGCGCGGCACGATCTGCCTCACGCGGGCGACGGGCGACGAACCCTTCGTACCGCTCGGCATGGACGAGGCGCAACCGCCGCAACCGGGCGAGGTGATCTACCGCGACGATGCGGGCGTGATTTGCCGTGCATGGAACTGGCGCGAAGCCGAGCGCACCAAACTGACCGCATCCACCACGGACGCCTTTTTGTGCATCGAGAGCCTACCGCCCGCCACTGATGCCGCGCATCGCGCCGCGTGCGACGAATTGGCGCGGCTGGTGCGGGACTATCTCGGCGGCACCACAGCGACGGTAATCTATACGAACCCGGAGGGAACCCGACCATGACCGACACGCCCGATATGCCTGCCGCGACGCTCTGCCGCATTCAGGTCTCGTTGCCGCAGGAGTACGGTGCGGACGGTGCCGCCGACCCGATGGACGCCCGATGGACGACGGGCTTTTTCAAGGAGCCGGTCGCGGGCGCACGCTGGCTCGGCGTGACCAACCTCGACGGCGACGGACAGGCAGATTTGCGGAACCACGGCGGGCGGGACAAAGCCGTCCTTGCGTATGCCGCCGCCCATTACGATGGTGCGGGGGGCTGGCGTGCCGAACTCCACCGCCCCGATCTGCCCTACGGGGCGTTCGGGGAGAACTTCACGATTTCGGTGCAGACCGAGGAGAGCGTCTGCATCGGGGATGTGTACGAGATCGGGACGGCGCGGGTGCAGGTGGCGCAACCGCGCTTCCCCTGCTGGAAGATCGCCCGCCGCTGGCGCACCGCCGATCTCACCGCGCGTGTGCAGGAGACGGGGCGCACCGGTTGGTACTATCGCGTCCTCACCGAGGGGAATGTCGAGGCGGGAATGCCCGTCGTGCTGCACGACCGCCCGTACCCGCAATGGACGGTTGCCACCGCGACCCGGTTGGTCTCCGATAAACGACCGACCGACGATGCCCGTGCCTTCGCCGCGTGTCCCGCCCTCGCTCCCTCGCTCGCACGGGTGCTGGCGAAACGGTTTGCGGCAGACGCGTAGACGCCAAGACGCAGAGAACATCGAAGGAGGGGGCGGGGAAGATGGAGCAGATTGATCTTGCGGGGTTGGGCAATGTCGCGCCGGGGTACGCGCACCACTGGCGCGAGGCGGAGCCGGGGGTGTTGCTCGTCACGCCGGCTGCGTTGTTCAAGTGGTATCACGTCCATCAGGCGGGGATTGCGGTGCCGGACGCCCTCGATACGGAAGCGCGGGGCGTGCTGGCGGACGCCGTCGCGTCGGGCAATCTCGCGGTCGGGCATGGGCTGAATTTTGCGATGCTCCATGTCAGTACTGCCGTCTCGTTCTTGATCGCGGGTGTGTGGGCGCAGAATCAGGAGATGTGGGAAACAGTCTGGGTCAAAGAGCGCGGCAGCGAGCGCGGCTTTGTGCGGAACGCGAGCGACGGCTGGAATGTGCCGACGCTGTGTGTGTGGGAACTTGGCGTTGTGCAGCACGAGCGTATGGCGTGGCACCGCTACCTTTTTACCCCCCGCGCCGACGCCGACAAGCGGGCGTATCTGGACGATCTCTTTACCGGGCAGGTATGAGGGGTCACTGCAGTGGTAGCCCGACCAATGCCCAGTACGGTAGGGCAATAACCAGCAGCACGAGCACGATCGCGCCGGACTCGTATGCGAGCAGGTTGGACGCCGATAAGCGGTCATTTGTGCGCCAAAGAATGCGGGAACGATAGTTGACGAATATGACGATTGCTGTTACCCTTCTTCTTGAAGGGGGGGTATCATGGCGTACTTACTGACTGTGGAAACTGTGCTCGATGCCATTGACCAATTGCTCGCAGAGAACCGCGCCGAAGAGATCGCCGCCGTGGTTGCGCGTGCGCGTGCGGAACTGCTCGACGATGATGCCCTCGTCACGACCACGCAAGCAGCGAAATTCCTTGGTATCGGCTCGATCAACACGGTAAAGGCGATGGTACGCGGTGGCGAGATCACGGCAGCCCGCAAAGTCGGCAATCGTACGATGATCCCCTTGCGAGAGATCAAGCGATTGCAGGCGACCCCGCTCATACGCGACTTGCACGCGATTGCAACCACGCTCTCCGCGGGTGCGCCCCCCCGTGAAGATGAGGAAACGCCGATGTCACAGGAGGGGATGGACATCCTCGAAGCGGGACGCCCCGACCTCCCCCCTTGGCAGCGATGAGTGATCCTCCTGCTGTCCCCCGTGCGGTCCTTGACACCAATGTGCTTTACTCTCATGCCCGCCGTGTCGCGCTCGTAGAGTTCGTGCGTCTCGAGCGGTTCGAAGCGATCTGGTCATCGTGGATCGTCGCGGAACTGAATCGCGTGCTGACGTGGCAGTGGGCGGAGCGCCACGGTCTTGGTGTGGAGACCCAGCGACGGGCATCTACGGAGGCGAAAGCGATGATGACATACCTGCTCGCCGCCTTCACGTTAGTTGATCCCCCGTTCCCCCACCCGGTGCCGTGGCCCGACCTCACCGACCTCTGGGATATTCCGATCTATGGCACCGCAGTCGCGGCGGGTGCAACATACGTGGTGACGGACAATCTGCGGCACAGCCCGTCCCCAGAAAGTACGACCGGGCGACGCCTCTGGAACGGGATTGAATATGTGACCTACCGCGAGTTTATGACCCTCTTTACATAGCCCCCTGCGTCTCAAACACCGGTGTATCTGGACGATCTCTTTACCGGGCAGGTGTGAGAGGTTATTGCAGTGGCAGCCCGACCAATGCCCAGTACGGTAGGGTAATGACCAGCAACACGAACAGTGTCAGCACGAGCATGATCGCGCCGAACTTTCGCACATCGTCCGCGTTGAATGCGCCGGACTCGTACGCGATCAGGTTGGACGCCGTCTGCACGGGGTAGAAAATGACCGCATCTATCGCCACCATCACCGCGAGGGCGCAGGCGGTCGGGGCGATGCCCGTCGCGGTGCCGACGGTGAGCGCAACGGGGACGAGTAGGGCGGCACACGCGGCAAGGTTCGTGATCGCCAGATGCACGATGGCGGTCATCACGACCAATGCCCCGATCACCAGCGTGGGGTGCGCCCCCCCGCCCGCCAACACCCGCACGACCCCGCCGCCGAGCCACGCCGCCGCGCCGCTCTCGGTCATTGCTCCGGAGAGCGAGAGCGACGCCCCGACGGTCAGCAGCAGGCTCCACGAGATGCCCGCCTGCGCGTCCGCCCAGCGCAGCACGCCGACCCCCGGCGCGAGCAGCAACGATGCCCCGATCAGGGCGGGGATAGCGGGCGGCAGATGGTGCCATGTGTCGGTAAACCAGAGCGCGGCGGTGCCTGCCAGTACAAGCAGGGT
>JBBRMX010000284.1:0-4506 GCA_038230615.1 Thermomicrobiales bacterium | reverse complement strand
CATCCGTCGCCGCAGCCGCCGCCGCATTCCCCGCCGCCGCATCCCATGCCGCTTCCGCAGCCGCCGCCGCCGCAGCCCATGCCGTACCCCGCGCACTCCATGCCGACGCCCATGCCGCCGCCGCCGCCGCATCCCCCCCCGCCGCCGAAACCGCCGCCTCCGCCGCCGAAACCGCCGCCTCCGCCCATGCCGTAGCCCTCGGCGCAGTCCATGTCGTAGCCCGCGCCGCATCCAACTCGGCGGCGGATGCGGCACCTACGACCCACTGCCGCTTGGTTGCGATGGCATCCCACGACCGCTGGTCGGTGACGCCTGCCGTGCGAAGTGCAGTTTCTGCGACATCGCACGCCCACACGTGCAGCAGCGTCGTGGCGTCGGCAATGGCAAGAACGGTCATCTCCGTTGCCGCGACCGTGCCGCCGTCCTTGTCGGCAAACACACCGCTCAGCCGCACGCGGGCAACCTGTGCTCCCGGCGCATAGCCCAGCGCGTCAATCACCCTCAGGCAGCCGTGAAATCCCCAATGGCACAGCACGGGCGTGCCGTCCACCGTCAAGGTCTCGCCCGCCGTGACCAGCCGCCCATCGTCGTAGCCGAGCCGCCGGTCGTTTGCAAAAAATTTCCACGCAGTGACTTCGTTCACGTATACCCCCCGCCGCGTGCATCGGTCTCCGCCTGCTCGTCGCCCGCGTCGCGCCGCTCACCGAGCAGCACGATCTCGTGCGCGATGATGTCGTACGACGTGCGCTCGACGCCGCCGTTGTCGGTGTACTTGCGGGACTGAATGCGCCCCTCGATGTACACCTTGCTGCCTTTGCGGAGATACTGCGCGGCGATCTCCGCCTGCCGTTCCCATGCGACGATGCGGTGCCACTCGGTTTCGTCCTGCCACGAGCCGCCCGCATCCTTGCGGCTGCGGCTCGTGGCAAGCGAGAAGTTTGCGACTGCTTGCCCGCTCGTCGTGTAGCGCACTTCGGGGTCTTTTCCGATATTGCCGATCAGCAACACCTTGTTGACGCTCCTAGCCACGTTCGCCCTCCTCCATCTCCCGGATCGCCCACCCGTGGACTGC
Source organism: Thermomicrobiales bacterium (assembly GCA_038230615.1). Lineage (GTDB taxonomy): Bacteria > Chloroflexota > Chloroflexia > Thermomicrobiales > JALYUS01 > JBBRMX01. Next base: position 3,434 of record JBBRMX010000284.1, on the reverse strand, counting down.
GTGGGAGCGGAGCCGTTCCAGCGTCGCCTTGTCCCGTAGCAGTGCCTCGTACTCCCTCGCACTCAGGACGACCATCTGCGGGCGTCCGTGGTGCGTCACGACCCGCCCCGCACCCTGTCGCACCTCGTCTATTTCTCGCCCGATGTGGTGGTTAAAGTCGCTTGCCCGGACGTGCGGCAACTCGTCGTGCGCCTGCGTGCTCATCGTCCCGTCGCCATCAGCGCGAGTAGCCCGAGCAGCACGCTGATGAGAGCCGCGTACGGCACGATCTCCACCCGCTGCCACCACGGGGGGCGCGAGAGACGTGCGAGTGTGTCCGCGTAGTCCCGCAGGAGCAGGCGCACCATCTCCGGTTCCTCCCCCCGCTGCATCGCCGTGAGGGACATCGCGTAATCGCCGTAGGTCGGCGGCGCGTGCATCCCCCGCATGAAGCGCACGTCGGTGATGTTGGTGCGTGCAATCCATTCCGCTTCGGTCTCATCGCTCCACATGTTCATGCGTCACCGCCTTCCGCGCCCGGATCGCCGCCTGCGTGCGCTCGTTCCGTGCCTGCCACCGCGCACGCTCCGCCAGTCTGCGCACCCGCACGTTCTCCCCGGTCGCCAAAAGCAGCATCTCCGCCTTTACCCACGAGTGCTGCCCCGACTGCCAGAGCACGCGCATTTTGCCGCTGCCCATCTCGCGGACGAACCCGGTGTCTGCATTCCCTGTTTTGCGGATCACGCTATCCCCGACGTTCATGCGTCACCCTCTATCCGCACGCGCGTCTCGGCAACCACCATCGCCATGTGGAGCGCGACGCACGCCGCCAGCACCGCGCCGAGCAGGTGTGACCGCTGCCAGCCGAGCGACGCCACGAACACCCACAGCACCGTTATTGCGACGACACGCCCCCAGATCAGGGCGCGGGCAACGATCGTCATGCCGCACCGCGATTCGCCACGACGTAGGTCGTGTCCGTCGCCTCGACGCGCACGACCTGCGCGGCATCCACTACGCGCAGGTCTGCCAGCTGTACCACCGTCTCGGTGCGCGTCACGACGTTCCTTACGGTGCAGGATGTCTCCCCCACCCGCAGGAAGCGCATAATCCCGCCCTCGATCACCCCCGCGCCCGGTACCCGGTACGTCACGATTGCCAGTCCGTCCCGCGCATGGATCGCCCGCGCATTGCCAACCCTCACTGCATATGTCATAGTGTGCGTACCTCATTCCATTTCATTTCATCTCGTCGCCTGACCAGTCCAGTGGTCAGGCGGCAATCTTTTGTTCGGTCAGCCGCCGCATTTCCCGAATCCCCCCCTTTCGCCATCATTCGCGCACAATCGCGCCGTGGTACCGTTGCTGCGTAGTTACGCGACGTGTTCGGCTTCCGCCTCCATGTCGGAAGTATTCAGGATTTGAATACTACTCAGATTCGCAGGATTGCTCATGAAAAAGTGGATCATGCGCCCTACGACGAAGCTTGCGGACGAGTCGTTCGTTTTTGCCAACTGACGTACGTAATCAGCGTGCGCAGCACTCAACGAGTACGCAACGGAGGGACGATTCCGTGTCCGATTGTTCATACTGCACCTCCTTCCTTCGGAGTTTACCACGCCGATTACGACTCGTCAATACATCTCAATGTCTATATTCTTCGTCTGGGTATGCAGCAGATGGGGGCTTCTCAAACCAGTGCCAACGCCCGCAGATCATGCGGGTTGCGGTCGTGCTCGGCATCACGTCGGACGATCTGCGCTGCCACTCGCGGGCAAGGTTTTGAAAACTATCTCCACGACAGTGCGGGACAGTGCGGGACAAAGCGGGACAAAGCGGGCGGGCGCGTGCTAGAATGGCGGCACGGACACAGATAGTAGCAACGCGGCGGGGCAAACAATCCCCGCCGTTTTGCTGTGCGGCTCGGTGCCGTCTGCTAGGATTCGCCGCCATCCCGCATCCGCCGCACATAGTCTGCCGCGTCCATGCCGCCCGTGAAGCCGGGGTCTATCCCGCGCAAATCGGAGATGGACGGCAATTTGTCGAATGTCAGACACCAGCACGGCTGATCGAGGGCAGCCGCGCCATGCATTGCCTGCCAGACCGCACCGAACGCCGCAGGATCGTCGTAGCCCTCTGCGCGGGCGTCAACCTCGCTGATTGCCCCTGCACGCGCCTCGTAGCGAATGGCGGTCACGCGGATGCGGGCGATGGCACGCTGTCCCCGCCCCGGCTGCACGGCGAGTGTTTGCCCGACGCGCCAACGGTTACGGCACAGCCCGTACACAATCTCTACGCACTCGCCGTCCGTGAAGACACTGCGGGGCGGTTGGTGGAAGTCGCCGCCGCGTGCGACCGGGCGGCGCGTCTGCGTCTTCACGCCTGCCAGCACGAGGGCGGCGGTGTGCTGGAAGATCATGCGGCACCGCCGTCCGTAGGCGGTTTGCGCGGGCGTCCCGGCTTCCCCGCTCTTCTGCATATGCGCCGGCAACAGAATTTCAGCCATGACCCGGCACTACTGGCACGGGCTGCGGGGGGCAAACCCGACTCGCACGTCATTGCACGTCATTGCACGTCATTGCACGTCGCTGCACGTCATTGCACGTCGCTAGACGCACCATACGCGGTTCCGTGGATACGGGCGGGTGCGGGATTCGAACCCGCGAGTGCCTGCGTATTGCATGTCCGGTTGCACACACCAAGACGCCTACCCCGGATACGGGTAGGCGTCTTCCGTAGTTTTCACCACGGTCACATTGAGGAGCGCGACTTCCCCGCTGCGTTGGCCGCCCGTTGCCGCGTGTACGCACGAGCGCAGGGTGCGTGCGTGTCGTCCTCAGAGCGCGTACACGTCTGGGATAGGGCATCGCCGCAATGTGGTCAGTATAGCAGGAAGTACGAGGGCGGGCAGACCGACGGGCAACGCGGGCCGAATACCCGCGCAAAGAGCGCACCTGCGGTCTCTCGGTGTCGAGGGAGTCGCCCCGCCATACCGCTGTAACCCGCCTCGTCGGAGATAGCGTTTAGAGGGGGATGCCCACCCCGCCCGGATCGTGCCGCACGAAGCCCGCACCGCTCGGTGGTGCGGGCGGGATCGCCGGCACCGGCACCGTGTAGGACGCAGCAGGCGGCACGCCTCCCGAATCGCCTTGCGACTCGAAATATTTCTGCACAAAAACTAGGAGGCTGGTGAGGATCGCGGTCACGATTGCCACGCCCGCCGCCTGCAATGCGACCTGCGTAAAATCCCCGCCTTGCAACAGGCGAAGCAGCCCGGTGAGAATTGCCGTGATGATGGACGCGATCAGGCTACTGAGGGCAGCGCGTTGTGCCGTTGACAAGGCGCGTGCTCCCGGAGATTGGTAGGCGACGGAGATTGTGGGGGCGGGCGGGGGAACAACGGGGTCGGTCGTGCTCATGATCATCCTCCGAGTGGGGGTGGTGGTAACGGCGGGT
>JBBRMX010000283.1:0-4540 GCA_038230615.1 Thermomicrobiales bacterium | reverse complement strand
TCGGGAAAGTTTTCGCAGAAGACGGCGACGATCAGCCGACCATTGGGAGCGAGGACGTAGCCAACATCATTGGTAACGCCGACGACCGATCCGGTCTTGCTGCCCCACCGGACACTGTTCGATTGCGGCAGATAGCGGGCGATACGGCGGGCATTCTGCTGCCCTTCCAGCAACCCCATCATTGCGTCGCACGACTGCCGGGAGGCGGCAGTGCCGTCCAGAATCGCCTTGATCGCCTGTGCCATGTCGTTTGGAGTGGCGTAGTTTTCGGGGTCGCCGGGAAGTGCAGGACGCCCATACATCGGGCGGCCGAGTACCGAGCGCGACATACCGATTTTTGCCATCGTCCGGTTGATCTGCTCGATACCCGCCATGCGAATGAGCAGATTTGTCGCGGTGTTGTCACTGATGGCGATCATCAGATAGAGCAGGTCGTGCGTGGTGAACTCCATCCCCGCATGGAGATGGCGCATCACGCCGCTGCCATTGGTGCGGTCGGCATCTGTAAGCGCGTAGGTACCGTCCAAAGCGATCTTGCCCGCCTCGACCTGTCGGAAGACCTCGATCATCACGGGAATCTTGATCGTGCTCGCCGCCCCAAACAGGCGATCCCCGAAGTGCTGCCACTGTTCGTTGTTCGCCCCATAGACCGAGACGCCAACCGTCCCCCGCACTCCCGCATCCGCCACTGTCGTTGCGAGCCTGCCCCATTCTGTCGCCCAACTCATCGCGTCCCCCTTACACCCGCACGTACTCGTCCGGGAAAAATTGCCAGCGGCGCGTGAGCAACCGCGCAAAACCGTAGACCGTGAAAACTTCGAGCGCGAACGGGAAGTAGCCGCTGTACCCAAGCACCGGCATCTCGAAGATTTTGCCGAAGCCGACATACGGCACCGTGTAGTACCACTTCGGGATAGAAGGGTAGTTCCACATCTCCCAGAAAAACCCGCAGATCAGCCCTGCACTCATCAGCCGCACGATTGCCCGCCACGCTCCCGCACGCCCCCACGCGATGACACTCGCCTCGCCGTATGCCCCATTGATCGGGCTGAGGATGAGGCAGAGCGACACCCACAGGAACGGGAAAAACTGCCGGGGAAAAAGCAGCGACAGCGTGAGCGTCACGACACCGAACCCGATCCAACGCCACGCTACCACCCACGGCAACACGGGCGACGGATGCGGCGTATCGTCGGTATGCCAGAAGGTTCGTACGAGTTCGGTGACGGCGAAGACCGCCGGGATAACCGTGCTGAATGCGAGGGAGGATGTGAGGAAGTATTCCACTGTCCCCATGGGCTTCCAGAGGATATAGTGCCAGTTGTCCACACGCTTGTTCAGCTGCTCGAAGTACCACCAGAACGGCGCAGAGACCCAGAAGAGCGCGACGAACTGTGCCGCGCCCCGCCGCCAGAGCGATGTGCCGCTCCGCATTTCACAGAGCGCGTCCACCACGAGCGTAAAGCCAAGCCAGAGCGGGAAGAATGAGTAGTGTGCCAGCGGGCCGTTCTCGGTCCACGCGCTCACCCACGCGACTGCGTTGAGCGCAGTGCCGAGCAGCAAGCGCGGCAGCCAGCGCGACGATGCGACAGATACCTCGCGGGCGATGCGCGGTACGGTGGAAGAAAGCGGGGTGGTCATCGTGGCGTGTCCCTCATGTAAGTGCGGAGCCTTCCCTCCGCATGGTACATCGCCGCCGCTATTCCGCAAGGAACGGGACGACCGCCGCGCACTGTCCGGTCATACCGACGGCAAATCTGCCGCTGCCAGCACAGGCATGATCCGTTCGGGGAATGCAAAAAAAGGCGCGACCGCGTGGGAAAATGCATCGGGGTCTTCGCGCATCGGCCAGTGTCCGCAATTTGCGAGCACCACGAGCCACGAGGTTGCGATGCGGGCATGTGCACGCCGCGCCCACGCGACCGGGATAACATGATCGTCCGCGCCGTGGACGATCATCGTTGGAACGCGGAGATCGTGCAGGCGGTCGAGGTAATTTGTCCGCAACCCGTGCCAGCCGAGTTCGTGCCGCTGCCACGAGAGCCAGACCCGCGATGTGTGCGGTCTGCGTGCGACTGCCATCATCTCGCGCACCAGTGCGGGAGTAATCATGCGACGGTCGTGGAAGATGCCCTTGAGCGACCAGCGCGTTACCCGCGCACTGCGGCTGCTCACCCACCAACTCGCCCGGTTGAGGAAGGGGATTCGCACCACCACGCTCGATGCGACACCGCCCGGAATCTCGCCGCCCAAGCCAAGGCTATTGACGAGTGTGAGCCGGGTCACACGCTCCGGGTATTGGAGCGCGAAACCGAGTGCGACCCCACCCCCGAACGAAACACCGACCAACCCGGCAGATTGCAAACCGAGCGCATCGAGCAACTTGCCGAGGAAGGCGATGTACCAGTCGGTGGAGCAGAGATGCGGCGGTTTTTCGCTTTCGCCGTACCCCGGCCAGTCGAGGGCGTAGACCCGGCAGTGCTGTGCGAAGGAGGCGAACACATGCCCGTACGCTAGTTGCGCCGAACCGCGCCCACCGCCGTGTAGCAGCACAACGGCGGGACCGGATACCCCGGCGACGAGAAGGTGAATACGCAATCCATCAACGTGCAGCCACTCGTCGCGCACGCCTACCGGCATTCACCCCTCCTCCGGTTTTTACACCGCGTTATGAATATCGAGCAATGCCACGACGGTTTCGGGCGGGCGTCGCCCGAAACCGCACTCGGTTGCGATACCGAAATCCGGCACGGCACGGGCGGCGGCGGCAATACGTGCCTCCGTCCCCGCGATACCGTCCGTAAGATGGACAACACCGAGAAACAGGGTCGTTTCGGGGTGCAAATGCAGCCCTGCGAGCGGCGCGAAGTACGCATCGTCCGACCGCTCACGCGGTACGGGCATATGGATCCATGCGATCTGCCGCGTGACGCGCTCCGAGATCGCATTGGCGACACGGACCAGATTCGTGGTGTCGGCCGGCTGCACGAAATGCTGATGCATCGCGTCGCCATAGCAAAGGTGGTAGCCGAGTTCGACACCGTCCGGCACCTGTGCGCTCAGGTGGGCGATGCGCGAAATGCACCCCTCGAACACATCCTCGAAGAATGTCGGCCAGACCCCTTCGATGATCGCCATTTCGATAGCGATGTCCCACTGAATCGCAAGGTGATTGTGCGGAATATGAGCGCAGATCATCGCCAGTTCTTCGAGCATCCGCGCTTCGTATGCAGGTTCGACAGCCGCTTGTGACGCAACGGTGATACAGCGATTCAACGGCGCGAGGGGCGTAGGGAGGCTCACTTGAAATTTCGTCGCCGCGCCGATCTCCCCCGCCTCCTGCAATTGCCGAAAAACCGTATAGGAGGCAATCGCCGCATCCGCGTAGCCGAGGTTGGCGAAAGTGAGTTCCTCCGGCGCGATCCCCGGCTTGAGTTGAAATTGCGGCAAGCCGTCGTACCGTTTTTCCTGCGTTACGGGTTCTAGTTGCGGGTTTTGCATGAACACACCGACTTGCCAGCCGATCCAGTTCGTGCGGACACCCGTTTCGCCGTCCGGGATGCGGGAGAGACGATCACCGAGGATATGCGACGCCGTCGTGAAGACTGCGTGTGCATCCGCAAGCGGCACGCTCCCAACAAGCAGAACATCGCGTTTGTGGTGCGTCGTTGCAGCCATCGCCTCACCCTCCCCCACAAATCTATCACCTGCATAGATGTACGTACGTTATCGTGGCGTTACTGTATTATTTGTGCCGCTCGAACCAGCCGATGATGCGGGTAAGGCGGTCTACGCGGTGCAGCGGGCCACCGTCGCGGCTCAGACCGTGCGACTCCTTCGGGTAACGAACGAGTTCGGTCTCGACACCGAGGTAGCAAAGCGAGTTGTAGACCATCTCAGACTGATCCATCGGGCAACGGTGATCTTCCTCCTCATGTTCGAGGAAGAGCGGTGTCGTGCAGTTCTGGATGTAGGAAATCGGGGAATTGCGGACGTAGACCTCCGGGATTTCCCACGGGGTGCCGCCGAAGTAGTCGCCCGTGAAGTTGATACCGATGTCGTCTACCATCGCCAAGGCACGCACATCGGAGACACATCGCTGCGTCGCGGCGGCACGGAAACGGTCGGTATGAGTCACGGCCCAGTTGGTCATGTAGCCGCCGTACGAGCCGCCCGTGACATACAATCGGTCGGTATCTACGTAGCCCTTTTCGATGGTGTAGTCTACCGCCGCCAGTACATCCATCAGCGGCTTTGTCCCCCAGTCGCCGTGGATCGTCGTGCAGAAGGAATCACCGTAGCCCTGCGACCCGCGCGGGTTGCAATACACCACGACGTACCCCTGCGCCGCGAAGAACTGGAACTCGTGGAACCAGCCAACGCCGTAGGTTCCTGCCGGCCCGCCGTGGATTTCGAGCAGCAACGGGTATTTGTGGGCGGGGTCGAATCCCGGCGGCTTCATGATCCAGCCCTGAATCTGCTCCCCGGTGCCGTCGCCCGCAGGCAGCCAGAACTCTTCCACGTCCGCGACTTCGACGCC
>JBBRMX010000282.1:0-4543 GCA_038230615.1 Thermomicrobiales bacterium | reverse complement strand
GGAAGCGGGTGCAATAGCCGCCGGGGGCTTTGCCCTTGCGGTTGTCGAGGTCGAGCAACTGTTCGTCCGCCATCGTGCCGAAATAGCCGCCAAGCGCGGGATCGAGCGTCTGGAAGATCGTACGGGCGCGGGCAATGAGGACACCGACATCATCGAAGGGATGGAGCGGGGCGCGTCCGGCGGGGTCGTTCGCGGTGTCCCACGGGCGCAGCGTCTCGACGCCGAGTTGCGTGCGGCGGCGGGCATAGATGCGCTCGACGGCGGGCGTGACGGTCTGTTCTACGGCATCGTGAAAGCGGAAGCAGTCGTCCGGGGTGTAGTCGAAACGGTTTTTCTCGCGGTGCATGTAGTCGCGGAAATTGCCGAAGCCTGCATTGCGTGCCAGCGTCTCGCGCAGCACGAATTGCTCGTCAAAGAGCGCGGCGAGGTCGTCACGCGCAGCGATATAGGGCTGCGCCATCCCCCGGAAGGCGCGTTCGCGCACGGTGCGGTCAGTGTCAAGCAAGTACGGCTGCAACTGCTGCACCGTCTTCTCGCCGCCCTCCCACGGCACGGTCATCGCGCCCGTCGTTTTCTGGTAACGGATATCGAGCTGCGAGATCGCCGTGCGGACGGGGATATTCTCGGCGCGGAAAAGATCGAAACTGTTCTGGAAGCGGCGCAACGTCGTCTCCATGTCGGGGCGCGTCCAGCCGAGATCGAGCAACCGCTTGGCGAGGGCGGTGTGCTGCTCGTGCATTTTAGGACCGATCTCGCCCGACCAGCGGAGTTCGTCTGCCTCTTTCTGCGGGTCGGCGGTGTCGGTGGTATAGGCGACATGGGCGCGGGACGCCGCCTCGCGTACCATCTCCTCTAAGGTGGACCAGTCGCGCACCCACTCCTCGGCATTTTCGTGCGTGAGCGGGCGAGCGGCGAGGGCGGTGAAGTACGGCAAAATCTCGTCCCACGTCGCCCGCGTCAGTGTGTCGGGGGATGTAGGAAGGGTGGCGGCAAGCATCGGGGCATCTCCTTCGGTCTCAGTGAGGCGGATAGGGGGATCAGCATGGACAGGCGCGTAATGCAGGGCGATCAACTGCGCCGAGCCGAGCGCAACGAGCGCGTACAGACGCCCCTCGTCGTCTCCGAACTCGACGGCGTACCGACCGGGCGCGAGGGTCTCGACCACGGTGCCGACATGCCCGCGCATCAAACCTTCGTCCGGTACATCGTCGAGCAGCGCGACAATTGCATAGGGGGCAATGGGCGGCGTATCTGTATGCACGAGCAGTCTCCCTAGGCAACGAGGGACAACGAGAAGGGTAGGCGTGACGCCTACCCTACCGGAGCGCGTGCGATCTGTCTACCAGTCCGACACCGAACCGTCTTCGCGGTGCAACATGCGGAAGCCGGGGAGTTGGAAGGGGCTGGCGAGCGCGGCTTCGTCGTCCAGTTCGACACCCAGACCGGGTGTGCCGCCGCTGTAGAGTTTGCCGCCTTCCAGCCGCATATCGGTCTGGACGATGTTCGGAATGACATCAGGTCGCCAGACGAGTTCCTGCACGGCAAAGAGCGGCGTCGAGAGGTCGAAATGGAGACACGCCGCCGTCGAGACAGGACCGAGCGGGTTGTGCGGTGCCTGCTCAATGTAGTGCGTTTCGCACCACCCCGCGATTTTCTTCGCCTCGGTCAGTCCGCCGCAGATGCAGAGATCCACGCGGCAGTAATCCATCAGGTCTTTCTCGATCAGCGTCTGCCAGTCCCATTTGCTGGCGAGTTGTTCGCCGGTGGCGATAGGCACGGAGATATGCTGCCGCAGATAGCCGAACTCGATGGTGTTCTCCGCCCGCAGTGGGTCCTCGATGAAGAAAGGACGCATCGGCTCCAATGCGCGGGCGATCTGGATCGCGTAGGTCGGCGTCGTACGCTGGTGGAAGTCCACGCAGATTTCGATCTCCGGTCCCAATGCGTCGCGCAGGGCGGCAAAGGCGTCCACCGTCCAGCGCATCGCCTGCGCCTGCTCGTAGGTTCCTTCGCGCTCCGGCCCGCTCCCCTCACCGACGCCGTAGCGCACGAACTGCCAGCCATCCGCGACCTGCTGCTTGGCGAACGTGACCATCGAGCGGATGCCGTCATCGGTGTTGCCGGTGTTGCCGGAACGCTGGACATGGCAATAGCAGCGGGCATACTCGCGGGTAAGACCCCCAAGCAACTCGTACACCGGCACACCGAGGGCCTTGCCGCGCAAATCCCACAGCGCGATGTCAACCGCGGCGACCACGGACGAATGGATATGCCCGCCCCGGAAGAACTGGCTGCGCCAGAGCGTCTGCCAGATGTGTTCGATGCGGGTCGGGTCCATGCCGATCAATTGGGGAGCGTAGGTATCCACCAGCCCCTTGAAGGCGAGTTCCTTGCCGTTGATACCGCCCTCGCCAAGCCCCGTCAGCCCCTCATCGGTATAGATTTTCACAAAGGTGAAGTTGCGCCCGCGCTCCGGCACATAGGTGAGAAAGGTCTTGATGTCGGTAATTTTCATGGCTAGTTTCGCCCCGCGCCGCAGCCGCAATTGCCGCCGCAGCACCCGCCACCCTGCGCGGTCATCGTCGCGGTGCCGCCGCCCGCCGACGCAGAGACCGACGAGAAGACCGAAAGCACACGCCGCGTGTCCACGCCGCTGCAGGTCGGGCAGGAGACGCCGCCCTCGGCATTCTCCGGAGTAGCACGGCGCACCAGTTTCTCGAAGCGCACATTGCAGTCGGGGCAGAAGTACTCGTACATCGGCATGGCGATCACCCTCCATTTGTCCGTATCCGGTCGCGTGGGGCAAGTGTAGGCACGAGGGCGTCAAGGCGTCAAGGCAGCACGCCGCACCACTGGTATACTGACAGTACGCACCCCGCAGGAGGCAACGCATATGGTATCCGAACGCACCGCAACGGTTGACGACCTGTACCATACCCCGGACAACGGGAAATACGAACTCGTAGACGGAAGGCTGGTGCGGATGGCTCCAACCGGCGGACGACCAGCATATATCGGCACCACGATTGCGACACTACTGAAAATGTACGAGTTGGAGACGAAGCGCGGGTATGCGTTCGGCGACAATGCGGGTTTTGTCGTGGACGCGCTGCGGCAGCGGTCGTTCAGCCCCGACGCCGCCTATGCATTTCATGCGGATATTGATTCGGACGATTTCATTGTCGGTGCGCCCGCGTTCGCCGTCGAAGTGCGCTCGAAAAATGATCACGGTCCCGCCGCCGACCGGGAGTACACCGCCAAACGTGCGGATTATTTTGCGGCGGGAACACAGGTCGTCTGGGATGTGAACCCGCGCACATCGACGGTGACGAAATATACCGCCGATGCGCCCGACACGCCGACGATCTTTCGGCAAAGCGACCTCGCAGACGCCGAACCTGCTCTACCGGGGTGGCGGGTGGCGATGGAAACGCTGTTCCGCGCATAACCACGATGGCAGCAAATGGTGCGATTGCTGCGATTGACACCGCTGCTGCGCGATGGTAGCCTGTACTTCGGCATTGATGGGGAGTAGTACGCGCCCCCCTCGCCCCAGCGAACCGGGAAATGGTGCAAGCCCGGCGGCGATCCGCGCAGAACCTCGCCCCTGAGCCGTGGCAGCGAAGGACGAATTCCGTAGTTGCCTCCGGGTGCGCCCGTTACCGCGCCACGTTGTGACGGATGCGTTCCGTGTCAGCGTTGAGGGGTCGCCGCGCGGTAACAGTGCAGCGACAACGAGGGTGGTACCGCGAGCAGATTCTGCCCGTCCCTTTTCAGAGGGCGGGTTTTTTGTTGTGTGCGAGAAGGGAGTGTGCGCGATGTTGTTGCCGTTGCCGTTGTGTCGCATCGCCCTTACGAGGCCCGGAGACGGGCCAATCGCCGCCGACTTTGCCGCCGATAGAACACGAGAGGACACAAGACACGATGAGCAATGCACATGTATATATCTTCGATACCACGCTGCGTGACGGCGAACAGTCCCCCGGCGCATCTATGACGGTTGCGGAGAAACTGGAAGTCGCGGACGCCCTTGTGCGGCTCGGTGTGGACATTATCGAGGCGGGCTTTCCTATCGCCTCTCCCGGCGACCTCGACGCGGTGCGCCAGATCGCGGAGCGGGTGCGCGGCGCGACGGTCTGCGGTCTCGCTCGCGCTGTTCGGGTGGACATCGAGGCGGCAATCGAGGCATTGCGGGGAGCAGAGGAGCCACGCATCCACACCTTCATTGCCGCAAGCCCGATCCATCTCGAACACCAGTTGCGGAAAGACCAAGACCAAGTTCTTGCGATGGCAGAAGCCGCAATCCGGCAGGCGGCAGCGTTCACGAGCAATGTTGAGTTCTCCGCGATGGACGCGACGCGCTCCGACCGCGAGTATCTCGTTCGCATCTTCACAATGGCGATTGCAGCGGGCGCGACGACGATCAATGTGCCAGACACCGTTGGCTACACCACGCCCGACGAGATGCGCGACTTGTTTCGCTACCTGATCGAGCAAACCCCCGGCGGCGACCGCGTAATTTGGTCTGCCCATTGCCATAACG
>JBBRMX010000281.1:0-4548 GCA_038230615.1 Thermomicrobiales bacterium | reverse complement strand
GAGATCAATCGTGAGCGCGAAACGGTCTGCGGTCAGGGTTTCCATCGTGCTACGCGGCCCCCACACCGAGAGGATCGCCGTACGCGGGGCAGAATCGGTGACCGCAACGCCTGCGGGTGCATTCAGGAGGGTTACCGGCACCGACGGGAAATTGCGCTGCATATCGGGGTCCGCACTCGCGGTGACCCACGCCCAGAAGACGAATGCCAGCGCGACTGCCAGCAGCGCACGGGTCACAAGCCCCCCCCGACCCGTCTTGTTAGTCTGCTGCCGGACGCTCGCCATTTGCCCCATTCTCTCGCGGTAGTTCGCCCACCCCTGTGCCACTTGTGGACGGCGATGATGGCGGTTTCGGCACGCCACCCGTGAGCGGGGTGGAATCGTCGCTGCGGGAATGCCAGCCGAAACCTCGCGACCCACTACTGCTTCGATCCACGCGCATCAGCGCCCGCAGGGTCGCTTTCAAGCGGTCGTGCGTCATGTCGCGGGTCAGCCGTCCGCCGAGCGCAACGGATATTGTCCCGGTCTCCTCTGAGACCACGACCGCAATCGCATCGGAAACTTCGCTAATGCCGACTGCCGCACGATGCCGTGTACCGAGGGTGCCGCCTATCGGGGCTTCCGTAAGCGGCAAGACCACCGCAGCCGCAAGCACAAACTGATGCCGCACGATAGTCGCGCCGTCGTGCAGTGGGGTGTTCGGAGTGAAAATCTGGATAAGTAGTTGCCGTGTGAGCGTCGCGGAGAGCGGTACGCCACGATCCGCGTATTCCTGCAATCCGGTCTCGCGTTCGATCACGATCAACGCGCCGATGCGTTGCCGCGCCAATTGCACCGCCGCCCGCACAATTTCATCAATTGTATGGTCTACATCTTCTTCCGTATGCGCGAACGGGAGGTTGAGCCATGTGCGCGTCTGGCCCAGTTGCTCCAAGGCACGCCGGAGTTCCGGCTGGAAGATGACCGGCACCGCGATCAGCAACGACGGAAAGGCGATCTGCAGAAGCCGCCGTAACGCGACGAGATCATAGATGCTGGAAAGCACTGCCATCGCCACGAGCAGAATGGCGATCCCACGCAGCAGCGGCATCGCCCGCGTTCCCTGCGCCACCGTGAGTAGCCAGAAAAAGAGGAGCGCGACGATGAGAATATCCAGCATCTCGATAAACGAGAGCCGGGTGAGAATCCACGGTAATTCAAATGCGACGGCGAGCGTGTCCATCGTGTGCGGCTCGCTCCCTTGTACCTCGTAGTGAGCGGACGTTCTCGCGTGCCGCACCCCTCTCCCCGTTCGCGTTCGTACGCTTCAACGGGTGCCTCTTTCCAGTGTAGCACGAACATTGCCGCAGGCGCGACTTGCCCGCCGCCAATCGCCGGATAGCCACACGAAGGTCACTTAATAGCGGCGAGGCGTGGGACGCGGGGCGGTATTGATCGTATATCCCGTCTGGCGGCGGCGATAATCCTCTCCCGCAATATGAACGTGCCGCGCCATTCGCACATCGGAGAGGCGCGACGCGATGCGGTCATCCACGCCGGGGAACGCAAACCCGCCGTTCTGCTTGTCCCACCGTGCGTTATTGGTCGTCACGATCAGCGGCAGCCGCTGCGTCATGCGGTAGTTGATGATCTGGAAGAGTTTTTCCCGCGCCCATTCAGTCGTGTTCTCCGTGCCGAGATCGTCTAACACAAGCACGCCCACTTCACGAATCGCCGTGAAACGGTCATCGAATGTTGTCTGGCTGTTCGGGGCATAGGCGGCACGCAGTTGGTCGAGCAAATCCGGCACGACTGCGAACAGCACCGTCATCTGCTGATTGACCGCCGCATTCGCAATTGCGGCAGCAAGATGCGTCTTGCCGCAGCCATAGGTGCCGCTGAGCACCATCCAGATCGGCTCGTAGGTCCGGCTGTATTGTTCGGCATAGGTATAGGCTTCCCGCGTTCCCGGCACATCGCGGTCAAAGGTGGCGAAGGTGGCGTCCACGAAATGTTCGAGGTTGGAGAGGCTACGATGATCGCGGTAGCGTTGCGCCTCGCGTTCTCGCTCTCGGCATTTGCACGGCACGACCCGCCCGAACTGCGGATGCCCCACTGGCACATCGAGCCGCATGAATCCCACACCGTTACAGATCGGACAATCCTGCACCCCCGTGCCACCCGACACAACGGGCGCGGGGGTTTGTGGGCGATAATTGCCGTCGTCGGGCGACACGTCTCCCGCGCGTGCGGCGACGTATGCGTCCAGCCGAGTCCCGCGAATCACATCTTTGATGCTGTGCATACGTCCTCCTGCCAACCCGACGGCGCGATATGCCCCCGGCGTCACATGTTACAGGTCCGGTTCCCGGTAGACTTCGAGGTCTGCGAAACGGGTCAGGTGCTGGAAAAACCGCAGATTGATCGCCCCGACCGGACCGTTGCGGTGCTTGGCGATGTGAATCTCCGCGATGCCTTTCTTCTCGGTTTCGGGGTCGTACAATTCTTCGCGGTAGATGAACATGACGATGTCCGCGTCCTGCTCGATGGAGCCGGATTCGCGCAAGTCGGAGAGCATCGGCACTTTGGATGTGCGCGATTCCACCGCCCGCGATAACTGGGCACACGCCAGCACCGGCACATTCAGTTCACGCGCCAGTTCCTTGAGAGAGCGGGAGATTTCCGCCACTTCCTGCACGCGGTTATCGGTCTTCCCGCCGCGCATCAATTGCAGATAGTCCACAACGATCATATCTACGCCCTTTTCCGCTTGCAGGCGGCGGGCTTTAGAGCGCAACTCTATCGCAGTGATCGCGGGGGTGTCGTCAATATAGATAGGTGCATTAGCGAGGTTAGCGAGTGCGCGGGAGATTTGCGGCCACTCGTTATCGTCTACGTAGCCGAGGCGGAGCCGCTGCGAATCTACACCCGTATCCATCGCCAAGAGCCGCTGCACAAGCTGCTCACCACTCATCTCAAGTGAGAATATACCGATGCGCTTGCCTTTCGCAGCGGCATTGAATGCCATCGTAAGCACGAACGATGTTTTGCCCACGCCGGGGCGGGCGGCAAGAATCACAAGGTCAGATGGTTGCAGCCCGCCCGTCATCTTATCGAGATCGGCGAAGCCGGTCGGCACGCCGACGAGTTCGCCCCGATGTTGCTGCACATAGTCAATGCGCTCGAAAAACGCATCAAGATAATGCGAGATCGGCTTGAAATCGCGCTCAACACGTTGCTGCGAGATGTCAAACAGCAATTTCTCGCTACGGTCGAGGGCGTCCACCACTTCGAGATCGTCGTCGTATCCGATCCGCACGATACTCGCGCCCGCGTCAATCAAGCGGCGGCGCGTGGATTCGCGCTGCACGATATTCGCGTAAATCTCCACATGCGCGGCAGTCGGCGGCGAGGTAAGCAGCATATAGAGATACGACTCCCCGCCGACATCTTCTAGCCGCCCGCGCCGGTCGAGTTCGTCCGGCAGGGTTGTCATGTCAGCAGGTTCGCGCCGGTCGTAGAGATCGACAATCGCCGCGTATATCTCGCGGTGTGCCCCGCGATAGAAGTCTTCCGGTTGGAGAGCGGAGCGCACACGAACAATCGCCTCGCGGTCAATCAGCAGCGAGCCAAGAACGGAGCGTTCCGCTTCGAGATTATGGGGAGGCGAGGTATCTACCGACCGGTCCTGTATTGCCATGCGCCGTCCCCCCGTGATGACCTGAGAACTAATCTGCTCAGAGCCGTGCCGGGGAAGCGACGCACCAAAACCCGCTCAGACCCCGGCAGTTCAGGCTTCTGCCGTCTCTGCTGTCTCCGTTGCCTCTGTTGTCTCCGCCTGTGCCAGCGATTCCGCTGTCTCGCCGTTCTCGCCCGTGACGATCACGGTCACTTCCGGCGCAAGCCGACCGACGAGACGCACCGCAACTTTGTGCGTGCCAATCGAGCGGATCGGGTCATCAAGCGCGACCTTGCGGCGGTCAATCTCCTCGCCGACAACCCGTGTCAGTTCGGTCGCGATCTCCTGCGCCGTGATGGAGCCGAACAATCGTCCCTGCTCACCAACCCGTGCGGTGAAGTTGAGCGTCGCCACCGCGATACGGTCCGCGAGCGAACGCATCTCTTCCTCTTGCTTGCGGACGCGCCGCTCGGCGGCATTTGCCCGCTCCTGCACCTGCTTAATCGCCCCCGGTGTCGCAATCTCTGCCAACCGTTGCGGCAACAGGTAGTTGCGTGCGAAGCCTTCCTTCACTGTCTGAACGGTACCCGCTGCACCCAAGTGTTCAACATCTTGGGTGAGAATTACTTTCGTCGCCATCGCGCTCGCCACTCCTCGTGTCCGGTACTATTGCTCGACCGCTCCGAATAACGGGAGCAGCGTAGCAGTATACCCGCCGAAAGCGTATTTGCGCAAGTGACGGTGTGTACGGACAGTACATCCGCACCCTCTCGATGTCAAGTACTTTTCCTCGCCCACGCACCCGCAACGAAGCCGCCCATGCGCTCCCGGAAGATTGCCGCATCGAAGGTCCGTGCGTGCGCCGCAATGCCTGCACGGTTCCATTGCGT
>JBBRMX010000280.1:0-4570 GCA_038230615.1 Thermomicrobiales bacterium | reverse complement strand
GACGTGACGGTGATGCCGGCCGGCGGGGCAGGCATCCGCAGTCGAGGCCGCACAGGCGGCTGACCAGCGGAGCTGCCGACGGCAAACCGGGACCGTACAAGCTTCGACCTAGCCTACGTTGTCGGCGTGGTCGTGCGGTCGCCCCAATAATTGGCGACATAGAGCGTGTTCGTCGCGGTGTCAATCACCGGTGTGCCGGTAATACCGACCTCGAATTTGATGTCGCCGTATGCCCCGCACGGCAGCACGAAGGCGCAATCGCTCGTCTGCGCGGCGGGTTCCAGTGCCGCTTTCCACAGTGGCGCGGTGCCGCCCGCTCCGTCAGCATCGAAGGCATAGACGCTGTTGTGCTGCGTAGCGACGAACAGCACAGTGTGCGCTGCCCCGCCGACGGTGAGGTTCGGGACGATGAGCGGCTGTGTGTATGTCTGCCCGTCTACCGTGCGCGAAAAGAGTTTGCCGAACTGCGTGCTGCGAACATTCGCGGCGGTTAAGGTCGTTTCAAGCAGATTCGCGCCGGTGCGGGCAGTGTCGTTGTGGTGCGTCGTGACCGATGCAGTCCCTGCCGCATGTACAGCGGTCGGTGTGATGACGAGTGAAGGAAGGATGACCAGCCCGATCAATGCCGCAACAACCCACAAATGCGCCCGATACCCGCTCACATGCCCCCCGTTTCCCTGTTGCCTTTCCCAAACAACTGCCGCGCAATTCTATATCACACAAAGCGTTTAAACCGCTACTCATAAGTGACAAAATTGTGCTGATCGCAGAAAATCGTGTTGTGAGTTGCCTAGTTTTGCATAGATTTGTCTCCCTTTTCCGTTCCCACGACTTATATAGGTAGAACATTTGTTTTTAATCGTGACGGAGGTGCCTCATGTATGATGACAACACACGGCGAATCGCGGATTCATGGGGAGGGAGCGCAATGACAGACGGCTACGAACAGATCATCGTCGGGCGCGAGGAGGACGGTATCGCGGTCATCCAACTGAACCGCCCGAAGGTGCTCAATGCCCTCAATGTCGCGGTGATGGCGGAGGTAATCGCAGCGGCGGAAGCCCTCGATGCCGACCGCGAGGTGCGCTGCATCATTCTCACTGGCAATGAGCGGGCATTCGCGGCGGGCGCAGACATCGGCGAAATGGCGGAGGCATCGGCGGTGGAGATGTTGCGCCGCAATCAGTTTGCCGTGTGGGAGCGGTTGCGGCGCGTCCGCACGCCGATCATCGCGGCGGTGAGTGGGTACGCACTCGGTGGCGGCTGCGAATTGGCGATGCTCTGTGATCTTATCATCGCCAGCGAATCGGCACGGTTCGGGCAGCCGGAAATCGGCATCGGTATCATTCCCGGTGCGGGCGGCACCCAACGTCTCACCCGCGCCATCGGCAAAGCGCGGGCAATGGAAATGGTGCTGACCGGGCGGCAGATCACCGCGCAGGAAGCCTACGATGCCGGGCTGATTACCCGCGTCGTTCCGGTCGAACTGTACATGGATGCCGCAAAGCAACTGGCGCGGGAGATCGCCGCCAAGCCGCCGCTGGCCGTGATGCTGGCGAAAGATGCCGTCCTCGCCGCTTTCGATACGACGATGGATGCGGGGCTGGCACATGAGCGGGCAAACTTCCTTCTGCTGTTCGCGTCCGACGACCAGCGCGAGGGCATGGCGGCATTCCGCGAGAAACGCCCGCCACAGTGGAAAGGAACGTGAGCAATGACCTACGCGACGCTGCTCACCGACACAGACACCGACAACGGCGTGCGGACGATCACACTCAACCGCCCCGACAAACTCAATGCTGTGACTACCCAGATGACGACCGATCTGCACGACGCGCTGCGGCTGGCGGCACGCGACCCCGCCGTGCGCTGCCTCGTCCTCACAGGTGCGGGGCGCGGCTTTTGCGCGGGGCAGGATGTGGGTGAAATGGGCGACATCGTGCGGGGCGATGGCGAAACCCCGCATCTCGGCGACGACCTGCGCCACCGTTATAACCCGATCATCCGTGCGCTACGGACGATTGAAAAGCCAGTGATCGCGGCGGTCAATGGCGTGGCGGCGGGGGCGGGTCTCGGCTTCGCGCTGGCGTGCGACCTCCGTATCGCGGCGGTGTCGGCGTCGTTCGTCTCGGCGTTCGTCAAGATCGGTCTCGTGCCGGACGCGGGCAGTGCGGCGTTGCTCCCGTTGCTCGTTGGTATCGGCAAGGCGTCGGAATTGGCATTCACGGGGGAGCGCGTCGGCGCGGACGAGGCGTTACGTCTCGGCATGGTGAATCGCGTCGTGCCGGACGGCGAACTTGCGGCGGTAACCTACGCGCTGGCGACGCAACTGGCAGCGATGCCGACCCGCGCGATCGGGCTGACGAAACGCGCATTCAATCATACGCTCTTGCCGCATCTCGATGCGATGCTGGAGTACGAGGCAGATTTGCAGGAGATCGCGGGACGCACGGCGGATCACGCCGAGGGCGTTGCCGCCTTTCTCGCCAAACGCCCCGCCAAATTCCGGGGCGAATAATTTCATATCTTCGAGGCATCCAAGAGTACCCGCACACCGTATCACTCACGGGAGTGGGTTGTCGTGCGGGCGGAAATCAGTACAATGGCTATGTACGTACGGCGGCGCGTGCCGTGTCGGTTTGCGGGTCATGGGAGGTTCTTACGGGATGAGTACACGATGGCACACGGTCGTATCGGCACTGTTACTGTTCGCTACTGTCGGCGCGATGGATGCACATGCGGCGTCAACCTACGCCACTCCCGCGATCCAGCGGCAATGGGAGCAGGGCGAAAAGGCGCAAGCAAATTTCTGGGGGCCGCTCGCCACTGCCCGTACTGGGCAGATGGAAGCATACAAAGAGGCAACGGGCGGGCAACGCACCGTGCAGTATTTCGATAAAGCCCGGATGGAGCAACTGAGCAGCACCGCCCCCGTAACGAGCGGCTTGCTGACGATTGAACTGAAGACCGGGCAAATGCAAACGGGCGATGCGACGTTCGAAAAGCGCGACCCTGCGAAGGTCAATATCGCGGGCGATGCGGGGGCGAACGGACCGACCTATGCTGACCTCGCCCAGCTGCCGGACCGCGTTGCGGCGTCGAACGATACCCCGGCAGGCTACTTCTACGCGAACGGGCAATTTCGCCCTCTTTCGATAGACGACGAAAAGCAGTTCGCGGATGCATTCAACCCGCCTTCCGGCCCTGCGCTGAATTACTACCGTGACCCGTCGGGCCGATACGGGCAGATCATCTACCAGCCGTTCCTCGACTTCATCAATGCCCAGCCGCTGACGATTGACCAGACGACGGGCTTCCCGATCTCGCCGCTTTTCCTCGCCACAGTCAATGTCGGCGGCAAACCGACATTGGTGCTCGTGCAGGCATTCGAGCGGCGCGTGCTGACCTTCAACCCGAACAACCCGCCCGCGTATCGCGTGGAGTTCGGCAATATCGGGCAGCATTACTACACATGGCGGTATGGGGCATAGAGTAACGAGTAAAAGTAACGAGCAACACGTAACGGGTAACGAGATTACATGTACTTCTCGTTACCCGTTACGTTCCTCCGTAGGAGGAAATACAGCCCGCCCCCGACGATGACGCCGATGATGCCGGCGATGTCCGCACCATTGAGCAGGGTGGCAATCGGTCCCGTATAGAGCGACGAATTCATGAACGGCACCGCTGCCGCCAGCCCGACCACAAAGGCAATGATCCCCGCCGGGACGAATGCTGACCGCGTATCTCCTGGTGCGGGGCGCAGCAGAAAATCCACGATGACGATTGCCACCCACGGTCCAATCCAATACGAGAGGAGGAGCAAGAAACTCTCGAACTTCTCCGTGAACCCTTGCGCCCCGTAAAACGACAGCCCAAGACCGAGAATGCCGACCGCCACCACCGACACCCACCGCTTCATGGGGATGCCGAGGGTCAGCAGTGAGAGCGCACCGGAATAGATGTTGAGTGCGTTTGCCGCCAGCGTGCCGAGGATGATTGCAAGCAACGCGGGCGTCGCAAAGATTCCTGTCACCTGCACAACCAGATCAATCGGGGCGACATCCAGCCCGATCGTCGCCACCGCCGCGCCGATCAATTCCGGCCAGCCGCACCCGATCAGGAACGCGGCGAGCACGATACCGAAGATCGCCCTGCGCGAGGTCTTTGCGGGGAGATAACGGGCGTAATCGGATGCGCACGGTGCCCATCCGAGGGCATTCGATGCAACCGTAGTGGCGAACAGGACGAACAGCCCCGCGTGCGTCCCGGTGGGCAACGACGATGCAGCATCGAGATGCGCCTGCGGCAAACCAACAATCGTGATGAGCGCGAAGACTGCCGCCAACAACCCCGCCGCCAGTGCCTCGAAGCGGTGGATGAAGTTGTATCCGTAGATGCCGAGCAGCATCTGCACCGCTGCGATGATGAGCAGTGCCGGTACGAACGGCAGTCCTGTCAACCGTGCGAATGCCTGCGAACCGAGGATGCTCAATACGGCATACCATCCGCTCAAGCTCACCCAACTGAGCAACGCGGGCAGTGCGACGCCCCGCGACCCGAAACTACG
>JBBRMX010000279.1:0-4612 GCA_038230615.1 Thermomicrobiales bacterium | reverse complement strand
TTCGCGCTCTGCGCGGGGTCGAAACTGGCGAAGGTCGGTGCGGCGGTCGGGGAACCGGGAACGACGAGCACATCTACCCCACGCATCACGGCACGCACCCCATCGCGGATCACCGAGCGGAGCCGCTGTGCCTGCACGTAATCTGCCCCCGTGTAGAACGCACCACGATAGAATGACAGCCGCGCATATCGCCCGTAGACTTCCGGGCGCGTCCGCATATTCTGCTCGTGGTATGCAAAGGCCTCGGAGGACAAAATACAGCGGTTGGCAATCTGCCCTTCCTCGGCGTATGGCAACTCCACATCTACCAACACCGCCCCCGCTTCCTGCATCGCAGTGAGCGCAGTGCGGACGGCGTCGCGGACTTCGGCGTCCAGCCCCGCCGCCTCGAACCAGTAGCCGCGCGGCACCCCAATACGAATTCCCGTGAAATCGCCTGTCAGTGCGGCTGCCATCGGCGGCACCGGAACATCCGCGCTGCACGGATCGGCAGGATCGTACCCCGCGATGGCATCCATCATGAGGGCACAATCGAGCGCGGTGTGTGCCATCGGCCCGATCGTATCGAGGCTATAACCGAGCGGCACGCAGCCCTCTTTGCTGACGCGCCCGAACGTCACTTTCAGCCCCGTGATGTTGCAGAAAGCCGCCGGCCCGCGTATCGAGCCGCCCGTATCGGAACCAAGCCCGCCCGCAATCATGCCCGCCGCTACTGCCGTTCCCGTGCCGCTCGATGAGCCGCTAGGGGTGCAATCGGGGTTCCACGGATTACGGGCAATGGGAAAACCCGTCGCAGGGTCGGGCCAGCCGGTGGCAAACTCGTACAATACCAGTTTGCCGAGCAGCACCGCGCCCGCGCCGCGCAGTTTTCGCACCACTGTCGCATCGTGTCCCGCGCCCCAGTCTGGCGCAAGGATGTTGCTGTTCGCGGTCGTCGGGGCATCGGCGGTGGCGATCAGGTCTTTCACCGCCAGCGGCACGCCATGTAGCGGACCACGGTCGCGCCCCGCCGCCATCTCCGCATCGGCGCGTTCCGCAGTGGCACGGGCAGCGGCATCGGTGATGACATTGAATGCGCCGAGCGACGCTTGCAGTGCGTGGCATCGCGCCAGTGCCGCATCGGTCAGCGCGGCTGCGGTCGTGCGCCCGCTGCGGAGCCATTCTCCCATATCCGCAATTGTCTCCGGCAGATCAGTCATGCATCCTCCCGCGTGGTTTCGTATGCATCGTCTCGACACTGTAGCCGAAAACCGTGCGCGGCGGAATGGGCGGAATGCACGAGAAACATGCCCGCGCACCGTGCGATCTGTAGCACAGAGAGCGGGAAGCGGTTACTCCTGCCGTGCGCTGTGATGCAGGACTTTCTCTACGTAGAGCGCGGCATCCGCTACTTGGAGGACATCCTCGATAGTCGGTACCGCCTCACCATTGCGCGTGAGAGGCGCGATTCCGAAACTCATTACGAGGGGTGGGTGCGCGTCGGTCTGACCACGTATTGGCAGGGCAGATCGCATCCGCGCCGCGACACAGGCGGTGTTTTCCAGTGTCGTCTGGGGGAGCAATACTGCGAATTCGTCACCGCCGATACGGGCAACGACATCTTTGCTGCGGGTATACTCGCGCAGGAACTCTGCTGCCCGCACGATTGCCTGATCGCCTGCGAGATGCCCATATGTGTCGTTGCGCTCCTTCAGCCCGTCAAGATCGGCGAGAATCAGCCCGCACGGTTCGCCGCGCCCGACTGTCCGCCGCCGCTCCTGCGCGAATCGCTCGAAGAAATACAGGCGGTTGTAGAGCGCGGTCAGCGGGTCATGCGTGGCGGCTTCTTGCCAGAGATATGCCCGCGCCGCGTTCTCGAACGAAACGAACATGCTCGCCATCGGCAACGCGACAGGCAGCAATCCCCACCACCGCGATGCGCCAAGAGTCGCACCGAGCATACCGAGGGCGAACAGCGTTGCACGGTCAATAAAGGTGCGCCAGTTGCGCCCCCACCAATTCGAGAACGGGTTTACGCGGCGCTGCAACCCGACTGCCCCGGCAAGCAACAAGACATTCGCCACATACATCGCCAGCGCGACCGCAACCATGACGCCGAGATATCTTCCCAGAGAATCCACATCGAGCGGTACATCGGGGCGGAACATCGCAAAGATCGTCACACCGACCCATATCTGCACCACCGGATATGCCACATTGAACACCATAACGAACCATGGTTGCGGACGCCCCGTTTTCTCCGTCTGAAAGCGTGCGTAGAATTGCCCCGGCACTTCCCCGACGAGCACCACAAACACCGCCAGCGGCAATGGCAGCAGTAGTGCAGTCGCCATCAGCGGCACATCGTCCAACGTGATCTTCGCGTTCGGGCGGGAATGACGCGGCTGCCAGTTCGCGCTCCAAAACAGGAGCAACAATACCCCGGCACGCAACAGATCGTCCCGCCCCACCACTACCTGCTGTCCTGCTGATTCGCCGATGATAAGGAGCGTGAGCGCACACACGGTCCCGACATAGGCAATCAGGAGCGGACGACGCATCTGAGGGATAGCATCCGAGGAGCGGCGCATCCGCGTAGGTGGTAGTGGGGGAGCAATCTCGTTCACAGACGCGGGAGTGCCAGTGCGAACTCGCCCGACACCGGTTGGTTCGCTTTCGTATCGAGCGTGAGCAGCGTGAGTGCCGGTCCGAGAGGCGTCTTTACCGACGACACAAACCGCACCGGAACTGCCGTCTTCGCTTTCACTACGAGCCGCACATCTACTTGCACTGGCTGGCCAAACATTGCAGCCGTGGGAATGGCAGCAGTCGAACCGCCAACCCGCACCACACCGAGTGTCGTCGTCATGGCATACGGCATCACCGTCGGCTGCTGCACAACCGCAGGCACACCCGCAGGCATATTAACGAACAGTTCGACATCTTGAATCTCCGCGAGGCGGTTGCGCGGCAGCAACACTTGAAAGTTTACATTCTGTCCCAAAACCGTAACGGATGGATCGTCCCAACACCAGTCTTCGCCCGCCGCAACGGGCATCACCGCCACGAATAGCGTGAGGGCCATTGTCGCCGCCATTGCGAGAAAGTTCGCACGCCGTACTTTCACTTCCATCATCTTTCTCCCTCCCCAACTACACGCATATCATTTGTTGCTTTGCAATGATATGTATCCCTGTCTTATACATGCGCAAGTTGTGTGCCGCCATATTTATTGGATAGTGTTACGTTTGTGATTTTATTGTGCATCATAGTTCACAACAGATGACGTGAAATTGTTTCGCGCCACTCCCGCGAGAAGATATGATCTGTACCCCGTGTCACCTGCAACACGATAAAGACCGAGAATGCGTCCGCGTCGCTGGTGATGTAGATACTGCCCTGCACTGTCACTTCGCCGCCCGCACGGTGCAGAATATACGTTTGCTGCCCGCTGATCTGTACATGCGCGGGGTCGTGAGGAAGCAGGCGGGCATCCGCGAAGAAGGTTTCGGTAGATGCGCCGACGGGCTGGGTTGCGGGGGCTTTGACCGTCATGCTGTACAAATGGGTTTTCTCCGCGCCGGAGATCGCCTCGTGCGCCGTCTCCCAAGTCGCATCGCTCGTGTAAACCTGCGCGGTCACGGGCATTGCTGGTGGCGGGAGCAGACGCGGGACTGGCAACGATATATCGGGCGCGGGAACAATAGGCAACCGAACAGACGCGGGCGCGTCCCCGCCGAGCACCAATGTGTTCGTCGCGGGATACGGCGAGGGCCAAACCGTGGGCCAGTCCGCCGACGATACCGCGAGGCGCATCCGATGCCCCGCCGGAACGATGTACGAAACGACCTTGAGCGGCACGACGAGCGTATACGTCTCCCCCGGTACGAGCGGCGCGGGCTGAGCGAACGATTCCCGCCGCGTTGCATTAAGGATACCGCGCGAGATGAGTGTGCTCGTGCCGTCTGGCGCGACATCGCTGAGTTTGACGGCAAAGAACGCGACGGGCGCAGTAGATTGCACGCGCAACACCGCTTCGGGGGTGCCGAGTAGTTCCACTGGCGCATCGAGCGGCGGCGATGTGAAGATGACGGAATGCGCCTCGTCGGTGCGCTGGTCGGCGGCAAGCCCGAAGCCTGCACCGGGACACCAGAACCCCGCCGCCATCCCGACTGCGGGGTCGTAGTCGTAGGCAATCGTCGCGGCATCGGCGGGCGGTGCGGCGGACAATGCGCCGCCCGCGCCGAGGTACCACGGCTGCATTACCTGCCGTGCCGGAGGCCACTGCGTTTCGTGCCGCCACCGCCCCGGAATCTCCTGCGGGAAGCGTTCGGGCGGGTGGGCATCTTGAATGTAGAGTGTAAGCGGCGGCTCGTCCATCATGCCGGTGTCGTTGCCCTTCAGCCAGTGATCCCACCAACGGTGCAACTCGTGATGAAAGTCTACATGCGGCCCACAGTAGCCAATATTCGGGCGCATATGTGTCCACGGCCCAACGAGCGCACGGTACGGCACCGTGAGATGCTCCGCCATACGGAAGACGGCATTCGTGTAGCCGTCCGCCCACCCGCCGATATGGAACACAGGGCAACGGATCGCGGCGTAGTCGGTCTTGAGCGAACCGTTCAACCAG
>JBBRMX010000278.1:0-4619 GCA_038230615.1 Thermomicrobiales bacterium | reverse complement strand
TCCGACCCCGTCGCCGCACCCAATCTGCGCCGCGAGATCGCAGAGGGCATACATTGGCTTTGGCGCAGTCCGCTCATCCGCTATATGGCATTCCTCACAGGGGCACTCAATTTCACAGCGGGCGTCGAAGTCATTATGCTTGTGCGGTTGCAAGCACTGGGCGCGTCGCCCGCATATATCGGCGTGATCTTCGCAATCGGCGGAATAGGAGGCATCGTTGGGGCGATTATCGCGCCGCGCATCCAGCGTCGGTTCACGTTCGGGCAAGCAATTATCGGCGTGACATGGCTGGCCGCGCTCTTTATCCCGCTCTACGGCATCGCGCCGACGCCGTTGCTGCTCGCCGCCGTAATTGTCGCAAACAACGTCGTCAGTCCTACATACGACACGGTGCAGTTCTCGTACCGCATCGCTATTATCCCGGATGTCTTGCAAGGGCGGGTTAACAGCGCGTTTCGCCTCTTGGCGCGAGGGTTGCGTTCAGTCGGCTATGCCCTCGCCGGCGTGCTGATCGAGCGCATCGGCGCGACCGAGACCACCTTCGTACTCGGCGGCTTGCTCGTTGTCTGTGCCATCCTCACGACGTTCAATGCCCACGTCCGTGCCGCACCACCAATCTCGCAACCCCGGTCGGCGTGAGAGAGGTTTGGGAAGGGGTGTCTGGAACGTCGCATACTTCCCTTTCCCGCTCCATTCCCCTACGATACTGCCAACAACATTTGGCACGGACAACGAGGGATATCTCTATGCGTCAGCGCATCTCATCGGGCAGCATCTGGGAAGGCAAAGTCGGGTATTCGCGGGCGATCCGGGCGGGCAACTGGGTCTGCGTCTCCGGCACCACCGCTACAGCAGACGACGGCAGCGTGATCGGCGCAGGCGACCCCGAAGCACAGACCGTCGCCATCCTCGAAAAGGTCGAATGCGCACTCCGTTCCGCCGGTGCGACGATGGCGGATGTTGTCCGCACCCGCATCTACGTCACGAATGCCGACGACTGGGAAGCCATCGGGCGGGCGCACGCACGATTCTTCGCGGAGACCCGCCCCGCAAACACACTTGTCGAAGTCCGCCGCCTCATCGGGGACGAGTATCTCGTCGAGATTGATGCAGATGCCCTGATCGGAGACGGTGCGTGAAGTTCTCCCTGCGCTTCAACAATGACCTCACGATACCGGAATATGTCGCCCTCGCACAAGCAGCCGAACGTGCGGGGTTCGATCAATTCTGGGTATCAAACGACCTTTTTCTGCGCTCCGTGCCAGTCATCCTCGCCGCTGTCGCGCTGGCGACCACACGTATCGAGATCGGCACCTGCGTTGTCAACCCCTACACGATACATCCCGCCGAGCTTGCGATGATGGCGGCGACGCTGGATGAAATGAGCGGTGGCAGATTCAATCTCGGTATCGCGGCAGGCGGCGTGGATTTGCTCAAGTGGGTGAATATCCCGCAGCCACACCCGCTTGCGGACACTCGCACTGCCATCCGGCAGATCAACGCGATGCTTTCAGGCGGCACCGATGCGGGGTGGACGCCCGAAGCATACCTGCGCTTTCCCGCCTCACGCCGCGTGCCGATCTATCTCGGCGCGATGGGACCACAGATGTTGCGCCTCGCGGGGGAAATAGCGGACGGCGCATTGCCCCTGCTCTTCCCGCCGGAGCATTTCGCCACCGTGCTGCCCCTCATCGCAGCAGGTCGGGCGAAGGCGGGGCGCACGATGGACGATTTCGACCTCGCCGCGTGCATCTGGGTCTCGCTCGGTGGTGACCGGCAGGCAGCAGAGGATGTGCTACGCGATAAGATCGCATATTACGGGCGCGGTCTTGGCTCGCTTATCCTCGGTCGCTTGGGTGTCACCCGCGACGACTTCGCGCCCATCGAGCACGCTCTCCAGACCGAGCGCGATCCCGAAAAAGCCCGCGCCCTCGTCACAGACGACATGCTCCGCATCGGTGTCGTCGGCACGCCGAACGATCTCATCCCGCGCCTCGAAACCCTCGTGCGGATGGGCGCGACGCACCTCAGTTTCGGCCCACCGCTTGGCCCCGACCCTCTCGCCGCAGTCGAGTTGCTCGGCACACACGTACTACCCCACTTCCGCAACACCGCACAAAGGAATACAGGGAAGAAAGAATAGCCGCCGTATTTCCCCGATTCAGACCATGAGGCGGGTGCAATCGTCCGGGACAATGATTGTGCCGCCGAAGTGCGCGGCAGCCTCATCGCGGATATGCTGCGGGTCGGTGAAGCGGGCGAGGTGGACGAGGGCGAGCGCACGCGCATTTGCGGCGGTCGCCATCTGTGCCGCCTCGCGTGCAACGGGGTGCATCAGTTCGTGGGTACGGGTTTCCCAGTGTGTGCCGTCTTTCGCGGCACAGAGCGCGTCACAGATGAACAGGTCGGCATTCCGCGCACAGGCGACGAGCGCGTCACACGGCAGGCTGTCCGCACTGAATGCTAGCACCTTCTCGCCGCACGTCACGCGCACCGCGACCGTCGGCACACGATGCTGCATCGCGAAGAACTCCACCTCAAACCCGCCGATCTCGTGCCGATCCCCTGCTGCGACCGTGACCCGATATACACCCGCATGAGGCGACCATTCAGGGTAGGTTGCGGCGACGAGATCGCGCAACCCCGCGTGGCAATCCTCCGAGGCATAGAGCGTCAGCGGGATATTTGCCAGCAGCAGCGCGGGAACACCGCCTGCATGATCCATGTGCCGGTGCGTGACGATGACATTCCGCAAATCAACGAGCGGGAAGCCGACCCGCCCAAGTTGGCGCGGTAATTCAAATCCGCCGCATGTATCGAGCAGCAACGGCTCGCACCCCGGCGCGGTGACGAGCAGACCCGTCGCCGCCCGCGTCGGTGCCAGCGGCGCACCCGTCCCCAGAAACAGTACCTCCACCGCACACCTCCGACCGGAAGATTCACCGCCCACCAAATGCCGGGAGTTAGCCGCTACGATGCGGCACGGGCAAGGGTGGCACGGACGCGCTCGGCGGCACGGGTGCCGCTCAGTACCGCGCCCTCGATGGCGGAGTACTCGGTATAATCGCCCGCGACGAGCAGATTCGGGAAGCGCGTGAGATTTCCGGGTAGGCGGTCACGGGTACCGGGGGGCTGCGCGAACTGCCCGAACGGTGTGTAGTGCACATCCACCAGTTGCGCCATCTCCGCAATGCCGCTGTATGGGAACCACTTCCCCAGCGTCGCCAGTGCCTCGCGGGGCAGCGTCTCGCGGCGATAGGTCTCGTCCGCACATGCCTCCGCGATAGACGCGACGATCAGCAAATGTCCCGCCTGCGTCCCCTCCGGATGCGTCGCATTCGTGATCTGCATCGCAAGGTGAAACCCGGTCTCCATCCGGCGCGTGCCGGAAAGCGCATCCACATTGACGAGGATTTTCTTGTCCGGGTAGAGCGAGCGCGGCAGTTTCCATGCAATCGTGGTACTCGGTAAGCCCACGGTCGGGATGCGCTCTGCAACCGGAGCATCAACGGGCTGCATCAATCGCCGCGATTCGAGCGGGCTTGCCGCGACAACCACCGCCTGCGCCGCGAGAGTCTCCTCGTGATCGCCCCGAAACGCCCGCACCCCCGCGATCCGCGTGCCGTCGTCGGATAGCACGAGTTCGCGCACCTTCGTGCCAGTCTCGATGCTGCCGCCGCGTTCGCGGATTGCCGCCGCAATTGCCTGCGGGATTGCGCCAAGCCCTTCCGGTGTCGTCACCGTCTGCCCTTTGACAAGCATCTTGTAGTAGTAGCGAAAGTTTTTGCTGCTCGTATCCAGTGCGGCGGTAAGCAGCAGCCCCGCAAAGAACGGGCGAAAGAATTGCTCAATCGCCGCCACCGAAAACCCGAAACGGCGTAGATAGGTCTCAGTCGGTTCGTCCTCTACATCGTTCCAGATATCGCTGTCGGGTGTCTTGAGCATCAATGCACCGAGCGCACCGAGCCGCGCCTTATCCGCAAGCGACATCAGCGGGAAGCGGGCGAGATCAAGCGGGTTCGTGCTGAAGGCGAACGGCGCACCATACGAATAGCAGATCGCGCCCCGGTCGTATGCCCGTAGACGATCTTCTCCAAGGCCAATGTCGTCCATCAGGCTACGAGTTTCGGGATAGGCGCGAAAGAGCACCTGAAACCCATCGTCCACCGGCAGCCCGTCGTGCATAAACGTCCGCACACGCCCGCCAACGGTTTTTCCGTCTTCCAGCACACGTACACGCACTCCCGCCGATGCAAGGCGATACGCACACGCCAGCCCCGCCATTCCCGCGCCAACGATGAGTACCGCATCAGGTGCCGCTGCCATCTCCTGCCCTCCTACGCTGCCGAACGACCGTCATTGATAGCAAGCGTATCACGTTGGGCGTCGGACAGTACAGCGTAACGAGGAAACGAGTTCCTGTTCACCACCGCTCTAGCACCGAGCACACGCAAGGGTGACGAGTACAATCTCCTCGCTTGCGGCGAAGTCCAGCGGCTTTGAAATCCCGTCGGGGCGGGTATCAAGCTCTTTGCGCCTTTGCCCGCATCGGGACACGCAGCATTCGCGGAGGAAGGGTTGCGGTTGCTTGCCCTCCTCGCCCCCGATGCCCCGACCCG
>JBBRMX010000277.1:0-4672 GCA_038230615.1 Thermomicrobiales bacterium | reverse complement strand
ATCAAGCACAATCCTAGACGGTTGCGCCGGTCGGTTCACCCCCTATTCGGGACCTAGCATCTCCAACCTACCATGTGGAAAGACTATAGTCAAGGGGTCGGTTCAATCGTAGACATATTGCCCCGGTCTTAGTCTTTTTGCGCGTATGATCCCTCCTGTTTTATAGAGCGGTCTTGGTCGTCAAGCAGTTACTCTTTTTTCCAGCCACCCCGCGATTGCCTCCACATCTTCCCCCCGCAATCCCTTGTAGCCGCGTGTCTCGGCGGGCATCGTGCGGACGAGATGCGCGAGGGCGCGGGCATCCTCGGCAGTGGTGATCGCTTCCGCGAGTGACGCACGCATCGTGCGGATGGTGAACAGCACCGCATTCGTTCGTCGGAGCCTCGTTAATGTCTGCCACTCCGAACGTAGCCAGACCCGTTCGCCCGCATTTGCGGCGGTCAGCCCTGCGCGGTCGCGTTTCCAGTGCGGGGCAGTGGCGGGGGCGCAGTTCAGTTCCCCCGTCATTGGCAATGACCAATTCACCCGCGCCGTCGGGCGTCCCGGCTTCAGACGCTGTATCAGCAAATCTGCCGGTCGCCCGATGCGCTCCGCGAACAGCGGTACTGGCGCGTGAATAGCGAGGAACGATTGTCCCATCTTGTCCGGCAAACACCACCCCGCCCCGAAACACAGATGCCCCGCCACCAATGGCGACCCTGCCGCGTTGCCGTCGAGCAGGCACAAATCTTCCTGCACTTGCCGTCCGAGCCAGTCGAGCGGCGGCAGCGGCAGCGATCCATCCTCCCCGAAGGTGAACGCCGTCACGGTGCCGTGCAGGTGGTTCGTCCATGTCCAGCAGTCGCCGTCCGTCACGAGCGCGAAATGCTGCGGGTAGTACGCCGCCATATTCGGCAACAGCAGCCCCACCGTCTCCCACACGATTGCTTCCGTGCCGGGAGCAACGCAGTAGTAATAATCGTAGTCGCTGGCGAGGATCGCGTCCTTCTCCGCAAGTTCGGCGGCATACTCCCCGGCGTCCACATCAATGAGGCAATCCGGCGCGAGAGCGCGTGTATCCATCCGTAGATCGTACGTCGCTGCGTCGAACACAAGATGTTTGAGCATCGCATCCCCCATATCCCGCCGTCGTTGCGCCCCGCCGCATTGTACGCCGAACGCCCCGTTCCTTGCGCTATACTCTCTATATACCCCGTTGCTCGTGGCATGGAACCCGCAATGACGCATTCTCGTATTCTATTCGTGAGGGAATTCCTCAGCAGACGGCAAATGGCAGATGGCAAATGGAGGAGATGCATGAGCGCGACGGACCCGCGGATGCGCTACGCCGGTACCGCACCGGCACGTAGACCGAGCAGACTGGACCGTATCCCCGGTTATAAGGGGTATCACGAGAAAGAAGCGCGGCGCGATGCGGACGGCACCCTGCGACGTGCGCTGGCGGCGGACTATGCCGCCCAGATGCAACGCCTCACCCGCGTGCAACAAACGCTCCTCGCTGCCCGTCGCCTCGGCGACATGGCACCCGTGGATGCGAGCGCGAAGCGGCTCCAGCATTTTACCGACCGCCTTCGCACTGCTACCTACGGCTACGCGGGCTTGCGCGATGCGGTGCAGATTGACGAACGCGCTCTCGATCAACTCTACCAGTTCGATCTCGCGCTCGCGGACGGCGTGGACGCAACGACGGCGAACATAGATGCGGTCGAAAAGGCGGCGAACGACGGTGGCGATCTCAAGCCCGTCCTCGTCACCCTCGATGCAACGATTCAAGACCTGATGACGCGCTTCGATGCCCGCGCCGATGTCTTCCAGACGGGGCAACCCTCTACCAATGCCGCGCTGTTCGATGTGTTGAAAGCCCCCGTCCGCCCCGATGCGAACCCGCTGCCGCCGCTCAACCTCAACGACGCCGTGAGCGTAGACGGGCGCGATTGGATCGTTGCAGGGCGCACCGCAGTCACAGGCGATGCCCCGTGGACGGATTACCTCCTGCGGGACGGCGCAACGGAGAAATGGCTCTCGGTCACGCAGAACGCCCCGCAGCAGATCGCGCTCATGGAAAAAGTCGAGTTCTGGTCGCGGGTGCCGCCCGTTGCGGCGATCCAGTTCGGCGGCATTGCCTACACCTTTATGGGCGAGGCGACAGGCACAGGTACAATCAGCGGTGGGAGTGGCGAACGCACCGGCACCGTCCACGCCTACAACTTCACGGGTGAAGATGACGCCTTCCTCACCCTACGAGACTGGGGAACCGAGCGGCAGGCATTCGTCGGTCACACGCTTCTGTCGCAGGAAGTGCAAGCCTACCCGCAGCAGCAGGGCAAAAAGTAACCTATCCCGATTTGTGCAGGCAGTCTGCACATCGCACACCACGTGGGCGGGCAAATGTGCCTCGCCCATCAGAGAGAAGGAGACAACGGCAATGGGTATTCTGGATCGCATGACACGTCTCATCCGTGCAAACATCAACGACATGATTGACCAGTCGGAAGACCCCGCCAAGATGCTCGATCAGCTCATCCGCGAGATGAACGAGCAGATGCACATGGCACGCGGGCAAGTAGCGCAGATGATCGCGCAAGAAAAAGAACTGCAAATGGACTACGACGATGCCGCCCGCAACGGCTCCGAGTGGGATCGCAAGGCGGAACTCGCCGTGCGGCAGGGCAAGGACGATCTCGCCCGCGAAGCCCTCCGCCGCAAGCGCGACAACGAGGAGCACGCCCAGACATACGCCGCGCAGTTGCAGTCCCAAAAAGAGATGGTCGGCAAACTCAAAGACCAACTCCAGCAACTCGAAGCGAAGTACGAATCCGCCCGCAGCAACCGCGATGTGCTCATCGCCCGCCAGAAGCGTGCCCAAGCCGTCCAGAAAGTCTCCGGCACCATGAGCGGCATGAAGGCCCTCGATGCCAACGACGAACTGGACCGCATGGAGCGGCGCATCCGCTCGAACGAATCCCGCGCCCTCGCGGAGCAGGAGATGGCGAGCAGCACCCTCGATTCGCAATTCACGGCCCTCGACCAGGATGTCGAGTTGGACGACGAACTTTCCAAACTCAAGGCACGAGTGCAGGGCGGCCCGACTGCCCAAGACGACGACCTCGCTGCGATGAAGAACCGCGTCAATGGCGCGAATGCCCTGCCCGCCGGTAGCACCGAAACCGGTGTACCGAGCGCGACGGGTGTTCATGCGGCGGACAAACCCGCGAATCAGTAACGAACAGCGGGCAGCGAGCAGCGAGTAGCAGCGAGCGAATAGACATTTCTCGCTGCTCGTTGCTCGCTCCTCGTTCCTTTTATCGAACGGAGTGAGCGCGTGGCTATTCTCGATGTCATCGAATGGGTGGACGGCGGCAGCGGCAACGAGATCGTGCACCGCGTGCCGGAATACGGCTCCGGCGAGTTCCGCTTGGGGTCGCAGTGCATCGTGCGGGAGAGCCAGACGGCGGTTTTTTTCCGCGACGGCAAAGCCCTCGACTTGCTCCCGCCGGGACGACACACCCTCTCGACCCAAAATATCCCGATCCTTGCGAATATTCTGAGCATTCCCTTCGGCGGCAAGTCGCCCTTCCGTGCGGAAGTGGTCTTCGTCTCGATGAAGCAATTCCTCGATATGAAATACGGCACGCCGCAACCGATCATCTACCGCGATACCGATCTCGGCGTCGTGCGTCTGCGCTCCTTCGGGACGTATGCGATGCGCGTTGTGGACCCGCAATTGTTCGTCAACACTATTGTTGGCACACGGGGCGTCTTCCGCACCGAGGACATCGGGGAATATCTCCGCTCGATCATCGTCGCCAAACTGACCGACATTATGGGCGATGTGATGAAGAGCGTGCTCGATCTCGCCAGCCTGTACGAAGAACTGGCACTCGCTACCAAAACGGCGGTTGCGGACCAATTCGCGGCGTACGGTTTGCAGCTCGATTCTTTCCAGATCGGCGCGATTACGCCTCCGGACGAAGTGCAGGCGAAGATTGACGAGCGCAGCAGCATGGGCGTTCTCGGCAACCTCGACCAATACATGAAATATCGCACCGCGCAGGCGATCGGAGACGCTGCCAATAACGAGGGCGGTGCAGGCGGCGCATTCGGCGCGGGTATCGGCTTCGGGCTTGGGCAGCAGGCAGCGAACGCGATGCAGCAAGGCAATATGCAGCCGCAGCAATCGCAACCCGCACAACAGGGCGGTTCTATGCAGCAAGCCTCGCAACAGGCGAGCGGCACCGCCCCGACGACGGGCGCGAAATTCTGCCCGAACTGTGGGCAACCGCTCACGGCGATGCCGGACGGCGGCCCGCCGAAATTTTGCCCCAACTGCGGCTTTCAACTGCGGCAGTAGTGACAACTCGCCCAAACTCTGCCCCTTCTCTCGACAGGAAGGGGCAGAGCGGTGAATACATCGTGGCGGCAGCAACGCCGATACGAGTCTTTGGCGGCGGGATGGCATGTACCTCTCCGGGAACACGCGTGCGGAATCGAAACTACGGCGGGAAATTATTGATTACACAGTAGCCATTGACAGGCTGAGGTCTGTCGCGTATACTGCATGTTTGCGGGTGGTTGCGTTGATGCAATCTGACAGCAGGTGCGATGCGAAGACAAACGCGAATGCGTCACATACAGCGGAGTGATTCAGGGTGGGGGTATACCTCGCCCTTCT
>JBBRMX010000276.1:0-4683 GCA_038230615.1 Thermomicrobiales bacterium | reverse complement strand
TCTCGGCGACGTAAACGGGATGCCGTTCGTGCTGAATGTCGGCGTCGGCTATTCCGCACGGCTGATTATCAAGACGCCGAAGGAGTGGAAACGGCGTATCTCGTTTCTCGCCTACCTCCCTGCCGCGGTCCATGCGACTTTTGAGCGTGACATCGCACCCACCCGTGTCACGGTGGACGGCATCGTGCGGCATACCGGGACGGCACAGATGGTCTTCGTAGCGAACAGCGGTGGCATCGGCGGGCGGGCGGTGCAGGTTGCCCGTGATGTGCGCTCGGACGACGGCACCTTGACGGTGGCAATTTTCGGTTCACGTTCGCCGCTCGGCACATTGGGCGCATTTTCGCTCCTAATGGCGCGGCAGTATGGGCGTGTGCCGGACATGCATGTCTATGAAGCAACCGAAGTGGAGATTGTGTGCGACCCGCCCGTGCCAGTGCAGCGCGACGGCGACCCGGCAGGCACCACACCCTGCCGGATTCGCATCACCCCCGCTGCGCTCCGTGTGATCGTGCCGGATGCGCGATGAACGTGCAATGAGGATGCCGGACGCGCCGTCTGCGGTGTGGGTGATCGAGACGCTCGATGCGGTGTACGGAGTACAGACCGCGTGGTGGCCCGCAGAATCGCCGTTCGAGGTCTGCGTCGGGGCGATTCTCGTACAGAACACGACATGGTTGCAGGTGGAACGCGCTCTCGGTTATCTCCGGGCGGCGGGTGCGCTCGATCCCACCGTACTGTACGCGCTGCCGCCGGGGGAGTTAGAATCGCTCGTCCGTCCGTCCGGCACATACCGGCAGAAGGCGCGGCGGTTGCTTGCATTCTGCGACCATCTTTTCATACACTGGGGCGGCGATCTTGCGGCGATGTTCGCGCAGCCTGCCGACGTGCTCCGTGCGGAACTGCGCGGCATCTGGGGCATCGGGGATGAGACGGCGGACGCGATCACACTCTTTGCCGCGCACAAACCCGCTTTCATTGTGGACGCATACACGACGCGCATCACTCGCCGCGTCGGACTAGTCGGAGAGGACGGCACGCGGGAGGCGGTTCGTGCCGCATATGCCGCAGTATTGCCGGACGACTCCGCCGCGCTGCGCGATATTCATGCCCGGTTTGTCACCCACGCCAAGACATTTTGCCGCAGTGTGCCGCGCTGCGCCGGTTGCCCGCTCGCGCCCCGTTGTCGCTACCCGAAGGAGCATTTGCCGTGACATTCCGGGACCGCCTGCATGATGCCCGCACGCACAACCACTCGCTGCTGTGCGTCGGGCTTGATCCCGATCTGGCGAAATTGCCGGTGTCGCTGCGCGAATTGCCGCTGGAAGATGCACTCCGGGCATTTCTGCGCGGCATCGTGGAGGCGACCGCCGACCTCGCGTGCGCGTTCAAGCCGAATCTCGCATTTTATCTGGCGCACAGTGCGGCGGGCTGGCAGGTGCTGACCGAGTTGCGCGGCGTCATTCCCGCAGACATCCCGATGGTGCTCGATGCGAAAGTGAACGACATGGGCGCGACGGCAGAGATGTATGTCCGCATGGCGTACGATGTCGTGCAAGCGGACGCGGTAACGGTGAATCCGTATCTTGGTGGGGACGCGGTTGCGCCGTATCTCGCCCGCCCCGACCGTGCCGCGATCATCCTCTGTAAGACTTCCAACCCCGGCAGCGGCGATTTGCAGGATATACGAACAGAAAGCGGTGAACCGGTCTCGCTGCTCGTCGCGGGACGCATTGCGCGGTGGGGTGAGCAATATGGCAATGCAGGCGCGGTCGTCGGTGCGACGTACCCTGCGGAACTGGCGGCGGTGCGGGCAGTGTTGCCGGATGCACCGCTGCTCGTCCCCGGTGTTGGGGCGCAAGGCGGCGATCTCGAATCTGCGGTGCGGGCGGGACGCGATGCACACGGCGGCAATCTGCTCATCAGTGCGAGCCGCAGCATCCTCTATGCATCGTCCGGCGCGGACTGGCAGGACGCTGCTCGCGCCGAAGCCCTCCGTCTCCGCGATGCAATGGAAGCGGTAGGGTAGGGAGATCACAGCATCACATCCCGCCCCCTGCCCGTTACTCGCTACCCCGTGTTACACTCCGCGTGATGACGTGGGCGCACACCGCCCGGTGGCGATGCAACGGAGCAATCGAAAGGGGTGACGGCATGGCGGACGCGACCTATATCGTGCGGCTGTATTTCAAGGATGGGCTGGCGATAGAAGTACCCGTGGTTCTTGCGGACGACGAAGAACCGGATTTGACGTGGTTTCTCGGCCAATCCGATGATGTAGAGGAGCGCAAAGCCGTTCTGACCGAAGGGCAATTCGCGTGGAAGACCTCGGAAGTCATCGCGGCGGAGTGGGAAGAAGAAGACGACGACAGCGGCGAGGATGACGACGAAGAATAGCGCGTACACTCGCACAAACCAAAAGACGGCAACCACACGGTTGCCGTCTTTTGGTTTGTAGGCACATCGGTGCCTCACCGCAACGCAGGACTAATCGTCCCCCGTGCTCGATTCCGCGAGTTGGTCGCCGCCGACGCTCTCGGTTGTGAGCCGCGCAAGGCGCGTCCACGCGAGTTGGCGGCGGGCTTCCATGAGCGCGTCGTATTCGTCCACGGGTAATAGCGCGACCTGCGGACGCCCATGCGCCGCTACGATCACGGCAGTTTTACCGTTGCGAACTTGGTCAATAACGGCACCGATGTTGCGCTGGAACTCTGTGGACGAGATGGTCTTGGTCTTACCCTCTGGCATGTTGCCTCCCTCCCTTTTGGTTGTGCTGTGACGCCGGCACGCCACAGCACTGTACGCACAGGGCGTACGTACACTCGCATCATACGGTATATGCGATGAACACGCAAGAGGGAGAGGGTAGGAAAATCTCGCACCTTCGCAAAGAGCGGAGAAACACGCACTACTTGTATCGAGAGTTGTTTCCGCGAGGCACCACCGCGGAACGGTGTACCCGATTTTCTTCCTTCCCAATGAAGACGCTTTGTACTGGGCATTACGTGCTGCGGCGCAAGCCCCTCCTCTCAAAATAAGAGGAGGGGAGGAGGAGGAAAGCCTACTCGACGACGAGCAATTCGCGGGGGGCTTCGTTCAGTTTCATGCCGCCCGTGGCGAGGCAGACGCACGCATCCTCGATGCGGACGCCGAACTTTCCGGGCATGTAAATCCCCGGTTCGTCGGAAAATGTCATCCCTTCTTCGAGTGTCAGGGCATTGCCGCTGACGAGATATGGCTCTTCATGGATGTCCAGCCCCAAGCCATGCCCGACGCGATGAATAAAATACTCGCCGTAGCCTGCAGCGGTGATGAGATCGCGGGCGGCTTTATCTACATTCTGGCATTGCACGCCCGGTTTGACCGCGTCGAATGCCGCCATATTTGCCCGCAAGACGACATCGTAGACTGTGCGGTACTCGTCGGACGGTTCCCCGACATGCACCATGCGCGCGATGTCGGAATGGTAGTGCGCGTAGGTGCCGCCGAAATCGAAAACAACTGCATCGCCCGTCTGGATGATGCGCTCTCCGGTGCTGTGATGGGGGCTTGCACTGTTCGGGCCGGAGGCGCAGATACCGCCGTGCGTGACGAGACCATGCTTCTCCAAGATCGGCACGAGCAGGTCAATTGCGTGCCGCTCGGTCAACCCCGCGAAGCGCACAGAGCCGACATATTCCTGCCACGCGGCGTCGGTGCGGTGGCTCGCCTCGGTCATCGCCTCGATCTCGGCGGCATCTTTCCGCATCCGCAGCTCGCGCACAATCGCGCCGCCGTTACTCCACTGTGCTTCGGGGTAGTAATTCTGGATGCGGACGAGCCACCGCGCCCAGAGTTCGTCGCCCGCCGCGATGTGCTGTGCGCCGCCCGCACGGAGTATGTGTGCCGCCATCTCGGTCGGGTTGTCTGTCTCCGACCACGCGACGAGTGCGAAGGGAATGCCGAGCGTCTTCACGCGGGGGGCTTCCAGTACCGGCACCATCAACTGCGCCTCGCCCGTCTTCGGGATAAGCAACAGCGTCGGGCGCGACGACGGATGCACCGGATACCCGGCGAAGTAAATCAAATCCGACCCCACACCGATTACTAGCGCGTCTACATCCTGCCGCGCCATTTCCGCCTGCGCCCGTTGCACCCGCTCATGATAATGTGCCGCCATTGCGCCCCCCTTATATCGTTCATTGGTCTGCCGAAACTGAGGGGCATCATATCGCATCGTGGAGCGCGGGCGGAATGCGGGCCGCCCGCCTCGTGGGGAATAACTCCCGTATCTACGCGGCGCATACCCGCCAATGTTCGTGTTCACCGGTTTGCGGGGCGGACGACCATGCGTTTTGTATAGGCTGTTTTGCCCTCCCCCGCAGGGGTGCGGGATGCCACAATCTGGTGCGACAATTGTATGTGATACAGGGAGAATGGCGAATACTACGCAGTGATGCGCGTGAAGGTTGCAGTTTCGCGGGCGCGGCTACGCGAGTGCGGCGACCGCAGCGGTGAGCCAGATACTGCTCGACCGCGGGCGGCGGTATTGCTTTCTGTTTCCTAGAGCGATTTGCAATGTAGTTGAGCCGATGCGAGACTGCGGGACATGAGCAAAGCATAGAGTGATGATCTGCGGTCTCGTATCGTGCGGGCG
Organism: Thermomicrobiales bacterium; assembly: GCA_038230615.1. Taxonomy (GTDB): domain Bacteria; phylum Chloroflexota; class Chloroflexia; order Thermomicrobiales; family JALYUS01; genus JBBRMX01. The sequence goes on along the minus strand of JBBRMX010000276.1, from coordinate 47 downwards.
GTGGAAGAGGAGGGGATGAGCCAGCCTCAAGTCGCCGGCCGCTTCGC
>JBBRMX010000275.1:0-4693 GCA_038230615.1 Thermomicrobiales bacterium | reverse complement strand
TCGTCTTCATCGCGGGGACGTACACGCCCGTCTGCCTTCTTGCCCTTCATGGCGGGTGGCGGTGGGGATTGCTGGCGAGTATCTGGCTGCTCGCCCTCGGCGGCATCCTCACAAAAGTGCGCTGGCCCGATGCCCCCGTCTGGCTCTCCACCGGTCTCTATGTATTGATGGGGTGGACAGCCGTGCTTGCAATCCCTGCACTTGTCGCCGCCGTTCCCGGCGTCGGGGTCGGCTGGTTCGTGGCGGGCGGGATCGTCTATACCCTCGGTGCGGTCGTGTTCGCGCTTGAACGCCCGAACTTGCTCCCCGGCGTTTTCGAGGCACACGCCCTGTGGCATGTCGCCGTGCTTGGTGGCAGTGCCTGCTTCTTCTGGGCTATCGTCCATTACATTGCGCCGCTTGCCGGATAGCGTCTCCCTTTCGCCGCTTATGCACAATGCACCGCTCAATCGCGTGAGATCACGTTGAGCGGTGCTACAGATGCTACAATGCGGCGCGAAATCTCCTGCTTGCCCTATCCGAAGGAGCCGCCCGTGCGCGAACCCATGACCGATGCGAACCATCTGAAGGACCATATCCGCACCATCCCCGACTTCCCGCAACCGGGCATCATGTACCGGGATATTACGCCGCTTCTTGCACATCCCGCCGCGTTCAAGGAGATAGCTGACCGTTTCGCCGCACGCTACGCGACAGCGGGCATCGAGGGGATCGTTGCTATCGAATCGCGCGGGTTCATGTTCGCCGCACCCGTCGCCTACCTCATGGGGCTTCCGTTCATCACCGCGCGGAAAGTGGGCAAACTGCCCTTCACGACGGTGCGGGAATCGTACGCGCTCGAATATGGCGAGGCGACGCTGGAGATGCATACCGACGCCCTCACGCCCGGTCAGCGTGTCTTGATTCTAGACGACCTGATCGCTACGGGCGGCACCGTCGCTGCCACCGCAAAACTCGTTGAGCAACTCGGCGGGGTGGTCGCGGGGACAGCGTTCGTGATCGAACTCGCCGCCCTCAACGGGCGTGCGGTACTGTCGCAGTACGATGTCTTCTCACTGATTCAGTACTGAGGAGGGGCGGATGCATTTCGATGTGCTGATTCGTGGCGGGTTGGTCGTAGACGGATCGGGGCGGACGCCCGCATATCCCGCCGATGTAGGGATTGTCGGGGATCGCATCGCTGCCATGGGCGATCTCGGCGGCGCAACAGCAACTGAGACGATAGACGCGACGGGCAAGATCGTGTCGCCCGGGTTCATTGATGTGCATATCCATTCGGAAACGAACTTGCTATACGGCCCACATCGCTACGGTGGGCTGATGCAGGGGGTGACGACGCAACTTGCCGCCCCGGACGGTTTCGGGTGGGCTCCCGCGACGCCGCAACACGCCCGCGAACTCTGGGAGTACACCGAGTTTGCCTACGGCACACAGCCACGCTTGCCGCTCGGCGACCTGCCGACCGCGCAGGCATACCTCGATTTGTATGCGGGAAATACCCCCGCGAATCTCGTGCCGCAGGTGCCGCATTGCGCCGTGCGCGTTGCCGCGATGGGGTGGGATGCCCGCCCCGCCACCGAGGACGAACTCGCCGCCATGAAACTGACGACGCGGGAATGGCTCGAAGCGGGCGCAACCTGTCTCAATCTCGGTCTCGATTACCAGCCGACTGCCTTTGCGGACCTGCGCGAGATTGTCGAGTTGAGCAAAGTAGCGCGGGAATATGATGCGATCTATGCCGCGCACCTGCGCTATCAGGCGTTCGATGGCAGCAAGCCGCGAGCGTGGCGCGAAATCATGGAGATCGGGCGGCGGGCGGATATTCCCGTCCACGTCTCGCACGAATCGGTGGACGATACCACCGCGCCGCTGCTCGATGAAGCGAAAAACATCTGCGACCTGACCTTTGAATCGTACATGTATCCCGCCGGATGCACCCATCTCGCGCTCTCGTTGCCGATCCCGGAACAGGCGAGCGGAGCGGCAGGCTTGCAGGCGCGGCTCGCAAACCCGACCGACCGCGCCCGTATCCGCGACGAGATGCAGCGACGATTGCAGGCGCAGGTAGACGACGGTGCGAATCCGGTCTTTGTCGAGACCCCGACGGGGCGATACATCGGCATGACTGTCGCGCAGGCGGCGGCATCGGAGGGCGAGACGCTCGGCGAGTTCGCGGTGCGCGTGCTGGCCGAGGAGCAGCCGTACGCTCTGATGGTCTTTCATCGCGGCATCGCGCCGGAGCGGTTCGAGCGCACCATCCGCGATACCATCCGGCACCCCGCGATGATGGTCGCCAGCGACGGTATTTACCACGGCGCGTCCGGTCATCCGCGTGGCTACGGTTGCTTCGCCCGCGTTCTGCGGCTCTGCGTGCGCGAAATGGGCGCGGTCTCGCTCGAAGAGGCGGTATATAAGATGTCTGGCTACCCCGCCGCTCGTTTCCGCGTCAAGAATCGGGGCTTGCTCCGCGAACAGTACGGCGCAGACGTGGTCATCTTCGATGCCGCGACGGTTGCGGACCGCTCGACATGGGACAATCCGTGGGCGGAACCTGTCGGTATTGACCGCGTGCTTGTCAACGGCGAAACCGTCGTTCTCCACGGCACCCCGACGGGCAATCTGCCGGGGCGCGTCCTGCGCTAACGAGTTTGTCGCCCGCTCTCGTTGTTCCGCCGTTCCGTCCGTGTTCGCTAGGGCTCCCGGTCGCCGAGTTGGGCGGCGAGGGCGGCGGGCGTCGTGACGGGGAATTGGCAGGCGTAGTGTTCGCAGACGTATGCAGTCGGGACGCCACCGCGTGGTTCGCGCCCCTGCAAAAGCGGCGGCAATTGGGCGTCGTCTCCGCCTGTCGGACGATGCGCGATGACGGTAGTTGGGCGGAAGCGGGCAGCAAAGACATGGCGCATCTCGCGCATTTCCGGCACATCGAGATTGCCTGCCAGCACGACTTCCTGCGGCGTAGCGAGAGCGAAGTCTGCCGCCGAGAGCAACCGCCCGAATGCCCCCGGATGCCGCGTCATCACCTCGCGTAGGGTGCGAAGCGTCCGGTCGGCGATGGCGGCGTAGTCGTCGCGGTCGTCGAAGACAGCGAGGCGTTGCAACACCTCCACCGCAACCGAACTGCCCGCCGGAATTGCATTATCGGTGAAACTGCGCGGGCGGCTGACAAGGGTCTCGTGGTCGCGCCCCGTGTCGTAGAACACTCCCGCGTCGGCATCCCAGAATTGTTGCACCATCGTCTCCGCGAGTGCGCGTGCTTCGGCAAGCCAGCGGGGATCGAGTGTGGCGGTATAGAGGGCGAGCAGACCGTCTGCGAGGACGGCATAATCCTCCAAATAGGCATTGAGTTTCGCCTGTCCATCTTTATATGTCCGTAGGAGCAGCCCGTCCCGCCGGAGCGTGGTGAGCAGAAAATCGGCGGCGGCGATAGCGGCAGCGTGGTAGTCGGGGCGGTCGAGTGCGGCGGCGGCTTCCGCGAAGGCACGGAGCATCAAACCGTTCCACGCAGTCAGCACCTTCTCGTCGCGCCCCGGCCAAATGCGGCGGCTGCGGGCGTCCAGCAGGATCGGGCGGGCACGTTCGAGGGCATCGTGCACCTGCACGGCGTCTGCTTTGGCAGATGCAGCGATGGTTTCGAGGCTGTGGGCGACATGCAGAATATTGCTGCCCTCGAAGTTCCCCTGCCGCGTCACATCGTAGTATGCCCCGACGAGCCGTGCATCGTCCGCGCCGAGCAACTGTACGAGTTCGTCCGGCGTCCAGACGTAGAACTTGCCTTCTTCGCCCTCGCTATCGGCATCGAGCGTGGCATAGAAGCCGCCTGTAGGAGCAGTCATATCCCGTATGACCCAATCCAGCGTTTCCTCGACGACGCGGCGGTAGAAGTCTTTGCCGGTGAGTTGGTAGGCGTGGAGGTAGACTGGGGCGAGCAATGCGTTGTCGTAGAGCATCTTCTCGAAATGCGGCACGAGCCAGAAACGGTCCACCGAGTAGCGATGAAAGCCCCCGCCGAGTTGGTCGTACATGCCGCCCGTTGCCATTCGTTGCAGTGTCAGTTCCGCCATTTGCAAGGCATTCGCGGCACCCGTGCGGGCATACTGTCGGAGTAGGAAATCGAGCGTCATGCCCTGCGGGAACTTTGGGGCATCGCCGAAGCCGCCGTACGCACGGTCGAACTCTTCGGCGAGCCAGCCAACGGCGGTCGTGAGGATCGCCGGAGAGAGGGCGTCGTCGGTCGGCGGACGCAACTGCAACCCCGCACCGAGCCGTTCTTTCAGTTGCGCCGCGACTTTTGCCACCTCATCGGGACGGTCATGATATGCGGACGCGACTCCGCGCAGGATGTCCGCGAAGGCAGGCAACCCGTGCCGCGCCGTGGGGGGAAAGTAGGTGCCGCCATAGAACGGCTCACCCTGCGGCGTGAGAAAGACAGTCATCGGCCAGCCGCCGCGCCCCGTCATCGCCTGCACCGCCTCCATATACACGGTATCAAGATCGGGACGTTCTTCGCGGTCCACCTTAATATTCACGAACAGTTCGTTCATCACCGCCGCAATCGCGTCGTTCTCGAACGATTCGTGCGCCATCACATGGCACCAATGACACGCGGAGTACCCGACGGAGAGCAAAATCGGGCGGTCTTCTTCCCGCGCGCGCGTCAGTGCCTCCTCGCCCCACGGGTACCAGTCCACAGGGT
>JBBRMX010000274.1:0-4710 GCA_038230615.1 Thermomicrobiales bacterium | reverse complement strand
TGAGACCGAGTGCGGTGGCGAGTGAGCCGTGCCGCCGGATCAGCGCGGCTGCCCCGACGAACGGATTGCCTTGGTTCTCCCCTCCGGTACGAGGGAGTTCCGGCAACAACATGACCGCGAACGAGAGGGCGAGTGCCGCACCCCCCGCAATCCCGAACACCCCGGCAGGTCCGACAAACCCCACAAGCATGCCACCGAAGAACGGGCCGGCAATTGTGCCGCCCGACGCCGCGAGATTGACCCACGCCAATTTGCGGGCAAGCGACCCGTCGCGTCCGAGGTCCGCCATCATCGCAAGCGTACAGGACCACGTCCCGGCTGCGGCAGTCCCCTGCACGATACGGGCAACAACGATGAGCGGCACATTGGCGAACACCGTCGCCAAGGCGAAACAGCCTGTCGCTGCGGCAAGCAACAGCATCGCGCCACACAATACCCGCCGCCGCCCGATGCGGTCGCCTAGCAGACCGAGCGGCGCGGAGAACAGAATGAGCGGCATCCCATAGACGGCAAAAATTGCGCCGATAGTCGCTTTACTGACATGCAATGCACGGGCATACTCCGGCACCAGCGGGATCAAAATGCCGTACAACAACGTATCAAAGAAGATGACACCGACCGCCGTTGCGATAATCCGTCTGCTTTGGCGCGATATGTCCCCTGCATGAGTCACGGGGAGCGATGATGTTGAGACCGGTTCCATTGTATCCCTTTCTCTGGTGTCGCACTGTCATCCATATGAGGGGGCGACTGCAACATGTTACACTGCGGGTGCGGACGCAATCTACGGGAGGGGAATACGCGATGGATGCAGTTCGACCGTGGGGTTTCGTCCGGTACATCCGTCTCTGGTACGTCCCGGTTGTGATCCTCTCTCTCTTCCTGACAGCGTGCGGAGGCACTACGGATCGCCCTTCCACGCCAGACACGCGGATGAATGTCCCACCGAGCGGCAACACAATTGACAAAGTAGATGATGTATTCTTGCGGCTTCTTGTGGTCTATCAGACGCAAGGCATTGATGCTGCTCGGAAATTCGCATCGAACGAAGGGCTGCTGACGAAGCAGGACGAAGTACGTGTGACACTCGGTCTCGATTCTGACGAGAGCAGCATCGTAGACGGCACTGCGCTTGCCGTTGGGCGCATCGGCGGGCGTGTAACCGCAACTCATGGCAATCAGATCGAAATCGTTGTACCGGTGCAGACATTGGTGGAATACAGCAAGCAATCCAAGAAGCAATCGTTCTTCGCAGACCTCGCGGATTTCCAGCACGTCAAAGATATCACGCGCACCCCCGTCGGGCAGCACGACCGCGCGACCGATAACGACCCCGCCGCGCGCATGGCGCAACAACTTGCGGTCGGGACAAGTGTGAGCGAGGGGGTGCGGGTGACGAATGCTGAGCAGTGGCAGCGGGCGGGTATTACCGGCAAGGGTGTGACCATCGGCGTGATTGATGGTGGCTTCACGAACTATCAGACTCTCATCGGCACACAGAATCTTTCCGCACGCTCGTTCCGCTCCGACCGACTCGTCGAAGATGCGACCGCCGACGACGACACGATTCACGGTACGGCGTGTGCGGAGATCGTGCACGAGATGGCACCGGACGCGACCATTATACTGGCTGCGGCGGACACGCCCGGGTCGTTTATTGATTCTGTCCACTGGCTGGTACGGACGATGCATGTGGATATTATCACCACATCATTAGGCTATTACGGCGCGTATCCGCTCGACGGGAGCAGTGATCTGGCACAGGCAGTTGACGAGGCGAAAGCGGCAGGCGTTTTCTTCGTCAAATCGGCGGGGAACTATGCAACCGCGCATTATCGCTCGACGTATACGGATACCGACCTCGACGGCTACCATGACTTCGCGGGCGGAAAGACGAAAAATGGCATGACGATCACTACGCGAAGTGGCTCCGTACAGATGTATCTGACGTGGGACGACTGGAAAGCACGCAAGATCAATTACGATCTTGTATTGCTGGACAGCACCGGGCGCGAAGTAGGGCGGAGCGATATTGACCAAACACGCACTGGCAAGCGTCCCGCAGAGCAGATCGTTGGCGAGGTCGCACCGGGAACGTATCGCGTGCGCGTGAAGAAGGTAAACCCTGACGATGCAAATGTGCCGTTCGATCTACTGATTCGCGGCGCAGCCCTCGAACTGATGACGGCAGACGGAAGCATCTCAGTACCGGCAGATGCACGCGGTGCGGTGGCAGTGGCAGCAATCAACTGGCGAACGACACAAGTAGAAGATTTCTCCTCGCACGGACCGACCACAGACGGCAGAGCAAAACCCGATATCGGTGCGCCGGATCGAGTATCAAGCAATGCGTATAAGTCAGTTGGCACAGCGGACTTCCCCGGCACAAGCGCCGCAGCACCTCATATGGCGGGTGCGGCAGCACTATTCAAACAAACCATGCCGAATGCATCCCCCGATGCCATTCGCACCTTTTTTACCGACCATGCAAAGAGCGTTCCCGGCACCATGCGCGGCGATAACATCGTCGGTGCGGGGCTGATTGATCTTGGTATGCCGCCGACCACGACGACCACCACGACCACAATGCCCACGCAACGCGCGAGCGCAACCCTCGTCCCCTCCCCGACCACGAGTACATCGCGCATACTGTCGCGCAGCGGCGACACATTCGCGGACGACTTCGGCTCGTCGGCATCAGGGTTAACGCCAGGCGGGTACCAGAACGGGACGTATCGCCTCGCGGCAGATTCGAGCATATTTGTCGCGCAGACGTACCCCGTGAATGTCACCACCACCGGAGCAACATTCGAGGTGCAGGCACAGCGGTCGGGCGGTGCATCCGATGCATTGATGGGCGTCGTCGTGCGACGTCTCGACAAGGATAACTATTTGCTCTTTGCGGTCACGAATGATGGCGGTTTCGATGTGCTGGCAAAAGTGAACGGAAGCCTCCATTCGCTTTTAGGAGTGGTGAAGCCGAGCAGTGCAATCAAGAAGGACACAACGAATACCTTGCGCGTCGAAACCGCTGGAAATACCTTCACATTCACGGTCAACGGGCAAGTCGTGAGCGTGGTGGAGGTGCCGGATATTTGGCCGAACGGCGGATTCGGTCTTGCCGTAGGTGGTGGGCGAACTGCGGGGTGCGAAATCACCTTCTCCGCATACCGGGTGACGACACGATGAGCGAACATCGTCTCCCTGACGACCCCATCACCGATACCCGACCGCTCATCGCGGTACTTGTCTCCGATCTGCTGATGGCAACACGGATCGAGGCGACGCTTCGGCAGGCAGAGTACCGGATTTCCCTTGTTGCGGACGACGAAGCATTTGTGGAAGTTCTCCAGACGGCAGACCTTTTCGTGCTCAGTTTCGCGGAGCGTCTCTTGCCGTGGGCTTCGATGATGCGAACGATCCGGCAGACCGTAACGACACCCGAATGTCCCATATTGGCATTCGGCCCACATGTTGATCGTGAAGCACAACATCGTGCACGAGAGGCCGGGGCAACACAGGTGGTATCAAACGGGTTGTTTTTTGCCCGGATGACGACCATTATTGATGCGTTGATCGCGGGTGGAGTGCGAATGCACGATGACGAGATTGATACCTGATCAATGATGAGTGATGAAGGAGCGAACGATGGTGCAATTCGTTGACAGCGATTGGCTCGCCGCGCATCTCGCTGACGGAAGCGCGATTGCGGTAGATACGCGGACACCGCAAGAATATATAACCGGACACATCCCCAGTGCGCTTTCCGCGAATCCCTACGGTATGGGCGCAGATTCCACGCCAACCGGCGATGCGCGTTTCCGTGCATACATCACCGACTACATGACGAACCTCGGCATCAAAGGTGATGAAACGCTGGTCTTCTACGCGAATGTGAACGAGACGACGGACGCTCGCGGGCTGTGGACGGCAGACTTCGCAGGGTATCCCCATGCCGCGCTATTGAGTGGCGGTCTACGTCAATGGACTGCGGAAGGACATGTGGTCTCGACCGATGCAGACGGGGCGCGTCAGCCCGTTGCGTTCACACCGCGCTGGGACGAGACCGTCTTTGCAACCGCCAATGACGCAGCGACGAGTGGCACGCACGCACAAGCCTTGCTAGATGTTCGCTCAGAGGGCGAACACACCGGTAGTGCGACCGGGCGATATGCAGGCGTCAACCCGCGTCTTGGACGCATCCCCGGTTCGATCTGGCTGGAATGGACCGATCTCGGCAATGCAGACGGATCATATAAATCGCCGGAAGAGATTCGGACGCTGCTCGCAGAGCGCGGCATCACGCCGGAGCAGGAGGTTATCACCTATTGCCAAGGCGGGGGCAGGGCGGCACATGCATATGTCGCCCTCAAGCACGCGGGGTTTGCGAATGTCCGCCACTATGTCGGATCATTCGGCGATTACGCGCGGCGCACCGAATTGCCAATAGAAACAGATACGGAATAGCACTAGACAAACGCACGCACCGCAGAATGCCACGAATACTCTCATTGGGTATCCGAGGCATCATGCGGTGCGGTCTTGCGCCGCAGGCGCGGAAGCAATTTCAAACCGGATACCTACTGGACGTTGAAACAGGGGCGTCAGTACCGCGATGAAGTCGCTTAGGTGATTACGCTCCAATCGTTCTTTTTGCAGGCGGTTCTGGACCGCGATAATGACGGTGCCGTCTGCTTCGAAGCGTACGAG
>JBBRMX010000273.1:0-4749 GCA_038230615.1 Thermomicrobiales bacterium | reverse complement strand
TCGCGGTTGGTGTGCTCTGTCTGCGGGCGAGGCGCAGGGTGGATGCTGCCGTTATCGTCAGCGCAATGATCGTCGCATTCCTGCTCATGGAAAGTCTGAAGCGCGTTATAGGGCGCGTCCGCCCCATCGAGTATTTCCGCATCTCCGCGCCGGAATCGAGCTTTCCGAGCGGGCATTCGACTTGCGCCGCCTGCTTCGCCGTTCTCGTGACGTGGCTCGTCTGGCACAGCACGCTCCCGCACCGCGCAAAATCTGCCCTCACCGTGCTGCTGGTGGTTTTCGCAGTAGCGGTCGGCGTGTCGCGGGTCGTCCTCGGCGTCCATTACCCCACCGATGTGCTCGGCGGGTGGCTACACGGCACTGCGGTCGGGGTGGTCGGCGTCGAGATCATGCAGGCGCGGCGGCGGCGCACCTGACGCTCGCTGCTGCACCACTGTGCGGGTAATAACGATGCCGCGATGCGTTCATGCATCGCGGCATCGTCGTTTCGCGAGCGGCAGGGGCAGGGGCAGGAAATGCTTACGCCGCCTTATGTGCTTTCACGGCTTCCGCCATGCGCGACAGCACTTCCTTCAGCACTTCCTCAGAGGTGGCAAAGTTGAGGCGCACGCACTGTGTCCCCGGTGTGCCGAATGTGCCGCCATCGTTTAGCCCCACTTTCGCATGTTCTAGAAAGAACTTGTGCGGCGTCTCCGGCAGATTGAGCGCGGAGCAATCGAGCCACGCGAGATACGTGCTCTCCGGCGCGTGGAAGGCGATTTCGGGCATCTCTTCCTTGATAAACTGCTCCATGTAATCGCGGTTCGAGCGCAACCGTGCCATCACCCCGTCCAGCCACGGCTGCGCCTCGCGCCATGCCGTCACCGTCGCATCAACGCCGACCACGCTGATCTGCCCCATCAAGTACGGGGGAACCTCAGCGTGCATCGTCGCCTTCAGTTCTTCCGTCCCGAAGTGCATCACCGCTGCCCGCAACCCCGCGATATTGAACGCCTTCGTCGCAGAGGTAATCGTGATCGTTCGGGCGGCGATGGCGGGGCTGATCGTCGCCAGCGGGATGTGTGCGCCATCGTGGACGAGATCGGCATGGATTTCGTCGGATAGCACAATCAGATCGTGCGCGACTGCGATCTCTGCGATCGTCGTCAATTCTTCCCGTGTCCAGACCCGCCCGGTCGGGTTGTGCGGGCTGCACAGCAGCAGCACCTTCGTATGCTCGTCAATCGCCGCCCGCATCTGGTCGAAATCCGGCACGAAGCGGGTGCCGTCGTCCACCAGTTGCGTCTCTACCAGCCGCCGTTTCGTGACTTCAATCGTGGAGAGGAACGGCGGGTAAATTGGTGTCATCGTCAGCACGCCGTCCCCCGGTGCGCTGAATGCCATCACCGTAGCGATCATGCACTGCACACACTCCGTCACCGGCTGCACCAATTTCGGGTCCACCTCCCACCCGAACCGCTCCTTCATCCGGTACGCGAACGCCGCTTGCAGCGTCTCATCGCCCGTGCGCCACGGATAGCCGTAATCGCCCGTGCGCGTCGTGCGCTCGATTACCTCCTGCACCACAGGCGCGACGGTGTAGTCCATATCCGCAACCCACGCGGGGACAACATCCTTGCCGTAGAGGTTCCATTTCGCGCCGCGTCGCCCGCGCAGCGTGTCCATCGAGAGTTCAAATGTTTCCATTCCCCACCGCTCCCCTTCGTTCCGGTGAAATGCACGCAAATGACGCCGCTAGGATACCATTCTTCCTAGATTTTCCCCATAGCCTTGAGATTCGCATAACTCGTACGCGCAGCATCGAAGCTCGAACCGTCCGCTTGGTCCTGCTCCACGATGTACCACGCGGTGTTTGTCTCGGTCGCCGCGAAGATCGGCGCGAAATCCACGCTCCCCGTACCGACGGGCGCGTATGTCTGCCGCTCGTCCGTCGTGATGTCTTTGAGATGTACGAGCGGCACGCGCCCCGCGTGCTGCCGGAGATAATCGGCGGGGTCTTTGCCCGCCTTCAGCACCCAGTACACATCTAGTTCGATCCGCACAAGGGCGGGGTCGGTGTGGTCAAGCAGCCAGTCGTACGCCGCCATTCCGTCAATCGTCGTCTCCCACTCGAAGGCGTGATTGTGATAACACAGGCTCAGCGTGTTCGTTTGTGCCGCCGCTCCCATCGTATTCAGCGATTCCGCCAGCGAACGGTAGCCGTCCGGCGTGCGGAGTTCGGCGGGGAGCACGGGGCAAACGAGATACTCGCACCGCAGGATGTGGCATTCTTCCAGCACCTGCGGCAGTTCCGTCTCCAGCCGCTTCAGCGCAACATGGTTCCCCGCAACGCGCACATCGAGCGCACGCAGTTTCGCCGCGAGATCGGGAGCGGACATACCGCCGTATCCCGCCAGTTCAACCCCCGTGTACCCCATCGCCGCCACTTGGTCGAGTGTACCGGCATAATCCTTCGCCGCCTCATCGCGTACCGTGTACAGTTGCAATGCTACCGGAATCGTCGCCATCAATTCCTCCTATCCCCCTAAAATGGTGGTTCCTCGTCGTTAATCTCGTCTCCGTCATCCATAAAGATGTGGGGTGTGCCGAAGGTGCCGTCATCTGCCTGTTCCAGTTGCTCGACGCGCAACTCGGCGGCTTCGAGCAACTCTTGGCAGCGTGCAGCCAGCAACATACCCTCCTCGTACGCCGTCAGCGCATCATCGAGTGGCATATTGCCCGTTTGCAGCCGCGCAAGCACTGCTTCCAGCCGCGCATACGCATCCTCGAAGCGTAGATCGTCGGGCATCGCGGCAGCGGGGGTTCCTGTTGTCTTTGTCATGGTTGGTGCTGCTCCCCGGTGGCGGTCGCGCCGAATGCGCCCCCCGCTACCCGAACCGTTAGACGCCTGCCTGCGTATCCGCCCGCGCCGTCGCGCACGGGTTCGCCCGTCGCGGTGTCCGTCACCATCGCATAGCCTCGCTGCAAAACGGCACGCGGATCGAGCGCAACAAGAGCGGCTTCCCGCGCCTTCAGCCGTTCCCGCTGCACCGTCAGCAGTGTGTGCATCGTCTGCGTCATGGCGCGGGCGCGGTCGTCGGTGCGCTGCCGCAGTTGTTCCGTGCGGCGGGCGGGCGAGAGCCGCAGCAGTGCGCCCTTGCAGGCGAGTACATCGTCCCCGTAGCGGTCGAGCCGGTCGCGCACCAGTGCCGCAAGCGCACGACGAACCGTACGGAGATCGTCGAACAATGCTGCCATGTCCGGCGTGCAGAGTTCGGCGGCGGCAGAGGGAGTTGCGGCACGTACATCTGCCACCAGATCAGCGAGTGTCACATCGGTCTCATGCCCCACTGCGCTGATGACGGGGAGCCGCGAAGCGAAAATCGCCCGCACGACCCGCTCATCGTTGAACGCGGCGAGGTCCTCGGCAGAGCCGCCGCCGCGCCCGACAATCAGCACCTCGGCGCGTCCGTCCTCCTGCAATGCCCGCATCGCCGCAACGATCTCGGCAGGGGCATTCGCGCCCTGCACCGCAGCGGGTGCCAGCACAAGCGTCGTCAGCGGGTAGCGGCGCGACACGACCGTCTGAATATCGTGCCATACCGCCCCGGACGCGCTCGTGACTACCCCGATGCAGCGCGGTGCGAGGGGGAGGGGACGCTTCCGCGCCGCCTCGAACAGCCCTTCCTGCTCCAACAGCACCCGCAGCCGCTCGAACTGCGCCGCCATAATCCCCACGCCGTCCGGCTGCATCATGTCAATATACAGTTGGTATTGCCCGGTCGCTTCGTAAATGCCGATGCGCCCGTGCGCCAGCACCGCGTCCCCGTCCTGCGGGCGGTAATTCATGTAGCGCATCTGCTGCTTGAAGCAGACGCTTCGCAGGGCAGCCTCGGAATCGCGCAATGTGAGGTAATAATGCCCCGACGCGGGCCGCGAGATATTCGACGCCTCGCCGCGCACCCAGATATCCCCAAGTACCGGGTCAATCTGGAACAACTCCTTCAAATATGCGGTGATTTCCCCCACCGACGCAACGGTCATTCCCGAACCCTTCTCACCATATATAGCGATCACCATACGAGACGGGGCAAGAGGGAATTACCCTAGCCGCATCAGGGGTTGGTTGTACTCGACGCCCTGCCCGTTGGAGACGTAGAGTTCTTCCACAATGCCGCCGCGTTCGGCTTGAATCTCGTTGTTGATCTTCATCGCCTCAATAATGCAGATCGTCTGCCCCGCCGTGACATGGTCCCCGACGCGCACATACGGCTCTGAGGTGGGCGAAGGAGCGGAATAGTACGTGCCGATCATCGGCGCAGGCAGCTCGTACCCGGCAGTCGCGGGCATCGCGACTACCTCCGGTGCGGCGGACGCCATCGTCTGCGCGGCGACGAGGACGGTACCCTCCGGTGCGGCGTGCTGCGCCGTGAGCGTCAGATGCACACCGTTCACCTGAAGGGCAATCTTCGCCATCCCGTGTTGCGCCATCACCGCAGCGAGCGCGGCGACATCGTCCACAAGACCGGCGGGCAAGCCGGGGGCGCGGTCATCGCGTTGCGTATCGCTCATCAGTCGTTCTTCCGTTCGATATAGGTGTTGGAGCGCGTGTCTACCTTGATCGTGTCGCCCTCATTGATGAATAGCGGCACATTCACCACCAACCCCGTTTCGAGCGTGGCAGCCTTGACCGCGCCCGTCGCAGTATCGCCCTTGATTCCCGGCTCCGTCGTAGCGATCTTAAGAAAAACGGCGGGCGGAATATTGATC
>JBBRMX010000272.1:0-4774 GCA_038230615.1 Thermomicrobiales bacterium | reverse complement strand
TGTGTGTACTCGGTCCCGCGAAATTGCTTGTGATCCCGTGGTGCTACTCTCCTTTACGCACCGAACACGTAGATGGTTCACCGTCGGGCAATTATCGTCGTGGTTTAGATACCGAACGCCGCCCGCAAATCCGCGCCCGCCATTGCTTGCGCCTGACGCGCTTTGGCTATCACCGACGGCATACTGAAGAACTCATGCATCACATTTGTGTAACGCATTGCCTTGACGGGAACACCCGCGTCGCGCAGTCGTTGTGCGTATGCCTCGCCCTCGTCACGGAGAGGATCCACATCGTCCGTGATGACCGTTGCAGGGGCGAGACCGCGCAAATCAGGCGCACGTAGGATCGAAATGATCGGGTTCGCGCCATCCTGTGGACTGTTTAGGTAATAGCGGAAAAACCACATCATTCCGGGCATTGAGAGCGGTGTTGCTTCCGCATTCTCGATATACGACGGCGTGTCGAATGCGTAGTTGGTGATGGGATACACAAGCAGCTGGTAGATGGGTTGGGGGACATTGTCCGCTTTTGCACGTAAGCAGACCGACGCCGCGAGATTGCCGCCCGCGCTTTCGCCTGCGACTGCCACTCGCTTTGGATCGCCGCCAAACTGTCCGGCATTTGCCAAGACATACCGATACGCGGCATAGGCATCGTCGTGAGCGGCGGGGAAGCGATTCTCTGGTCCTAACCGATAGTCTACCGAAACGACTACCGCCCGCGCCTGATTTGCGATCCCCCGGCAGGACGCATCATAGACATCAGTGCTGAAAAGCACCCAGCCGCCGCCGTGAAAATAGACCACAACGGGAAACGGTCCGTTGCCTGCGGGCGTATATACGCGCACGGGAAGTTGCCCGCCGGGACCGGGAATTGTGCGGTTCTCAACCTTAGCGACAGGTTCGGGATCGGTGCTGAGACCACGCTTCTTCGCTACCGCGACGGCAGCATCCCGCACGCTCGGTCCCATACGCGCCACTTGCGGCGTCAGAACGAAGGGCGGCGGACCACTCGCAGCAATCTGGTTGACAACCTCCTGCGCGTCCGCATCAAGGGGCTTCTCATCCGCACCCGGCCCCAAGACGGCACCCGCCGCGCTGAATACCTGCGCGGGAGTCAGGGAATCCTCGAATGCTTTTGGTACCGGATTCGCGTCTGGGTTGATGAGAGTGCGGATGATCGCGGTATGCCGCGCCTCGACTTGCACGATCTGCCCCGCAACGCCAAGAATCGCCTTACTTGCGATCTCTCCTGCCGCACCGTCATAGGCGGCTACCCCAGTCGCTTCGAGCGTTGCGGCAACAGCGAGGATGGCCGCTTGGGTAGAAAGATCGCCCAGTTTGCCGAAATCGTACGACTTTCGCGCTTTGACTGGCACACCGCCCGCACCCGTAATCGCTTTAGTGAGCGCATCCACATGTGCCGCTTCGTGTGCCCCGATAATCGCAAGGTATTTCGCAGCATTACCCTGCAACTTGCCAGAGGCATTTACCTGCTTGTAGAAGGTGCTTTCCAGATGCTCCAATGTCAGTGCATAGTTCAGTACCATCAAGTCATTCTCGAAGATCGTGCCCATGCTCTTCCCTTCCGTCAGCAACCGTTTGAGGCACGCGAGGTGGTCTCGTCCGTACGTCAGAGCCGCAACTACGTTCCGGACCACTCGCCTATTTCGCTGTATCTTGCAATACTGCTCGCAGCGCGTTTCGCAAGAACTTGATAAGCAATATTGATGCCAACCATTGTTGCGTTGCCCGCGCTTCTACTAAACAACTACACAACCAACCACAGGGCGCATGCCGAAGATCACCCATCCGTTGCACCTCTTTGCACGTTCCTTGCGTAGCAGATCGCGGGGCGCAAACATTCGCAGGAGAGGAAAACGACGGGTTTACATTACGGTGAGTTTTGCATGGTTGCAGTGTCGCCGATAAATGCGAGAATTATGTATTCTAGATAGTGGGCGAGTATGGTTCAGACTGGGCGAGGGTAAACGATGCAGCGAAACAACGGCGGGATTTTCGGGTTTTTCAATGCACTCGTTGCGCTGATCGTGGTCGTCGGGCTAACGGTTGCCGGCGTGTTGTTCTGGCAATCGCGCACGCAGACCGCGCAGACGGCGAAGCCGCCCACTGTCACCCCTACACCGACCATTTCGTCTGCCGTTGTCTTGCAGACGATCCACAGCACGAACCAACTCGTCACCGCCGAGCGACCCGTGCAGGAAGCCTTCACCGACTCCACCAAAAACCGGGGGGTTGGCAATATTCCGGTTCCCGGTTCCGATCAATCCATCACCTATATCGCGGTCTACGATGTCAAAGCGGGTATTGATCTCTCGAAGATCACCGCGCAGGATATCGTGATCGAGGGCGACACGGTGCGGATTACCTTGCCCGCACCCTATATCGTCAGCCAGTCGCTCGACTCGCAGAAAAGTTACGTTGCCAGCCGCACTGGTGGTCCGTCTACAGGCATCGGCACGCCGGAGAAGGACCTAATGAACTCGGTGCTGCGCGACGCCGACCAAAAAGCCCGTGATGCCGTACTCGCGGACGACCAGTTATTGCAGGCGGCGCAGGAGAACGCCGCGACCAGTCTGCGGCAACTGCTCGAAGCGTCCGGGGTGAAGAACATTGTCTTCGTGCGTGCGCCATTGCCGACGCGCCCCGCCGCAACCACAAGCCAGACGGTACGCGGCACTGTTGCAGCATCTCCCACCGCAACGGCACGGCGGTAAATCCCGCTCATGCCCCATGCAGCGTGCGGATACGACGAATCTCCGCGAGATGTTCGTCGAGATGCCCCGCCATCTCCCAGATGCTATGCCCCACGGTGGTGTGGATCGGCTCCGGCAGGTCTGCCCCGTGCAGCGTGAACGGATGCCCCAATGCGTGCGGTTTGAACGCCATAAACGAGACGATATACACCCGCACCTGCCGGATCATCGCCAGCGACGGCGCGACCGGGCGTGTCGCAAAACCAAGTGCGGCACCCCACGCTCTATTGAGGTGCGGGTGCCGCCAGTCTACCGAGAGGCAAACACCGGGGTTCGCGATTGCCGCCTCCCACCAGAACGCCTGCCGCAACTCGACATCCGCCAGATGGTGCACAATCGCTCGGATACTCCACTCCCCTTCCATCGCCACGAGATCGAACGTGTCCCCCGTTATCCCCATCAGTGCCGCGTCCAGATCGTCTGCACCCCGCCCGTACCGTTGCAGAGCCGTCATCGCCACTCTCTCCCCTTCATTCTTCCCACACCCCGCCACGCCCCCACGCAACATTCTCCAAGCATAGTACAATTCGGGCATAGGAACGGTCTACACGGGCTACAAGGAGGCATTTGCACATGGCAGTGGAATTACGTTCATTCATCGGCGGCGACTGGCGCAACGGTACACGCACTGTGGACGATATTAGCCCCGGCAATCCGTCCGAGGTCGTCGCGTCAGTTTCGCAGGGCGGCGCGGAAGTCGCCACTGCCGCAATCGAAGATGCTCGCCGCGCCTTCCCCGCATGGCGTGCGATGCCCGCCCCCGCACGCGGCGAAATCCTTCGCAAAGCCGCCGAATTGCTCGATGCCCGCGCCGCCGATGTCGGACGCGATCTCACCCGCGAGGAGGGCAAGACGCTTGCGGAGGGCATCGGCGAAACGAAACGCGCCGTTGCGATCCTCCGGTACTTCGCAGCACAAACACTGGAGCCGGACGGCGAGACGTACCCAAGTGCGTCGCCTCTCACCTTCCTCTTTGCACGACGGGAGCCAATTGGCGTTGTCGCTGCGATCACGCCGTGGAACTTCCCCATCGCCATTCCTGCATGGAAGATCGCGCCCGCGCTCGCGTACGGCAACACCGTTGTGTGGAAGCCCGCCGAGATCGTCCCGCTTACCGCCGTCCACTTCTTGCAGGCTCTCGTGGACGCGGGGTTGCCACCGGGCGTGCTTAATCTCGTCCTCGGCAAGGGGTCGGAAGTCGGCAGCGTCTTCACATCGCACCCGGATGTAGACGCGATTACCTTCACTGGCTCGAATGTCGTCGGCAAGGCATTGCAGCAAGCCGCCATCGCCCACGGCAAGAAGGTACAGACCGAACTCGGTGGCAAAAACCCCGCCGTCGTCCTCGCCGATGCCGACCTCGACCTCGCCGCCGAGCATGTTGCACGCGGCGCGTTCCTCAGCGCGGGGCAAAAATGCACCGCCACCAGCCGCGTCATCGTCGAAGCCAGTGTGCAACAGGAGTTTGCTGACCGCCTCGTCGCCATTGCGAACGGGTGGTCGCTCGGCGATCCCCTCGCAGGCAGCACGAAAGTCGGCCCTGTCGCCTCAGAAGACCAAATGCATACTGTGCTGGATTACCTGCACATTGGCGCGGAAGAAGGCGCAACCACACTCGCGGGCGGCGACCGCGCCGGTAGCCTCGGCGACGGCTACTATATTCGCCCCACCGTACTCACCGATGTGCACCCGCAAAGCCGCGTGGCGCGGGAAGAAATCTTCGGCCCTGTCGCCGCACTGCTCACTGCGTCATCGTATGAAGAAGCCGTAGCAATGGCGAACGACACGCCGTACGGTCTCACCGCCGCCATTTTCACCCGTGACCTCTCCAAAGCGATGCGCTTCGCCAACGACATTCGTGCGGGTGTCGTCAAGGTCAATCAGGAGAGCGCGGGGCTGGAATATCATGTCCCATTCGGCGGCATGAAGGAGAGCAGCAGCGGCTCCCGTGAGCAGGGCAAAGCCGCCAAAGAGTTCTTCACTCAGTGGAAAACGGT
>JBBRMX010000271.1:0-4783 GCA_038230615.1 Thermomicrobiales bacterium | reverse complement strand
GCACCATTTGACAGCCGCCGTGTTTCGCGCTACGCTCGTATGCATAATTCATGCAAGGAACGGTGCTCCACACTCGGACGTACGGAGCGCAATGGGGGAAGCCGGTGCAAGTCCGGTGCTGTCCCGCAACTGTAACGCGGTTCGTACCGCGAAGTCAGACTACCCGCCGTTCCCTTTCCCTCCATCCTTCGCGTGAAAGGTTCGGGAGTTTTATGCTTGGTGTTTTCTGTTCCTTCTTCCGTTTCCGGCGCGGTGCGCGATGACCGACGCATTACTTGTCATTGGGCATGGTACCCGTCGCGGTGCTGGTGCCACGGAGTTCCTTGGTTTCGTTGAGGCCGTTGCACAACGCTTTCCTGAGCGCACTGTTGCACCCTGCTTCCTCGAACTCTCCGACCCGCCAGTGATCCCGACACTGGATGCGCTGGTCGCAGAGGGGGTGCGGTCGGTCACGGTTGCCCCCGCCTTCCTGCTCGGTGCAGGACACATCAAGAACGATGTCCCCGCCGCCCTCGATGCGGTACGTGTTCGCCATCCCGACCTCGCGCTTCGGTATGGTGCACCGCTTGGCGTCGAACCGCGTGTGTTGCAGGTGCTCGATGCTCGCATCGCGGAAGCCACCCCAAGCGACATCCCGGCGGACGAAACGACGCTTCTGCTCGTCGGGCGCGGGACGACCGACCCCGATGCCAACGCTGATGTTTTCAAAATTGCTCGGTTACTTTACGAGGGGCGCGGTTGGCAGGGCGTAGAAGTCGCCTTCACCAGCCAAGCACGCCCATCCGTTCCCGATGGCATGGCGCGGTGTGTCGCGCTCGGTGCGCGGCGCGTGATCGTCGTGCCGCTCTTCCTCTTTACTGGCGTGTTGGTCGAGCGTATTCACACGCAGATCGCGGAGAATGCAGCACACTTCCCGGCAACGTCGTTTGCCGTTGCGCCCTATCTCGGCGGCGACCCGCTGCTTGTTGACTTGCTCGTGCAGCGGGTCGAGGAAGCGGAGAGCGGACGCGTGCAAATGAGTTGCGACACGTGCCTCTATCGCACGGCGATGGTCGGTTTCGAGCAATTCGCGGGGGTGCCGCGCTGGTCGGACACGCTGCACGGTCTGCGCGGACACGACCATACCCACGGCTATGCCGCCGCCTACCCGTCGCTGCCCGCTGCAATCTCGCCGGACAAGACTGCACTGATGGAGGCAGCTCCGATTGTCTATGCAGACGATGGCTCCGTGGATTGGGGCAACATGTGGGAGACATTCTGTGTGCTTGCCACCGATGGCGGGTCGCCGCACCGGGGCGCATTGCTCGCAGGCAATCCCGTCCCCGATCCTACGACGCCCGCGTATCGTGCTGCCGTTACGGAAATCCTGCGCGGTGTGCGTGCGGTGAGCGGTCTGACCGCTGCCGAAGTGGAACCGGGCTGGATCGCCATTAGTACCGATAGCCCCGCGATGGCGCAATGGCTTTGCGACGCGAGCCGCGCCGAGAACCTCGACGCACGAACCGACGGAGACCAGTTGCTTGTCCCTGTCGGTTCGCAGTGGGAAATCACCGATCAGGTCAAAAGCGTCATCACGGTCGTCGCAAAGACCACGCATTACTGGGCGGAGCATCTGCTGTTCGCAGCGGGGCAACGGCGGTGAACATGCTACTCACCGATCCCGCCGCGATCACCGCCGAGAGTTTCCGGCGTATTGATGCGTTGCTCGCGCCGTATGGCATCGCGGCAGATGTCTACCCGGTCGTGCGGCGCGTCGTCCATACGACCGCAGACACCGAATGGGTTGGCGCATTGCGGTTCGCACCCGGTGCGATTGCCGCTGCAATCGTGGCGATACGGGGCGGGGCGAACATCGTCACCGATGTGCAGATGGTTGCGGCAGGTATCCAGACACAGCAACTGGCGCGGTTCGGTGGGACAGTCTGTTGTGCGATAGACCACCCCGAAGCGGCGATACTCGCGCAACGTGAAGGCATCACCCGCTCGATGGCGGCAATCCGACTGCTCGCGCCCGACCACCCGCAGGCACTGTACATCGTCGGCAATGCTCCGACTGCGCTGTACGAAGTCGTCGCACTCGCGCATGCAGGAGCAATCGTGCCGCCCGTGATCGTCGGCGTACCGGTTGGGTTCGTAGCGACGGTAGAATCGAAAACCTCCCTGATGCACACATCGTTTCCGTGGATCAGCAATGTCGGACCGAAAGGCGGGAGCGCGGTTGCGGCGGCAATCGTCAACGCGCTTCTCGCGCTCGCCACGGAGGATGTCTAGCCGTGGAAACAATGGAGGACGATCTCAAACCGCCGCCGCGCAAAAAGGGCGGGCTTCGCACCGGTTACACGACCGGGTCGTGCGCGGCAGCGGCGGCGAAAGCGGCAACCGTCGCCCTCCATACCGGCGCGATTCCCGAAACGGTCACGATAGCCTTGCCTATCGGCGGCACCGCGACATTTACCACGGTGCGCCGCACCACGGGCGACGGGTGGGCGCAATGTGCGATCATTAAAGACGGCGGCGACGATCCCGATGCCACGCACGGCGCGTACATCGTCGCCCGCGTCGAATGGGCGGACATGCCCGGTATCACGCTGACGGGTGGCGCGGGTGTCGGGGTCGTCACGCTGCCCGGTCTGGGCTTAGAAGTCGGCGGCCCCGCGATCAACCCTGTACCACGCCAGATGGTGACAAATGAAGTCGCGGAAGTTGCGGGCGACCTCGCCACACGCGGCGTCCGTGTGACGATCTCGGTACCGGGAGGCGAAGAAATCGCCCGCAAGACACTCAATGCCCGCCTTGGCATCATCGGCGGCATCTCGATCCTCGGCACATGGGGCATCGTCAAGCCGTACAGCACTGCGTCGTGGCGAGCAAGCGTCGTGCAGGCGGTGCAAGTCGCCGCCGCAAATGGGCAACGGCGCGTCGCCCTCTGCACTGGCAGCCGCTCCGAGCAGTACGCGATGCGGCTGTACGACGATCTGCCCGAAATTGCCTTTGTTGAAATGGGCATTTTCACGGGAAACGCCCTGGCTACCAGCGTCGCGCAGGGGATGACATGGGCGGCAGTCTGCGGCATGGTCGGCAAATTCGCCAAACTCGCGCAGGGGCATATGCAGACACATGTTGCGGGAAATCAGGTGGACACGGGTTTCCTCGCCGCCGTTGCCGCCGAGTCCGGGGCGGACGATGCCCTACAAGCCGCCGTGCGTGGCGCGAACACCGCCCGCCATGTCACGGAGTTAGTCGAGCCTGCCGGGATTGCCCCCGCTTTCTATCACCGCCTCGCAGAACTGACCCGCGAGCGTTGCGTCACACATACACACGGCGCACTCGCAGTGGAAGCGACGCTGTTCGATTTCGACGGCGCGGTGCTGGCGCGGGCAAAGGCACCATCGTGACCTATCCCATCGCTGTCATCGGGCTGACCGACGCCGGGGCGTGCGATCTTCCCGCGCACCTTGCGGCGATTATCGCGTGCGCGGACGTGCTCTGCGGTGGCGTGCGTCATCTCGCATTCTTCCCCGACCATCCTGCGGAGCGCGTCGTGGTGCGCGGCGATATAGCGGCACTCGCGGCACGGTTGCACGAAGCCACCGCGGGCGGGCGGCGCGTCGTTGTGCTGGCAAGCGGCGATCCCCTGCTGTACGGTATCGGTGCCACGCTGCGCCGCTCCTTGCCCGCTTCGATGCTGCGTATCTACCCCGCTGTCAGCGCGGTGCAACTCGCGTGGGCGCGAATCGCCGAGCCTTGGCACGATGCCGCATTGGTGAGCGTCCACGGGCGCGAACTTGCCCCCGTTGTCGCGGCAGCACGCCACACTCGCAAACTCGCCGTCCTCACAGATGCGCTCCACACTCCTGCAGTTATCGCACGCGCATTGCTCGGCGCGGGCGTGCCGGACTGCCGCGCGGTGGTCTGCGAACGGCTCGGTGGCGATGCAGAGCGCATCATTGAGACCACCCTCGCCGCTCTGCCCGCACAGACATTCGACCCGCTCAATGTGCTCCTGCTCATCCGCGAAGACGAATTAGTATCCCCATCACCCGGTAGGGTGCCGAATGACGCATGGGTTCCCGGCATCTCGGATGCTGCCTTCGCGCAACGCACGCCGCGTGCGGGGCTGATTACGAAGCGGGAAGTGCGCGTTGTCAGCATCGCTGCGCTCGGTATCCGTGCGCCGGATGCGGTCGTGTGGGATATCGGTGCGGGCAGCGGCTCCGTCGCCATCGAAGCCGCCATGCTGCATCCCGCCGCACAGGTGTACGCAGTCGAGCGAGACGTGGAATGCCTCGCACACATCGCCACAAATTGCGCGGCGTTCCGCACGGAGAATGTCCGCATCGTCGCGGGAGATGCGCCGGATGCCTGCGCCGCCCTCCCCGATCCCGATGCGGTCTTTGTCGGCGGCAGTGGCGGCGCACTCCCCGCCATCATCGCGTGCGCGACCGAACGCCTCCGACCCGGCGGGCGGCTTGTCGTCAATCTCGCCACTCTCGACCGCCTTCACGACACCTTAACCGCCCTCGATACGGCGGGTTGGCGGCACGAGTTGCTACAACTCTCCGTCGCACGCGGCACGCCCATCGCCGGGATGACGCGGCTTCAGGCACTCAATCCGGTTTTCGTCGTCGTCGCGTGGGAAGCAGAGGAGGGGTCACCATGCTGACATCTCCCCCAATACTCACCGGCAACCATGCGTGGTACGCGCACCACATGACACGCCTCGTCCACGAAATAACGACTGACGGCGCGGCGCGAGATACTTCGAGTCGCCGCGCCGGCCGCG
>JBBRMX010000270.1:0-4784 GCA_038230615.1 Thermomicrobiales bacterium | reverse complement strand
CGTGCGAGACTAACCGATACGGAATGACGGCACCATGCACGGAAGGACGCACGCGATGGTACGCATCAAGCGGTTGCAGCACGTCAGTATCGGCATCGAGCGGGGGCGCGAGGATGAAGCGCGGGCATTCTACGGCGGCGCACTGGGGCTTGCCGAGAAGAAACGCCCCATGGGGCTGAAAGATCGCACCCTGATCTGGTACGACATCGGGGAAAACGAGCACGAAATTCACCTTATCCGCGCTGAGAACCCCGGTCTGCCCCGCAAGGGCGATCATCTGTGCATCGAGGTGGACGATATTGATGCGATGCGGGCGCAGGTGCAGCAGCATGGGGTTGCCCCGCGTGAGACGAGTGCCATTGACCACCGCCCGCGCTTTTTCGTGGACGATCCCTTCGGTAACGAGATCGAACTTGTGCAAGTCACCGGACATTTCACGCCCGTAGACGAAGACTAAACGAGCGCGGAGGAGGGGAACACATGGCAGCAGGCAAACTGACGGGGAAAGTCGCCATCGTGACGGGGGCTTCCACGGGCATCGGGCAGGCAACGGCGCGGGCATTCGTCGCGGAGGGCGCGAAAGTTGCCATCGTCGCACGGTCTGCGGACAAGCTGGAAGCACTGGCAAAGGAGTTCAACAGCGACGGCGATGACGCAAATAGTATGTGTCTCGCCTACGCCGCTGATGTCTCCGATGCCGCCGCAGTCACGCGGGTGGTTGCAAATGTCATCCACGAGTGGGGCAAGGTAGATGTATTCGTCGCCAATGCCGGCACGAACACCAAGCAGCGCAATCTCAACGATATGTCGCCGGAACAGTGGGACACCGTCGTCGGGGCGAATATGAGCGGCGTCTTCTACTGTGCCAAAGCCGTGCTGCCGCAGATGCGCGAACAGGGCGGCGGAGCATTCATCACCGTGGCGAGCATGGCGGCACGGGGGCCGGGTGTGATGTCCGGTGTCGCCTATGCATCCTCGAAGGCGGGCGCGGTCTCGGTCACGGGGAGCATCAACGCGGAGGAACGCACGAACAATATCCGCGCTTGCGCCATCCTCCCCGGCGAAGTCGCGACACCGATTCTCGAACTGCGCCCGAACCCGCCGGACGCCTACTCGCGGTCGTTCATGTTGCAGCCGGAAGATGTGGCGGCGGCGGTCGTCTTCGTGGCGAGTTTGCCCGACCGCGTGACGATTGACCAACTGCTGATCAACCCGACGGTGCAGCGCGACCGTGCCAAAGACGAAGCACCGCCGTCGGCGCGGGAGAAATAGCGCAATGCCGCAGAGTTATACCGACGCGACTTTTCGCCCCACCGGTGACGAGATCGCGGAGAAATGCCGCCGCGCCGTGGCATTCTGCGAGGATCACGACCTCGATGCGCTGCTGCTCACGCAAGAAAGCAGCGTTGCGTGGCTCACTGGCGGGGCGATGACCCGCATCGTTATGGGCGGCGCGGACGCCCTCGGTTCGCTGCTCGTGACGCAGTCCGGCGAGGTGCATCTGCTGGCAGACGCCATCGAAGCCCCGCGCATCGCTGCCGAGGAGATGCCGGGGCAGGGCATTGCGGTGCATGCCTACCCGTGGGAACGCGGGCGGGTTGCAGATCGCGCGGCAATCGTCCGGCGCATCGTGGGCGAAGGGCAGATCGGCGCGGACGCCCCCGCCGCTGGGATCGAGGTACGGGTGCTGCGTGACGCAGTGCGCGACCTCCGCAGCACGCTTATGGACGACGAAATAACCCGCTACCGCTGGCTCTGCCAGACGACGGCACGGGCGGTAGAAGCGGCGGCGCGGGCTGCCCGCCCCGGCATGACCGAACATGCCATCGCCGCCTCGTTTACCGCGCCGCTCGTGGCGGCAGGGGTACAGTTGCCTGTCTGCCTCGTTGCGGCGGACGACCGGTTGCGCGGCTTCCGGCACCCCCTCCCGACCGATAATACCGTGCAGACGTATGCGATGCTCGTCGCCTGCGCCACGCGGTGGGGGCTGTGGGCGAGCGCGACCCGCATCGTCCATTTTGGCACACTTCCAGACGATCTACGCCAGCGACAGGAAATCTGCGCGGCGGTTGATCTCGCCTATATCGGCGCAACCACGGTCGGCGCGACGGCGGGCGACATCTGGGCAGCAGGGGTTGCGGCATATGCGGCGGGCGGCTTCCCCGGCGAGGAGCGGTTGCATCATCAAGGCGGCGCGGCGGGCTACGCGGGACGCGAATGGATGCTAGAACCCGACAATGCGGCGCGTGTCGTGCCGCGCCAGTCGTTCGCGTACAATCCCTCCGTCACTGGCACTAAGAGCGAAGATACCTTCGTCCTCGGCGCGGACGGCGTGCCGGAGTTCCTCTCCGTCACGGGGGAGTGGCCCGCCGTCCCCGGTACCCAGTCTACCCACCCCCGCCCCGCCATCCTCGAAATCTCTTAGCGGGCAACGAAAAGCGCGAGGCACGAGACGAATGACGCCGTTTCTCGTGGTTCGCGCTTTCCCCTGCTAATTGAGCAGCATGATAATCGTGAAATAGTGCGTGCCATCGGGCGCGACGGCGTGACCGACCCCCGCAAGGGTGTATTGCGGGTCGAACAAAATTCCGTGGTGCGGCGGGCTGAGAATGAAGTCCAATGCTGCTTGTACGCCGGGGTCGGCATAGCCGCCGTTCGTGGCAATCGTCTCGCCCACGGCGCGAAACGTAATGCCGTACGCGGGCAGCAAATCAAGATACGTCTTGCCGTCCGGCGTCGTGTGGCTGAAATACCCGCGGGTCGCCATGTCCGCGCTGCGGTCGCGGGCGAGTTGTGTCGCACGGGCGTCTACCTGTGGCACGCCCCGCACGCCCTGCAACGCACGGGCAACGAGCAGCGTATCCCACATGCTCTGCTCCTCCGCATCGAGCGTCACCGGGGCGGCATCGTCTGCGGCAACGGGCAGCACCGCCCCTGTTGATACGAAAAACACGAGAGACAGACATGCAATCCGAACCCAACCCGATAGAGCCGCCACACATTCCCCCTCACGCGCTACACCACCCGCAAGTACACTATCGCGCCCACAGTACATTGTCGAGCGGGAGACAGTTTTTGCCTTGCGACAACGCGATGCGCGGTGTGGTTGGTGCCACATTCTCCTTCCCTATTTGTACGTACAATGCGATACTGAAGCCATTCATGGAGCAGACGAGATGGAAACGGTCGTGCGGCGGCGGCAATTCGTGGGAGCAGCGGCGATACTCGCATTGGCGGGCGGCGCGGCAGCGTGGTCATGGGCGGTGCGCGGGTCGTGGACGCGCCCGGAGGCGGTCGCATCCGCCGCATTGCCCGATATTCCGTTGCCCACGATGCCGCCCGTTCCCACACCTGTACCTATTCTTCCGCCTGTTCTTCCGGTCGTCACGCCGCCCGCACCGGAGACATATGGCGTTCGCAACAATCTTCCGGACGCGCTAGCGGCGTTACTCGGTATAGATGGAGCGGCATTGGTCACGGGGGTTGTCGGGGCGGGTGGGCCATCGGTCGTTGCGGGGGGCGCGAACCCGTCGTTCGCGGTGCATTCCGGCGATGCACCCGCCGGGTGGGAGCAGATCGGGATACGGCGCGTGCCGCTCGTGCCGGTCGTCTCCCCCCGATTCGCAGTGCCGGTACTGCCCGCCGATCAGCTTGGCGCGATACTGGACGGTACGGCGGCGCGGTGGGGCAAACTCGGCGCAGCCGCCGACCCGCCCATCGAGTTGTGTGTGCTCGCGCCGCTGGCGGGGCGGGGCGATCACCGCCTCGTCGCGCCGCCGGAGCGCACATTCCAGAGCGTAGACGAATTGACCGGGGCGATTCTGGGGCGGGCAGGCGGCATCGCCTTTCTGCCGCTGCCCGCGCTCACGCCGCGACTTACACCGCTCGCTATCGGCGAAATTGATGCGGCAGCGGGGCGGGAAATGGGCGCAGCGTATCCGCTGGCGATCACTGTCGCCGTCTCAGTCGCGCCGGGAGTGCCGCAGGTGGTACGAGACGCGGTGCGAACGTGGGCGCAGATCGCGCTACCCGTGGTGCCGCCATCGTACACCGTCCTCTTTCTGGGCGACATCATTCAGGGGCGCACGGTGCATACGCAGATGGTGGCGCGGCGAGACTGGCAGTTGCCCTTCCGTAAGGTGGCGCAGTACACGGCGGCGGCCGATCTCACACTGGCGAGCAACGAGTGCGATTACTCCGACACCCTCACGAACCCCGTAGACCGCGACCCGAAGACCTTCGCATTTATGACCAAGACTGCCGCCGCCGATGGGCTGACACTGGCGGGGATAGATGGCGTGTCGCTCGCCAACAATCACAGCATGAATATGGGGCGGCAAGGGCTGCTCGACACCCTCGATGCGCTGGAGAAGCGGAAGATCAGAGTAACGGGAGCGGGGCGTGATCTCGCGGCGGCACGGGAACCCGCGATCTTCACGGTCAAAGGCATCACGATTGCGCTGCTCGGCTACAACGGCGTCTCCGCGAACGCGGACGGCGCGACCGCCAAAACCCCCGGCACCGTGCCGATGGACGATGTGCTCTTGCGCGAAGATATTGCGCGGGCGAAAACCCTTGCACAGGTCGTCATCCCCTTCTGCCATTGGGGAGTGGAGTACACGAGCGTACCGACGCGGGAGCAGCAGCGGTTCGCCCGCCTTGCGGTTGATCTCGGCGCGGCGGCGGTGATCGGGTCACACCCGCACTGGGTGCAGGGGACGGAAATGTATAAGGGCGTGCCGGTGATCTATTCGCTCGGCAACTACGTCTTCGATCAGGAGTGG
>JBBRMX010000269.1:0-4796 GCA_038230615.1 Thermomicrobiales bacterium | reverse complement strand
TATGTGTCCTATTCCTATATGTGTTTAACAAAAAGCGGTCTGGTTTATTGATTGTAGCGGCCTATGAACACCCGCACATATTTTACAACGACTGCCACAGCGGATGCGGCACCGGCGTCGTCGGCATCGCGGCAAATAACGGGTCGTCCGGCGTCTTCGGTGTCACCGATATTGGCTACGGTGTGCGCGGTCAGGCGACAAGTGGCACCGCCGTCTTCGGGTTCAGCACCGGCACTGCAGTGGCAGGTGCCAGCACTAGCACCACCAGCCCCGCAGTGCAGGGAGACAACTACTCCGGTACCACTGCCAGCCACGGTGTCAATGGCAATAGTCAGGTCGGCTACGGTGTCTACGGCACCAGCCCATCAGGTGGCGTCTACGGTATCAATACATCCGCCCAACTCGCCCACCTCGATCCGGCGCGTAATGGTTCCCTCGGTACTCCCGGTCCCGGCACCTACGGCGTCTCGGTCAACGCGCAAGCGGGCGTTGTCGGCACCTCGGCCGGCGGTGTCGGTGTCTACGGCTTCACCACCACCGCGCAGGCGGGTGTCTCCGGTTCCTCCGGCAGCGGCAGTGGCGTGATCGGTGTCACCGCCTCCACCGCCCTCGGTACTGCGGGCGTCTTCGGGTACAGCATCCTCTCGGGCGGCACCGCTGTCCTCGGACAGATTTTCGGCTCCACGACCGGCGCGGCGGCGGTTGCCGGGTCTGCCCCGGCGGGCAACTACGCCGGGTTCTTCACCGGCGATGTCTATGTCACCGGCGCCTTGATCACGCGCGGCGTGACCCTCGCCTCCCTCCACCATACCGACGGCACCGACCGCGCCGCCTACAGCGAAACCTCCACCGAAGCATGGCTGACCGACTACGGACAAGCGAAACTCGTGGGCGGCAAGGCAGACATCAAACTGGATGCCGATTTCGCTGCGGTCGTTAAAACAGACACTTACCTCGTCCTCCTCACCCCGGAGGGCGACTGCAAGGGGCTGTACGTCACCAACAAGACCGCGACCGGGTTCAGTGTCCGCGAGATGCAGGGCGGCGCATCGTCCCTCATCTTCTCGTACCGGATTGCCGCCAAGCGTAGCGATGTCAAGGCGGATCGCCTCGCCAAGACCGCCGCACCGCAGCGCAAATCGCTCGATGCCGCTCCCGCTACCCCCCCGACACCTTCCATCCCGCCCGTCCCGACCGCCATCGTACTCCCCACGAACTAATCGCCCTCGGCACGGCAGCACACGAGAAAGCCCCCTCCCGCGATAGGAGGGGGCTTGTGTATCGTCGTATACTCGCGCTCTGGGCGTCGGGCGTCCTATTCCTTGTCCCAGTTTGTCGCGTGCGTCACGCCTTCCGGCATCGCCCCGTGAAAGATCACTTGCAAACTCTGTCGCATGTACGTGTCTGCGGCGTCGAGGTCGTTCGTGCGGTACTGCGTCGCCACACTCACGATCACCAGGTTTGCGATCAGTTGCCCCAGTTGCGCGGCGTCCAGCGTTGGGCGGAATCTCCCCGTCTGCTGCCCCGCCGTGGCGATCTGCTCGATCAGTTCCGATAGCGTGAATGCCTGCGCCGCCCGCTGCGCTCGCTCCACATCCGGGTTCAGCAACTCGTGCGACAACACCACCATCGCTTCGCCGTGCTGCTCCAGCAATGCCCGCACTTCCAGCCAGAGATGAAAGAATATGCGCTCTGCCGCCACTTTCTCTTTCAATTGTGCTTCGGTCTGCTCCGTTAGCCGCACCATCAAGTCGCGCCCGAACTCGACGATGACCGCTTCTTTGTACCCGAAGTAATTAAAAAATGTCCCCCGGCTCACATCCGCCGCATCCGCGATGTCGTCAATCGAGGTATTATAAAACCCCTGCGATGCGAATAACTCGACCGCTTTGTTAATAATGACCGCCCGCGTCTGCAATTTCTTGCGCTCGCGCAGCGAAGGGCGCGGAAAAGTGCCGCGTCGTGTAGCCTGCATGGTGTCTCCTTTTCTTCCCGTCCACCACCGGGGCGGGTATGGTTGTCTGCCCGCCCCACCTCTGGGGTTAGCAACCCACACACGCACGATTCGCAGACGGATAAGAAAGAACCCGCACCGCACATCGCACGTTGGTCGGGTTCACCACTCACTCCCCGGCACCGAGGTGACCACATTGCAGGTGCCAGATCATCGCTTCCATAATTTCATTCCTGAGTATACACGGCGTCCCGCAATACGTCAAGCCATAGGACAGAGTTATATCAAAATATAAAATAATCGTCTTTCTTTTCACAAACACTGTTCGAATCTGCCTAGTTTTGCATAGATTTGTCTCCCTTTTCCGTTCCCACGACTTTTATATATAGAACATTTGTTCAACATCCGGAGGTTCCCCATGCCACACCCTGTCTTGCTCCCCTCGCTCTCCCTCGCAAGCGAGATCGCCATTCTGCGCGACGCCCTCGACGACCTCGTGACCGCTCCCGATGATGTCCGTGCAGAAGCCGCGACCCGGGCGGTAGACATTACCCGCGTCGTCACCGTCATCATCCACGCCATCGCCGCCGAACGCGCCTATCACGCCGACCGCGCCGACCGTGCCGCATCCCCGGACCCCGCCACCGATGCTGCCGCCCGCGACGACCCTACCGGAACACTCGCCCCCATTCTCGCCCGCGCCCTCGCCGAACTCGAACACGCCGAAAGCCACGGCACCTAACCCGCCCCCCGAAAGGAGAAACCCCCATGCATCCCCACACCCGTTACCGCCGCCCCCGCGACACCGCCCAGCTGGATGCCCGCCAGCGCACCGATTCCGATATCGCCCACTACGTTCAGGAGGCAGTCACCCGCCGCCTCGTCGAGGACGTGATCGAGGAAGTCCACGAAGTGCGCGACCGCATCACCGCGCTGCTTTTTGCTGTCCTCTCAGGCGTCGCGCTCGAAGTCCTCACCCGCACCCATGGAGGCTGACCGATGGCACTTCCCCGCACCGCTCCCGTTCTCCCGCGTGCCGCCGCGCCGCTCCACTGGTTGCTCTCAGATATCGCCGCCTTCTCTCGCGTCGTATGGCGCGAAACTGCCCTGCGGCACTATCAGATTCCCGCCGCCCGTGCCATCGTCCACGCCGCCCTCACCGCCAGCGGCGAGACGCTCACCGTCACCTTCGCCCGTCAGTCCGGCAAAGACGAACTCCTCGCGCAGGCAATCGCCTTCCTGCTCATCCGCCGTCAGCGGCGCGGCGGCGAGATCGTCGTCGCTGCGCCCTCGCTCGTCCCGCAAGGGCAGATCACGCGGGAGCGCGTCGAACAACGCCTACGCGATGCCGGCCCCTTCGTCGCCTCGCTCGAACCCGAAGGCGGCAGCATTCTCCGCGTCGGTCGCGCCCTCGTCCGCTTTGTCTCCGCAGGGCAGACGGCGCAAGTACGTGGCGCGACCGCATCCCTTCTCCTCATCGCCAACGAAGCGCAAGATATCGAACCCGACCGCTGGGACGCCGTCTTCGACCCGATGGGCGCATCCACCAATGCCCCTACCATCTTCGCTGGCACCGTCTGGACGAAAAACTCCTTGCTCGCCCGCGCCGAATCCGCCGCCCGCGCCGCCGATCCCGCCCGCCATGTCTTCCGCGCAGATTGGCAAACCGTCGCCGCCGAACTTCCCGCGTACGGCGAGCGCGTCCGCCGTCGCATCGCAGAGCGGGGCACCGCCGATCCCTTCATCCGTACCGAATATTGCCTGCAACCACTCGATGACGCCGGGTTGCTGCTCGATGCCGCGCATCAAGCGGCGATGCGCGGCATCCATCCGCGCCTGCATCGCGCCGCACCGGGCGGTACCTACGCCCTCTTGCTCGATGTCGGCGGCGAAAGTACACCCGCCGCCGCCTTCCATGCCGACACCGCCCGCCGCGACAGTACCGCCCTCACCGTCGTCGAAATCTTCGCGGAACCCGACGCCCTCCCGACCTACCATGTCGTAGATCGCCGTATCTGGACGGGCGAAAATCATCTCGCCCTCGCCGTCGAGATGGCGGATCTCGCCCGCACCGTCTGGGCAGGGCGCGGCGGCGCACCCGCCCGTATCGTCGTAGACGCGACCGGCATCGGGCATGGTCTCGCCGCGATGCTCCGCGCCGCCCTCCCCGCCGATGCCGTCATTCCGTTCGTCTTCACCGCTGCCAGCAAGAGTGCCCTCGGCTGGAATTTCCTCGCCGCCGTCGCCGCCCATCGCTACCGCGACTATGCCGACGACGGAGCCGAAGATACCCGCTGGTTCTGGCGACAAGTGCAATCCTGCACCTTCACCGCCCGCCCCGGCATCGGGCATTTCATCGCGTGGAGCGTCCCCGATCCCGCCCTACACGACGACCTGCTTACCAGTGCCGCCCTCGTCACACTTCTCGACGACCTCGATCACCGCCCCCGTATCGCCGTGGGCGGCATGAGAACGCGGGGCTGAATCTCCCACGGGCGGGGACGCGCCGCGTCGTCCTCACTCCCGCGCCCGTCTCGCGGCACATCCCGAACGGCCTGTACGACCCGCACGAAAGGAGCCGCCTACCGCCAGAAATCCCATGTCACCGGCGAAAAATGCATGAATCAGCGATGAACAAGTGTCGCGGGGCGGTGCAAGCCGCCCCGCTTCTTTCCCCGACCGGAGGAACCCCGATGGAACCCACTGCCAACACCACCGATGCCCCGTACACACCCGCTGCCACGAAACCCGTCACCGAAACCGACGCCCCCAACGAACTCGCCCGCCTGCGCGATCTGCTCATTCACACCCACCCCGACGCCGTTGCGGGGATGATCGCGGG
>JBBRMX010000268.1:0-4812 GCA_038230615.1 Thermomicrobiales bacterium | reverse complement strand
GCTGAGAACCGTAGAATACATAGCCCGCAGCGCCAATTACGAAGGAGAAGACCTATGCAGCCCTGTTTGCACCCGGCGACACTGAAAACGGGATTAGACCTGCCGACGTTGATTGCGACCGCGGCGGGTGCGGGATTTCATGCGATGGAGACGAGTGCCAGCGCACTGATGGCGGCATCCGGCGATGACGCGGCGGTGGCACGGGCATTGTTTGCGGGTCACGCGGTCGTGCCGGTTCATACGGGCTGGTCGGCGGGGCTGCGGTCAGACCGGGCGGCATTCGCGGCAGCGGTCCGGCGCACCGAGACGGAAATGGCATGTGCAGCGATGTGCGGCAGTCGGGGCGGAACCCTCGTGTTGCCCTTCCGCCCCGAACCCGATCTGCCGCAGCCGGACGACGACGACACGATAGACCGCATCCGGCTCTTGGCGGACATCGCGCACGAACACGGTTTGTCGCTCATGCTGGAATGGGTTGGGCTGCATATCCCCGATGCGCCTGCCGGGACGTATCACGATCTCCCCGCCACGCTTGATCTCATCGGGCGGGTGGGACGCAGCAATGTCGGCGTGCTGCTCGATTCCTACCACTGGTATCTTTCCGGCGGGACGGTGGCACAGATTGCGGCGATTCCGGCGGGCGTACCGCTCTTTGTCCATATCAACGATGCCCCACCGGGCGATGTGCGGACGCTCACCGACGCGATGCGTGTGCTGCCGGGGGCGGGCGTCATTGATCTCGCAGCATTCCTCGGTGCAATCGGTGCAAAGGGGTATGCGGGCGCAGTGTCGGTCGAACTCTTCAGCGAGGCACTCCGTGCGCTCGATCCCGCCGACGCCGCACGGCAAGCATACGACGCCACCGTGCGGGCAATCAGCGCGGCAGCGGGGCGGAGCGTGTAACGAGGCGCGGCGAGTGCCGGAGTGCAGCGAGATCGGGCGCACCGACCGCAAACATCGTCACGCGCAGCGTGTCGGCGATCTCCCCGATAGCCTCCGCGACCGCCTCGGCAGATTCCGATGCGGCGCGGAGGAAGGGCAGGGCGATCCCGCCGATCTGTGCGCCGAGGGCAATCGCCTTCGCCACGTCCACGCCACTGCGGAGCCCGCCGCTGGCGATGAGCGGTACGGTGGGTAGGGCGTCTGCGACGGCGGCAACGCACTCGGCAGTCGGGATGCCCCAATCCACGAAATGCGCGGCGACGCGGGCTGCCCGTGGCGAGCGGGCGCGATGCATCTCCACTTGGCTCCACGAAGTGCCGCCCGCCCCCGCCACATCTATTGCGGCAACGCCTGCTTCCACCAAACGGCGGGCAGTGTCCGGCGCGATGCCCCACCCAACTTCTTTGGCAATCACTGGCACGGAAAGTGTCGCGCAGACGCGGGCGATGGCATCGAGAATGCCGCGCCAGTCGTGGTCGCCTTCGGGTTGCAGGGCTTCTTGGAGCGGGTTGAGATGCAGAATGAGGGCATCCGCGCCGATCATTTCGACGGCGCGGCGGCATTCGTTCACGCCGTATCCCCGGTTCAGTTGCACCGCGCCGATGTTTGCAAAGAGCAGCACATCGGGCGCGAGATCGCGCACGCGGAAGGTCTCCGCAAGCCTGCCGTCTTCTACCGCGCCGCGTTGCGATCCGACACCGAGCGCGACCCCGCCCGCCTGTGCCGCCTCCGCAAGGCGGCGATTAATGCGCGTTGCCTCTGCCGTGCCGCCTGTCATCGAGGAGATAAGCAACGGCAACCGGAGCGTCTTACTGAGGAACGGTTGCGCCGTGTCAATCGCGCCGAGGTCGCATTCCGGCACCGCCTGATGCACGAAGCGGTACGCTCCCCACCCGCCCGCGACACCGGACGCGACATCTTCCTCCAGCGTGATACGGAGATGTTCGGCTTTGCGCTGTGTGGTGGACGACGTAGGCGGGGAAGTGGCATCGGTCATGCGTGGGTAAGCCCTTCAGGTGCAAAACGACAGGCGCACCGCATGGCGACACACCCTTACTAGCTGCTATAGTACCGCACATGAACGAAACACACCGCCCGTACCAAAACGAAGGCGATGTTACGGCGATATGCGCCATCGTCAGCGCGGGGTGGCGCGACGGGGCGCAGTGGCAATACTGGCACACCGGCGATCTCTGGTGGCATATCTTCCGCGCCCCGACCGATCCCACCGCCGAATTCATGCTATGGGAAAATGGGCGCGGTATGGTCGTCGGTTTCGCGCTCAACGAGGGCGTCGGGGTGGATGTCTACACTCACCCCGACGCGGACCCGTTGCTGAAAACCCGCATCTTGGCGTGGTGCGAAATCCACTGGCGCGGCGCAGACGGCGCACTCACCACCTACGCCGCCGAGAACGATCCCGCGTGGCTCCGCGTGCTGGCGGAGCGCGGGTACGAACGGACGGGCGAGGTGCCGCACCTCGTCCATCTCTCCCGCACGCTCGACGAACTGCTACCGGACATCATGCAGCCGGACGGCGTAACGGTGCGGGCGGTGCGCGACGACGAACTCGCCGCCCGCGTCGCCCTGCATCGCGCTGTGTGGCGTGGGAGCAGCGTGACGGAGGAATCGTACGCGGCGATGCGACAGGTCGCGGGGTACGATGCCGATCTCGATCTTGTCGCGGTGCTGCCGGACGGCACACTCGCGGCATACTGTATCTGCTGGCACGACGCCGCGAGCGACACGGCAGAGTTCGAGCCGGTCGGTACGCACGCGGAGTATCGCAGGCGCGGCTTGGCGCGGGCGGTACTCGCGGAGGGCTTGCGTCGGATGCAACAGCGCGGCGTCCGCACCGCCCGTATCCTCACGGGCGGCACAAATGACACTGCACTTCGTCTCTATCAGTCCGCCGGGTTCGCCGTCGCAACCCGCGAATGGCGATATATCTCCCCCGTTACCCGGTAGGGTGTAGCCTTGAGCCTGCCCGCGCTTGTTCGGAGCAATCAATTGGCAGCCAGAAAGTCTATCCTACCGGATCAACGCCCCATGCCGCGAATCGCACCGACGACTGACCCGGCGCGGGCGAAGCGAGAGAGCATCGGGCGGGTAACAAAGGGGTCATACCCCTGCCGCGCGATGGTCGTGAGCATCGCGTTACCGTCCGCGATCAGGAGGCGACAATCGAGCCGCATCCGACCGTGCAAATGCGTGAGCAGTGATGCACCGTGCCGCAGCAGCGATTCGGTGCGCTCTACCTCGAAGGCGACGAGGGCGCGGAGGTTCGGCTCCGCCCGTTTCTCGACGATGGCTTCCGCGATCTCTTCTTCCGAGACGCTGAAGAGGTCCATGTCTTCCTGCGGTACGTAGACCCGCCCACGCATGTAATCCCGCGCGATGTCGCGCCAGAACGATGTGAGCAAGAGCGCAGTACAGAGCGCGTCGCTCAGGGCGATGGACTCCGCGTCGTCGCAGTCCATCATTGTCAACACGAGCCGCCCCAGCGGGTTCGCGGCGACGGCGCAATACGCGAGGAGATCATCGTAGGTGGCATATTTGTAGGTTTGTTGTCGCATCCGTTGCGCCGCGATCAGCGACAAGAGCGGTTCCAGCGGCACGCCGGACTGTTTGAGGGGTGCGAGGAGCGGCGATGCGGCGTCGGTGCCGCTCATGGCACGGCGCACATCTGCTTCCCATACGGCGAGACGGGCAGCGGATTCCGGCGATGCCGCACCCGCGCCGAGCATCCGCGTCTCACGGTAAAACGTAGTCACTGCGGTCACTGCGGGGCGGAAGCGGCGCGGTAACAGGATGCGCTGGATCGGCAGTGTCGCAGCGCGGCGCAGGTGCGCGTTCATCGCCGGGGTGATGCGTACGGATGCCGCCCGCTTCGGGTGCGGCTTGATCGCCTCGATTGTCATCGTCGCGCCTCACCTTGCCTGCTATGCCGCCCCCGCCCCACCCTAGTAGAAGTAAATAGTAGCAGGGTATCGTGCGATTATGGCTCTTTTCCGTCTCTTCTTGAATATTCGCAGCGGCGTCCGGTGCTACACAGGTGTAAACGAATGAATACCGCTTCGCGTGACGGACATTACATGCCGAGTGCCATCTTGCCCGCCAGCCCGTAGGTCACATCGTCCATCGGCGGGTTATGCAGACCGGCGCGGACATCGCGGTAGTAACGTTCCAGCGGTAGCACTTTTTGGATGCTCGTGCCGCCGACAACGCGCATTGCACGATCTACCACCTCGACTGCCGTGTTCGTCGCAACCGTTTTCGCGGTGCCGACCCGGGCGGGGAAACCGGGGCGGTCGCCCATCGTGGCGTCCCATTCGTCCGCGATGCTCCACAACAGGGTACGGGCTGTGAGCAACAACACGTCAATCTCGCCAATTTTCCCCTGAATCGCAGGCACCGTTGCAATGGGTTTGCCGAGGTTAGTCGGCACGCGGTCGAGCGCGAACTGCACCGCCGTATTCCGCGCTGCCTCTGCCACCCCCAGATAGACCGCGCTCACTGCCAGCGCACTCCATGCCCGGTGGTCGTTCGAGGCGGCAGGGTCGGACGCGCCGCGTCTGCCGCCGACGCGCAGGACATCGGAGTCCGGCACGAAGACCTCTTCCAACACGACATCGTGGCTGCCCGTCGCCCGCATCCCTAATGTATCCCACGTCTCGACAACCGATAGCCCTGCTGCGCCCCGCGTGACGACAAAATCGCCCGTGTCCTCGCTCTCCGCGATGGCTGTCATGACAAGAAAGAACTCCAAAATCGGGCTGAGGCTGCTCCATGTCTTGCGCCCGGTGATGCGCCAGCCGCCTTCGACACGCCGCGCCGTCGTCATCGGTCTGCCGCCACGTGAGGGGCTGC
>JBBRMX010000267.1:0-4836 GCA_038230615.1 Thermomicrobiales bacterium | reverse complement strand
TCCACGAGCACGACGCTAGACGGCTCGGCGTCCGCGCCGCTCTCGGTAGCCGTGTCCGACCCGCTCGCCTCCGTGGTGAGCAGCGTGCCGATGGTACCCGGTGTTGCAGCGGCGACTGGTACTACATTGACCGCCGCAAGCAATGCGAGCATTCCCCCTGCAATCCCAACGGTGACTCGGCGACGTACGGTATTCATGTGGCAACTCCCCGGCATACATATTGAACGCCCGTGCATTCCTTGTCTGTAGCACGCAGCAGTATGGTAGATAGTTTCATTTTTCCTGCGGATAGATACCCGATCAAAAACGCACACCGCGTTTCGACCCGTTCGCCGTCGTGCGATACTCAGCGGGACGACCCGACGACAAGAAGGAGCGCATCCCGATGGCGACACTTTTCGACAACCCCGATGGCGTGGCGAAACCCCGGAGCAATTATTCGCAGGTGGCGCGGGTACCGCTCGGCGGTGCAACGCTGCTGTTCGTCTCCGGGCAGGGACCGGAGGACGCGACGGGCGCGACCGTCGGCGTGGGCGATGCGGCGGCGCAGGCGGCACAGGTCTTTGCGAATATTTGCACCTGCCTCACCGCCCACGGCGCAACGATGCGCGATGTCGTCAAACTGACGGTCTATCTCACCGACATGACGCAACGGCACCATGTCGCGGCGGCACGCGAACGGTTCTTCCCGGACACTGCCCCCACCAGCACCGCCGCCGAGATCACACGCCTCGCGGTGGACGATTGGATAATCGAGATAGATGCGGTGGCGGTGCTGGTGCCGTAGGGGGTGCGAGAGGCGATCAGCCCACTTTTTGTGGCTTGCCGGGAGCACGGACGAGAATAAACGGGCCGTCGGTGCGCGTGAGCACCTTATTCCCGACGCTGCCCGCCCACACGCCTTCCAGACCTGCCCGCCCGTGGCTCGCCATCAAGACGGCATCGGGGCGCGTACGCTTTGCCACATCCGCGATGACGGTTGCGGGGTCGCCGCGCTCTACGGTCGCCTCAACGACGGCACCGCCTGCCTGTAGCCGCGCCGCAAGCCCATTGAGATACATCACCGCATCTGCGCCCGCGTTTTTGAGCAGTTCTGCGGTGACATTCGGGCTGAACCGCGCCACGCTCGCCATCGCGCCATTGAGGGAATCCGCCGTCGGCACAACCATCAGCAGATGCACGGTGCCGCCCTGCGCCCCCGCGATCTTCGCCGCGACGGGCAGCACCGTCTCGCCGTCCGGTGTGCCGTCGAGTGGCAACAAGAACCGGTCGAGCGTCACTGGCGGGCGGGGCTCCCGCCCAAGCACCGGCAGCACAAGCATCACGGGTGCGACGCCGTCGTCCAAGACTTTCTGGGCAATACTGCCGAACAGCCACCGCCCGATACCGCTCCTGCCGTGGGCGCACATCACTACAAGATCCGCGCCCCATTCCGCCGCGTGCGTCGAGACGCGCCCTGCGGTGTCGCGTCCCTCGTTGGTATCCACATGAATATTCGCGGCGATGCCGTCGGTGGCGAGCGTTTTCGCTATTTCCGCGAGATATGCTTCGGCGTCCGGCACGGTTTGCAAGTGGCGGGAGCCGTGGATTTTCGCGGGGGCGGGATGCTCGATCAGATGCAAGAGCGTCACCCGCGTGCCGGGAGATGCACCAAGCGCATGAATGTACGGCAATACTGCTTCTGCGAGGGCGGAGCCATCGAGCGGCACAAGAACGTGTGCGAACATGCGCCTACCCTCCGAACAATGTCTGCGACAGCAGGAAGTAATTCAGCCCAATGATGATCGCCGCCGCCGCCCCTACCGCCGCCGTTGTCAGCGGGCGGTTCGTGAGCGCACCCATGAGGTCTCTGCGCCGTGTGAAGATGACCAGCGGCACCAGTGCGAACGGAATACCGAACGAGAGCACGACTTGGCTGAGAATCAGCACATTCGTCGCGTTCCACCCGATCGCGATGACCGCGAGCGACGGTGCCATTGTCACTAACCGCCGCACCCAGATCGGAATATGTCGCTGCAAAAATCCCTGCATGATGACCTGCCCGCTCATCGTGCCAACTGCCGACGATGACAACCCCGACGCCAGCAGCGAGACCGCGAACACGACCGACGCCGCACCACCGAGCAACGGTTCCAGCGTCTTGTGTGCGTCCTCGATGGCGTCAATATTGGTCAGCCCCGCTGCGTGGAAGGTAGCGGCAGCCATTATCAGCATCGCCGCATTGATGAACCCTGCGATGCTCATCGCGATCACGACATCAATAATCTCGAAGCGAAAGAGCCGCTTCGCCTCGTGCGCATTGTCTGGCTTGATGCGGTTCTGCGTCAGCGAACTGTGCAGGTAAATAACGTGCGGCATCACGGTCGCGCCCAAGATGCCGACCGCGAGCAACACGCTATCGGTGCCATCGAAGCGGGGTGGCAAGAAACTCTGCCCCGCTTTCGCCCAATCCGGCTTGGCGAAGATGGTTTCAAGGATGTAACACACTGCGATCACGCCGACCATCGCCGTAATAACGGCTTCGAGCGGGCGAAACCCGTACCGCTCCAGACCGAGGATGAGGAAGGTCGCGATCGCGGTGAGAATGCCCGCCGGAAGCAAGGGGATATGAAAAAGCAGATTGAAACCTAACGCCGCACCCAGAAACTCCGCAAGATCGGTCGCAATCGCTACGAGTTCCGCCAGCACCCACAATACCCAGACGACGGGTTGCGGGAAATGCTCGCGGCACATCTCCGGCAGATTGCGTCCCGTGGCGATACCGAGTTTGGCGGAGAGGGACTGAATGAGCATCGCCATCAGGTTGCTCGCCACGATCACCCAGACAAGCAGGTACCCGTATTTCGCGCCCGCCGAGATATTGGTAGCGAAGTTGCCGGGGTCCATATACGCGATGCAGGCAATGAAGGCGGGACCGAGATACGGCAGCAACCGCGCCAACCCGCGCTTCGTGCTGCTGCCCTTCAATACCGCCGTCGCCGCCGCCACCGTCCCCTCAGACCCCGCCACAGTCGCCACTGCCGCCCCGGTCGGGCGGAGAAGCACATCGTCGCTCACATCATTCGGCACCGGCCACCTCCTCGGTTGTCGTTGTCGTCGTTGTCGCTGTCGTTACGTGCACCGCACGTGTCACCGCATCACCGAGGGCATAGTCTCTGCCCCCTACCCGCACATGGAGCGGGCCATCGAACGGCCCCTTCGCCAACACCGTCACCCGCGCCCCCGGTACCATGCCGAGATCGGCGAGATACGCGAGCAGCGCGGCATCCTCGTCCGCCACTTCCGTCACCGTGACGGTCGTTCCCGGCATCGCCGCCGCGAGTTTGCGCGAGGGAGGCGCAATAATCGTGCCGTCTTTCGTGGGGATCGGAGAGCCGTGCGGGTCGCTCGTCGGGAAACCGAGGGCTTGATCGAGCCGCGCTTCGAGGTCTTCCGAGAGGGCGTGTTCGAGGCGGTCCGCCTCGCGGTGCGCCTGATCCCACGGCACGCCGAGTTGTGTGCAGAGATAGGTTTCGAGCAGCCGGTGATGCCGCAACACCTCCAACGCCGCCCGTTCGCCCGCCGTCGTCAGTTCGACGCCGCGATAGGGATGATGCGCGACCAAGCCGCGCTCGGCGAGCTTTTTCATCATGTGCGTCACCGACGCCGCCGAGACCGCAAGCCACTCCGCGATTGCCGCCGTGCCGATCTTCTCGCGCTCGCCATCTTGCGCGAGATGGTAGATCGCCTTGAGATAATCCTGCTCCGCCTGAGAGGTTACAGATTCCGTCATGCACGCCCTCGCAATCACGAATTAGCCGCGTCTAAATTGTAAATACACACTGATGCGATGTCAAGAGGGCGGGCGATTTCGCGCTACTCGGCGTCCAGCAACCGGCGCATAAGGAGGAAAATGAAGACGAGCATCGTCGGAATCGTGACGACGGAGAGGAACCCGAAAGGATAGATCAGCCACGAATTGGCATTGATCTCGACGACGAGCGCGACCGCCAGCGACGACAGAAACCAGACTGCCGCCGTGATCGCCAACCCGGTGAGGTTGCGGCGCTGCGCTTTAGGATTGGGGGTGCGGCGCGGCTTCGCAGGTGGGCGGGCGGGATACGCCGTGCGATCCGGCTGCGGGCGGGGCGGACGAGGGGTGTAGCGGGGCAAGCGGACTGGCACGATGCACGCTCCTTTCACTGCCCAGTATACTGCTGCTATCAGATAGTGCAGAACGCACCGCAACACGGCGACAACGCCGAAGGAGGCAATCTATGGCGACGGAGCACACGCGGACGGCGGCACCGGAGCGGGGAACACTCAAGCGGCGTAGTCTGATCGCGGCGGCGGCAGCGTTGGCAGTCGGTGTGACGATGAAGGAGACCGCGCAGCCTGTCGGGGCGGTGAACCCCACGACGGATACCTCCTTCGTCGCCAACGGTGGCACCGTTGGTAGTCCTTTCGGTGTCGGATTCGATGCAGGGAATAACGGGAACTTCAACGTCGGCGTCTTCGGCAAAGGCAACACCTACGGCGTTCGCGGGGACAGCACGAGTGGCGACGCCGTCCACGCGACCAGCGTGAGTAGCAACGGCGTCTACGGTATCACCTTTGCCGCGACAGGTAGCGGCATGGCGGGCGTCCGCGGTCAGGGTCATGGCACCGGCACCTACGGGGTCTATGGCGACGGCTTCTCCAGCGGCACGGGCGTGCAAGGCTCCTCCACCTCCGGCATCGGGGTTGTCGGCACCACCGCCTCCGCCGGTAGTGGCACCGCGGGCATCTTCGGCTCCACCAATGTCAGCGGCGGCACTGGTCTCGCGGGGCAGATCTTCGGCACCACGACAAATGCCG
>JBBRMX010000266.1:0-4851 GCA_038230615.1 Thermomicrobiales bacterium | reverse complement strand
GCGGTGCGGGCGATCCGCCGCTTCGAGAAATACGGCGTACTGTTCGTGGAGCAGCCCACCCCGCGCCGCGATATACATGCGATGGCGGCGGTGAGCCGTGCGGTTGATGTACCAATAGCCGCTGACGAGGGATGCGGCTCCGTGGACGACGCGCTGAAATTGATCGAGGCGCGGGCGTGCGAAGTCTTTGTAATTTATGTCTCCGAGGCAGGCGGGCCGCGCAAAGCACGCATCATCGCTGACCTCGCTTATGCGGCGGGCATCTCGTGCGTGCTCGGCACATGGGCGGAATCCGGCGTCGCTACTGCTGCTGCGCTGCATACTATCGGCTCGTCCCGCGCGTTTACGTTTGCCAGCGACACACATTACACGCTGCAATCAGACGACATCATCGCCACGCCGTTCGATTTCTCCAGCGGGACGGTGCCGGTGCCGACCGCGCCCGGTCTCGGTGTCGCGCTCGACCCCGCAAAATTTCGGCAGTACGCGCCGGAACAAGTGCGCGAGATGGTTTTCTACGACTACGACGACCCCGGTTTCATCCCGCGCACGGGCGTGATTATTCCAGACCGCCCGCGCAACGGTACGTAACCCGCTAATCATCATTGCAT
Source organism: Thermomicrobiales bacterium (assembly GCA_038230615.1). Lineage (GTDB taxonomy): Bacteria > Chloroflexota > Chloroflexia > Thermomicrobiales > JALYUS01 > JBBRMX01. The sequence continues at coordinate 4,240 of JBBRMX010000266.1, read as the reverse complement.
CCCGCGCACTGGAAGGAGCGCGGGAGGGGGTTTCGCATGACACAGCCGAACCATTATCAAGTGCTTAGTATCGCCCCAGACGCGACACAGGAAGAGATAGATACCGCATACCGCTTACTTGTCCGGCAATATCGGGAAGAAGCATTGCACGCCAGCGATGCCAACGAACGATTCACGCGGGCGCGGACGGCGTATCATGTGCTTTCCGACCCCGACCGCCGTGCGGCATATGCCGCGACCCTCCGGCTTGACGCCACGCCTGCGACGACACCTACCACTTCATCGCAGGGGGCTTCCACTTCCGGCCCACCGCCGATAGTCGTTGCAGCAGACGGAAGCGGCGGGTATGTTTCCATTTCGGATGCGGTCGCGGCACACCCCGCCGGGAGCGTGATTTTTGTGCGCCCCGGTATCTACCATGAGTCGCTCACGGTTGATCACGACGTGCGGCTCGTCGGGGACGGTCCGCTCGAAGAGATTATTGTGCAGGCAACAGGAATCTATGCGCTTCGCATCAGCGCGGCGGGTGTGGGCATCGCCAACATCACCTTCACCGGGGGGCTGGTTCCATCTGCGGAGGCGAACGCGATCATTGTTGTCGAGGCAGGGCGGTTGCTGATGGAAAAATGTGTCGTCCGTGCCGATGCAACCCCGAACGGCATCATCATGTACGGGCGCGACACCGACGCAGTGCTGCAACGTTGCACCATCGAGCGGAGCGCGGGGGTCGGGGTGAGTATATCCGACGACGCAACGGCAACGCTGGAAGAATGTCGTATCCTTGCACACGCCACCGCCGGGGTACAGATCGCACGCGGGGCGAACCCGCGTTTGCGGCAATGCATTGTGCGCGACGCGCCTACCGGGGTAGAAGTCTCCGAGGAGGGACGCGGCGTGCTCGACACCTGCCGCATCAGCGCGTGCGGCAATGGCGTGATCGTACATCATGGGGGCGATCCCACCTTGCAGCGATGCCGCATTACCGACAATGAACGCAACGGCATCACAATCTTCGATGGCGGCAGAGGAACATACGATGCATGCAATATCGAAGCGAACAACGTGGGATTGTTCATCGGCGACAACGGCGACCCGACGATGCGACAATGTACGATTATCGGCAACCGCGATGTCGCGATTTCCGCCGCACGCAATTGCCACGGCTCGGTCGAGGGGTGTACGCTGACTGGCAACACCGAAGGCCCGTGGCGCGTCAGTTGGGGGCATAAACTCAACCGCCGGTGGAACCGGGAATAACCCGCGACCCTGCCGGGTTCCCGCGCAGACCGACAGAAAAGAAGGGAAATAATGGCAATACGGAAGGTTCTCGTTACGGGTGCGACGGGGTATGTCGCCAGCCTGCTTCTGCCCGCATTGCGGGAGCGGTACGAACTCACCCTCGTGGATGTGCGCGGCACCGGGCGCGATGGAACCCCGATTACGGGGGTACAAATTGCAGATCTCGTCAACGACGACACAGAATCGCTTCGCCCGCTCTTTCGTGGTCAGGATGGCGTCATTCATCTCGCCTTCACCCGTGCGCCCGCCGCGCACATGTCCACCGCTACCCGTGCCACCCAACTGACCCCCGGCACGCCGTACGAGGTCGAGCGGGCGAATGTGGACATGGCGTTCCGCGTTTTTCAATTGGCGATGGAGGAGAACGTGCAGCGTGTCGTCGTTGCGTCATCCAACCATGCCGCCGACTGGTACGAACACCTCATCCACGCGGGGAAGATGGATATGGTCACGCCCGATACCTTCCCCAAAAGCGACAACTGGTATGGATGGGCAAAATCCGCATATGAACATATCGGCTTCGTGTTTGCCACCGGCGCACAGGGGCGGGCAGTGGAGAATGTCCATCTGCGGATCGGTGCGCCACGCGAGGTTGATGCCGCGCAGTTTGTCGGCGACCCGAAAGCATACAAGCGCGATCTTGGCGCATATCTCAGCGCACGCGACTTGCAGCAACTGGTGGTCAAGTCGCTCGAAACCGAAGATATCCGCGACGCACACGGCATCCCGTGGCAGATCTTCTACGGCATTTCCGGCAATACCCGTGCATTCTGGAGCATCGAAAATGCCCGCCGCGTTATTGGCTACGCCCCGGAGGACGATAGCGAAGTGAAATTTGCGGCGGGTATCCGGGATTTGCTTGCGGGGCATCCCGGCAGGACATAATCGCGCCGCGTTGTCGGGCTAGCCACGTCGTTGTTGACCACGCGGCTTCGCGAGCCGGCGGGGGGGGGTGCGCGACGGCACCGGGCGGGGCGTATGTTCCACGAGTACGCGGGCAGTCGGCGGTGTGCCCTCAATTGCGATCCTGCCCGCGCCCTGCGGCGTCCCTTTGCCGACACCAAGTACCTGCCCCCAGCGCAACACGCGTAGTACCGTCTGGAGATCGTCCGGCGCACCGATGAACACGACCGACCCGACGAACCCGCCCCGCACTTCATTACCGACTGTATGTACGGCGACACTCTGCATCTGCAATCGGGCGGCGGCGGCGAGGGCATCATCGGGCTGAATAGCATACGGGAATGCTGCCCCCGCTACTGCTGCCACATGTTCCAACCGTTCGAGGATACGCCGCACGAGTACAACTGGCTCCGGTCGGGACTGCGTTTTCCCCGCTACTACAATGCGCGTTGGCGTTACGAACGAGAGCGAGAGCCGCCCCGACGCGATGCTGGCGGGGGGCTCGATTCCTATTACTCCCCCGCCATACACCAGTTGCGGCGAGAGTTTCTCGCTCTCTGGCAATACGAGCGGTTGTGTCTCGCCAGACGCGGGGTTGACCCACCGTACACGGCTCACCGCGATAGTTCCCCGGCGGGCGGGTCCCTCGCTGTTCTGGTCGGGAATCGGTACGCCGATGCCCCACTCCGCGATTTGCCGTGCTGCCCGAACAACCGCCCCCGCGAACTCGCCCCACAGTGCGGGGAAGGCGTAATCCTGCACGCACGTCACGCCGTAGGTAATCTGTGTACCGGGCGGCAAATCTACCGCGGGGATGTCCGGCAGGCGTAACACAAACGGGCGCAGATACGTCCCGCTCTGGCGGCGGGTCGGGTCGGCGGGTGCGACGAGCGGCCAAACGGAGCATTCCGGCAGCAAAGCACAAGCCATGCACGCGCCTTTGTGTTCGCGGTCGCGCAGGCAGCCGCGCTTCAGCATCGCCTCGCGCAACGCACTAAGGAGCATCTCCCCCGGTGCGCGGTCGAAACGCACCGTGCGCGTCACGGTGCCGTCAATTTCTATTGCGGCAACACGCAAAGGGGTAGTCACCAGTACACTCATCTTCGCTCCCGATTTTACATCCATCGTCGTTTCCGGTGCGTGTGGAGGGACGATATCCCCCTACGTACGCACAATTCTGTCCAAGAAAGTCGCAGGCAACTCAGGAGGGAAACTACACTAAGAACGTAGCACGTCATAATCACGCGGGTATGCGGATGCATCGGCATGGGACTGGCGACTGGGAAATACCAATCTATGATAGAAAGGTAAAAATCCTCCCCATGTTCTGTTTTATCTCGCCTTTAAATTATGCACAGGCGCATGAATATCGTGTATCCTAGTGGAAGACGAGCGACATCTCTCAGCATATTGTGTATACTCGCCGCGTTATCGTCAAGTTAGTGGTGTGGGATGAAAGGACGGGGGCATGGGGCGAGCAGGAATCCGACCGCAGGCAATGATCGTGCTGCTAGTATTGGCATTCACTGTCGGGACACCGGGGGTACTCGCAGCACCGGACACGGCGGGTCAACCCGCAGCAGGGCAATCCGCAGCAGGGGTGCCGCTCGTTAATCCGTCGCGCTTCGGCGTCGTGACCCACATTGCGACACGGTACGGCATCTACGGACAGCAAGACAAGCCGTTCGATCTCGCTGCAGGAACCGGCGCAGGTTGGGTGCGCGAGGAGTTGCGCTGGGACTGGGTTGAACATCCCATCGGCAAACAGGACTGGGGCTTCACTGACGAGATGGTACAAGATGCTCGCGCCCGCAATCTCGATATCCTCGGAGTACTTGGCTACAACAACTCCGCACAGACCGCCGGAAAGACCAACTTCACTATGCCGGACATGGGGCTGTGGAAAACCTACGTTGCCGCAGTCGTCGGGCGGTACAAGGGGCAGATTCATGCGTGGGAAGTGTGGAATGAGCCGGATGTACTGTACTTCTGGTCGGGGTCTGTCGCTGATTATGTCTTGCTGCTGCGCGAGACGTAT
>JBBRMX010000265.1:0-4880 GCA_038230615.1 Thermomicrobiales bacterium | reverse complement strand
CTGAAGCGATCGCGGGAGAATTGAGCGTCGGGGCGCAACAACTTGTCGAAGTCGCGCGGGCTCTAGTGTCGAATGCTCGGGTGATCGTATTCGACGAGCCGACAAGCTCGTTGACCGAACGAGATGCCCTTCGTCTTTTTCGTGTTGCTGGCGACGTATTGCTTTCTGCGGTGGGTGGATACGCGGCAGTCTACATGGCTTATTCTGGGCGGCATCGCCAGCGCGGGCATGGTGCTGGTACGCTACGATGCGATTCCGTTCGGTGGCGCATTCGCGCTGGCAATTGCCCTGACGATGCTGCCGACGAATCTGCGGCGCGGTCGGTCACAGATCGGCGCGAATGTCATCGTCTACATTACCCCCGTCGCGTTCATGACGATCCTCTGGATTTACTTCAACTGGCAAATCCAACACGACCCACTCTATTTTCTCCGCAGCGAATACTCGAACGCCTTCCTTGTGCGTGATACCTCGCTCAGCACCGAGGTACAGCAGTTGCGGGCGTCGGTGGTCGCATTCGGGTGGTATGTCTTCAAGATCACCGCCGCGCTCTCCCCGATGTTGCTCGTCGCGCTTGTTGCGCTCGTCGTGCTGTCGGTGCAGCGACACGATACCGCATTTCTCGGTTTGATCGCGCTGCTGCTCGTGGTGCCTGCTTTTCAGGCGGTCAGTTATCGCAGTGGGCAGACGTTCGGGTTCTTGCGCTTCTATATCACGCTCATCCCGGCGGGGGTGATTGCAGCAACCGAACTCATTCATGCCGCGCAGAAACTCCAGTGGAAGCGATGGCTCTACACCGCGCTGCTGTTCGGGGTGGCAGTCGGGAACATCAGCACTGCGCTGGCGATGGCGACCTTCGTGAAGCCGCAATCGGTCTGCAACCAGACCGACACGCCCGAACAAACCTTCATCGAATCGCTCGCGCATCCCTTGCAGATCGTCAATGCGTGCCGTGACGAGCGCGAAATGGCGGCGTATATCACTGCCAATATAGACCGCCGTGCGATTCTGACCGATGTTTCCGGAAACAGTGTCGTCGTGTTTACCGGTCATCCCGATCTTTTCGTGTTGCTGAGCGACCGCGATTTTGTCCGTGTGGCGAACAGCCCGAAAGCCACAAACTATGTGCTGACCGCACACCGCACGGGCGGCCCGGAGTTCCGCGCCCTAGACAGCTACTTCCCCGATCTCGAAACCGACAAACCGCCGGGGCTGACGCTAGCGTACCAAGTCGGTCTTCTCCGTCTCTATCGTGTCACCCCCTGAGGGGAAGCGACAAGTAGCGAGCACCTATACAGGTAGCGGGATGGAATCTGCCTCGTACTTTACGTCACGGTAGCAACTCCCCTTAGATATGCTGCGCATATATCCCAATGCCAGCTAATCTATAAGACATCTCCTGCTGTCGCAGTAGAGGGTGTTTCCCGTTGGCGCAGACGATCATTCGTGACGAAGTGCGCTTGTATCTCCTGCGTCTGCGTTACAGCCGCCGTGCTACTGCTTGGGTCTCTGCGTACGTCCTAACTGTATTGTTACCCGCATCGTGCGGGTATCGCCGGGGGCGAGGGCGACGAGGCTTCCTTCCGCGCCTTCGGGCTGCGAGGCGGCACCAGGAGCGCAGGTGTGCGGCTCCACGGAGATGCTCGGCTGCGCGTCCGGCGCGAAAAAGACTACGTCCCGCACGCCCTCAACGAAGGTGAATGTGACCGTGTTGCCTGTCGCGGTGCCGTGCATCGTGGCGGCGTCGCCATCTGCGATGCCAGTGCGGGCGGTGAAAATCGTCTGTCCGAGCGGTGGCACGGCAATCGGTGTATCGCCCGCGATGGGCTGGAGTTTGCCCGTGGGAATGCTCGATGCGTCCGCGAGGCGTTCCGCCGCTCCCGGCACGCGCACCTCAATCGCGGTGCGGTCGGCAGCAATCGCCGCCGCCGCAAAATATGGATGCAACCCCAGACCGACGGGCGCAGTATCGGTGCCATTATTGGTCGCGTGGAGTGCAATCTCCAGTATACCGCCGCGTACCGTGATCTCCGCCCGCACTGCGATAGCGAAGGGATAGGCGGGACGGACATCCTCCGGGAGATCGTCCGGCGTCGTGAATGCGAACACAGCGCGGTCATCGGACTGCTCCACGACATGCCACGGGCGGGTATGCGCGAAGCCGTGCGTGAATGTCGGGCGGGCAGGATCACGACGCGGCACATGATAGGTCTCGCCGCGCCATGTGTAGCGGAAGTCGCGCATGTGACCGGGGAACGGGAACAGCACCGGCACGCCGAAACGCGACGGCAATGCGCTGAGTGCTGCGGCATCGGTGGCGTGCAGGAGATACGCCCATCCGTCATCGCGCCGCACTGCAAAGCCGAAGCAATTCGCCCCGTGCTGCGGTGCGACCCACGCGACGGCGTCGCCGCCTACATCCACGAGCCGCACGATCCCCTCGGATGATTCCCAACCCGGCGGCAATTGTGGTGCGGTCACTGGCATCTCCTTTTGAAATCACGGGTTTCTCTGCGGCGACAATGAACACATCGGCGCGACTACCGGGGCATTATGGGTGGTGCCGGAGAGCGAGAGCAACGGTTTAGCCGAAATTCGGCTGATCGAGGAGCCAGCCGGAGGGGCCGCGTACGAGTTGCCATGTACCGCGCAAGGATGGCGGCTCCCCACCTCCCGTCACATATTCACGCAAAACGACCGTCACGGTCGCGCGGTCATTCGTCTGGCTCACAATCTGGGCATTGTCTACCACGATCTGCGTCGTGCGGGCAAACCGCCCCGCGATATTTTGATCGGGAGGATATTGCGCTCGCTGGCGGTCGCTCCACAGCGCGGCGGCGGCATCGAACTGATGCGCCGATACCCGCGCATAGAACGTCTGCACCGCCACAATCGGGGAATCCGCACCTGCAGGAAGCGGCGTCGGCGGTTTCGGTGCAGTCGTGGGTGCAGTCGTGGGTGTGGGCGTCGGTTGTGCCGTCACGGTGGGCACAGTCGTTGGGGTCGGCAGTACCACAGGAATAGCAGTCGGCACCAACTGCGCCGCAACAGTAGCAACGGGCGCAGGAGTCGGCGGCGCGATGGGTGTCGGAGTTGCCTGCACGACGGTACCGGGAAGCGATGAAGGAAACGCCACAATCGCCCCGCGTGTCGCAGTTGCGGGCGGTTGCGTCATCGGCAGGGGCGAGACGGCTGCTGCCACCACTATCGGTGTTATCGGTGTGCTACCTACCGTTGCGTTCGTTGCGGTCTGCCCACCAGCCCGACGCCATGCGGCTGCCCCACCGATCAGCACCACCGCCAGAAGCAACGGCAAGAGCAGCCACGCGCCGCGCCGTTGCTCACGCCGCTGCCCTATAGAGGGCGCGATAACCGGACCCGGTGGGGGAGCATACACGGGGCGCGGTGCCGCGACGGGTGGGAGCGGAAGCGGGAGGGCCGCCGTTTCTGCGGTCGCGGAAGGGGGGGCAGCGATTGCGTCGCGTGCCGCTTCGAGCGCAAGACGCATCTCGCCCGCCGTCTGGAATCGCTGTGTGGGGTCTTTGGCGAGGGCGCGGCGCACGATTTCCTCGGTGCGCGGCGAAAGGTTCGGACGAAGGAGGCGCGGCGAGGGGGCGGGTGTCTGCACCTGCGCGAGCGCGACCGCGACTGGCGCATCGCCCTCGAACGGCACGGCACCCGTGAGCATTTCATACAGCACGACGCCGAGACTGTAGAGATCGGAACGCGCATCCACCGGGTGATGCAATGCCTGCTCCGGTGAGAGGTAATGCACCGAACCGGTCATCGCGCCGACGGCGGTGAGTTGCGATGTGCCGAGTGCACGGGCGATGCCGAAATCCGCCACTTTCGCGCTGCCGTCCGGAGTTATAAGTACATTGTGCGGCTTGATGTCCCGATGAACGATTCCGGCATCGTGCGCCGCTCCGAGTGCCGACGCGACCTGTGCGGCAATGTCCAGCGCGACACGTTCCGGCAATGCGCCCCGCTCCCGCACGAGTTCCTTCAGGTTTTGCCCCGCGACGTACTCCATCGTGATGGTATATACATCGTCCCGGTCGCCTAATCGGTCTCCCAAATTGTAGATGACGACGATGTGCGGGTGGCTCAATGCCGCCGCAGACTGCGCCTCGCGCTTGAATCGCTCTACAAACAGTGGGTCAGCGGCGAGCGTGGGCGAGAGTACCTTGATCGCAACATCGCGCCGGAGTTCTTCATCGTGGGCGAGGTAGACCGTCGCCATGCCGCCCGTGCCGAGCCGCCGTTTCACCGTATAGCGTCCTTGTATCTGCTCGTTCGTGCGGTATGACATACAATGTGTACTCCCTCGCTTCTCCCACGCCGCGTCCGGGTGGGGCAATTGTCTATGTATCAGATTCTGTGCCGCCACTAACGAGCATCACAGCGCACGCCCTGCAAACGTTCAAACACACAGAAGGAACCAATCCGCATCGTGCCACGTTCTCCTAGTGTCCTCGCGCTTGACGTCTGCTGAAAAATATGGAAAATTCACACGGGTGTATACAAAGGAAAGGGTTCTGCCCCGAATGAACGCTTCCCATCCGGCGCGTGGCACGCGCTCCCTCTTGCTTGTCTGGTCTCTCACGGTGCTGCTCGTATTTCCGGGCATCGTTCCCGTCCATGCAGCGGCACCTCTCGATGCCGACCGCGAAGTGAAAGTAGTCAAAGCGGCATACGACAACCTTGTTGCCTTGTACTACACAACGCCGGACACGGTGGCGTTGCTCACGAACGCGCACGACGAAGCCGAAAAGCAACTCGGTGTGCATCAACCGATGCTGCCGCTCGGTGACGGCACGAAGGCGCAGTGGCAGGTGTTCGAGACAAATCTGCGCGGTCTGATCGCATCGGCAGGCGCG
>JBBRMX010000264.1:0-4882 GCA_038230615.1 Thermomicrobiales bacterium | reverse complement strand
TGCAGACCAGTGGCGAGGTAGCAGAACATCTCCTCAGTGCAAAATCCCGGCGCGGTGTAGAAGGTGCCGAGCGGGATGATCGCGTCGGCGGTGTAGCCCGTCTCCTCCGCAAGTTCGCGCTCGGCAGTGCGCTCCGGGGCTTCGCCCGGTTCTCGCGTCCCGGCAGGAACCTCTAATAATGTCTGCCCGACGGCGTGCCGCCACTGCCGCACAAGCACAACCCGCCCGTCCGGAAGCAGAGGTACGAGGGCAATCGCGCCGGGATGCGTGACCACCTCGCGGGTACGCTCATTGCCGTTCGGCAACCGCACCCTATCCACCCGCAAGGTCAGCAATTTGCCGGTATGGACGGTCTCGGCATGCAACAAAACATCCGGCACAATTGTGTCGGTCATCTGGGTATCCTTTCGTTCGTAAGGGGATGGTTGGAGGCGGCGACCGGATTCGAACCGGTGGTCGAGATTTTGCAGACCTCTGCCTTACCACTTGGCTACACCGCCGTGCGGGTAAGGATAGCAGGGTTTGCCCGAAACGACAACGGGGAAGTGGTTCATGATTTGTCGGTGCGCGATACGGCGCGGTTTATCGAATTATCTCACCCGACGGTGAACGGCGGGCCCTTTCCCGATTGACGCCGTGTGTTTGCAATGCGACACTCCCCGCCGGGAGTACATGGGGAATACCGGGGAGAGAGAGCAGCATGGCGGCAAAACCACGCGGACACGCGGCATGGTGGATGAGTGCGCTTGCCGCGCTCGTCGTCGCGGTTGTGTATGTCCTGCTGCGGCAACGTAACGGTCCCGATCTCATCGTACAGACCGATGACGGATGGCAACCGGATGTCCGCGTCGCCATTAATGGCGAGGTCGCCAGCCCCGGCGCGTACGTGCTGCACGGCGACGCACGGCTCGCTGATCTCGTCGGAGCAGCGGGGGGATACACCGACCGCGCCGCACGGGACACGCTCAACCCTGCCGCCCGCGTCGGCGACGGCCAACAATACACCGTCCCCACGCAATCGCCGCGTACCGCCACCGCAGGAAGCCGCGCCGAAACTGCCACTGCCGCGCCCGCCGTTGTCTCAATGGCCCCCGCTACACCTGCAGCCAGCACGACACCGCCCCGCACTATGCCGCCCGCCGCGATGGGCAAGATAAATATCAACACCGCAACGAAAGACGAACTCGAAGCCCTCCCCGCGATTGGGGTCGCGCTGGCAGAGCGGATCATCGCGGACCGCATGGCGAACGGACCGTATACCCAAATCGAAGACCTTGCCCGCGTACGCGGCATCTCGCCGCGCACTGTTGATATGCTGCGCGACCGCATCACGGTCGGTTCCTGACGCGGGGTGGCGATCTCCGCACCATTTTTCACCAGCCCCCTCGTTCGCCCATCGGTGCTGCCGCCCGCATTGCCGGTTTGTGGGGCGTTCCTTGCGGGGTGTGCCATCGGAGAAGAACAGCACGACCGCTGGCCCGCATTGCTGATACTCGGCAGTGTTGCGGTCGTCTGTGCCGTGTGCAGCCGCGTACGTGCGGTCTGGATCGTCGCGCTGTCGGTTGTCGCCCTCGCAGCGGGCGTCGCTCGCGTGCTGCCGCCTGATCCCGCACCGTTCGACTGGCCAACCGTCCCGACAAACGCGGTACGCGGCATCGTCATAGACTGGCCTACTGCCTACGGGGACACGATGCGTGGTCGCATTGCCCTCGTGGGCGCACGCACCGACCGCGGATGGGTGGGCGCGACTGGCACCTTGCGCGTCACGCTGCCTGATTATCCGCCAGTGGCGCGGGGGGATGTCGTCGTGATCGGTGGCACTGCGACGATCCGGCGCGGCTGGTGGAGCGATGCGGACGGCACACTCTATGGGCAGTGGCACCGCGTCGAGCGGCCGAACCGTGACGACGCCCCTGCCGATGTGCGGCACCGCATCGTCGCGCGTCTGCGGGACAGCATCGAGCGGCATGTGCGCGAACCCGAAGCAAGCCTGCTCGTGGGAATGCTGCTCGGTGAAAAACACGCGGTAGACGACGAAACTCGCGCTGCCCTCGCCGCGACCGGTACGACACACCTCATCATTGTAGACGGCACGAATACTGCCCTTGTCATCGGGTTATTCGCGCTTGTCGGGCGGTGGCTCGGCATCGGGCGGCGGTGGTACTGGGCGGTTGGGTCGCTTGCGGGGGTTGGCGTGTTCGCATTTCTCGCGGGCGGCGATGCACCTGTCGTCCGTGCAACGATTATGGGAGCGGGAGCATTGCTCGCGCCATTTGTCGGGCGGCGGTCGGACGCACTCGTCTGGCTGGCGATTGCTGCCGCGCTGCTTGTTGCGCTCGACCCCGCAGCAGTGCGGACACTCGCCTTCCAATATTCGTTCTTTGCCACCTTCGGCGTAGTCGTCGTCGGGCCGTGGCTGGCGAAGCAGGCGGATCGCCTACCAGTGTTCGCGGCACATGCACACATCGTCGAAGTGCTCGCGATCACCATAGGCGCACAACTGATGACCGAGCCGCTCGCGTTGCACACATTCGGGCGCGTGTCGCTTGTGAGTCCGCTCGTACACGCCTTTGTCGAGCCGCTGGTGCCGTCATTGCTACTGCTTGCGCTTGCGACGGCGGTTGGTGGGCTGCTCCCGGTGCCGTTTGTCGGGGCGGTGATCGGCATTATTGCCGCGCTCCCGGCATGGATGTGTTTGCAGATCGTCCGGCTCGGCGCATCGTTGCCCGCCGCCGCACCGACCTTGCCCCAACTGGGCGTGCGATGGACTGTTGCGATCTATGCTATTCCTGCGTTACTCCTTGGCGCACTGCGAAGTCGGTCGGCATGGACAGCATGGTGGCACGCCGCCCGCACACCGCGAGACATTGCCGTGTGTGCGGCAATTTTCGTGGGCGTCGCGGGGACGACAATGGCAGTTCTCGCGCTGACCGCCGCCCGGTGGTAGCACAACCGGGCAGAATGTGCGATACTGCCCTTCGGCAAACGTGGCGCGTTCGTCTAGTGGCCAAGGACGCCGCCCTTTCAAGGCGGAGACCACGGGTTCGAATCCCGTACGCGCTACCACTTTCCTCGATCTCCATGTACTACAGAATGAGCCGCCTTCGGGTAGCTCGCTTTGGTTTCTCTCTGGTCACCGGGGGACGCGCTGTGATACGTTGGCGGGGTGCTTCGGCGCGTCGGGAGTGCGGAGATGTGCAAAGGGGGTAGGCGATGGATCGGTTGGCGGGACAGGTGGCGATTGTCACGGGTGGGGCGCAGGGAATTGGCGGAGCGACAGCGCGGAAATTGGCGGCAGAGGGCGCACGGGTGCTACTCGCCGATATTGACGAAGCCACCATGGAGCAGAACGCGGCGCGAATCCGCGAGGCGGGCGGCACCGTCGAGACAATCGTGACCGACGTGAGCGAGGGCGAGCAGATCAAGCGGATGGTGGACGCAGCAGTGGGACACTGGGGCGCACTCCATATCTTGGTCAACAATGCGTACACCGGCGGGCAGGAGATGCGCGGAAGTGCCGTTGAAGTGTCGGAAACACACTGGAATCAGGGCTTGGCGATCCTGATGACCGCGATCTTTCTGGGTGTGAAGCACGCGGTGCCAGTGATGGAGCGGTCCGGCGGTGGAGCAATCGTCAATCTCTCGTCGGTGCATGGCCTCCTAATGGCCCCGCGCCACATCGTGTACGAAGCAGGGAAGTCAGCGGTCATCGGGATGACCCGGCAGATGGCAATTGACTTCGGATCGCTCGGCATCCGCGTCAATGCGATCTGCCCCGGTCATATCGTGACGGAGCGGATCAAGCCAGATTGGGACGCACACCCGGACGGTCTCCGGTATTTCGAGCAGCAATACCCGGTGCGTCGTACCGGGAAACCCGAAGATATCGCCAACGCGATTGCGTTTCTCTGCTCGGAGGAAGCATCGTTCATCACCGGGCAGGCGTTGACGGTGGACGGCGGGTTGACGATCCAGTTGCAGGAAGACTTTGCGGTCAACATGGCACACTACCTGCGTGAGCAACCAGACACATGGCTGCCCTATTGAATCGGGTCATAGGGACAGCAAAGGACGAAGCGCACGAATGACATACGCCCCGGCTTTCGGATTGAAGCCGGGGCGTATGTCATTCGTGGATGCCGACACTATCTCTGCATCACCCATCATCCATCATCACGAGAACTGTGGCATGACCTCCGCGACGAAGCGATGCATCGGCTCATGATCGTAGGCGATCAACGGAAAGTTGATGATAACGTACTCAATGCCCGCCTCGATCAGCCCGTGAATCCGCTCGATGACGGTCGCGGGGGTGCCGATCACCGTTGCCTTCGCGTAATCCGCATAGGAGACGCCCGATGCTCGCCGCGCTCGCTCCGTCGCCTGCTCCGGGTCTACGCCCTCCGGGACGAACTGGACGACGAGGTTCGACGATTTAATGATCGCATCGTACTCGCGTCCGGCGGTCTCGCAGTGGCCCTTGAGCACATCGAGTTTATGACGAATCACCTCCGGTGTACCGCCGATGTTGCAGGCGTCGCCAAAGCGTGCAACGAGTTTGAGTGTCACCTGCTCGCCCCCGCCGCCAATCCAGAGCGATGGATGCGTGCGGGCACCCTTCGGTTCGTTAATTGGCTTGTCAATCGTGTAGTATTTGCCCGCAAACTCCGGATATTCTTCGGTCCACATCTTGTGGACGATATCGACCGCCTCACGGAAGGATCCCATCCGCTCCAGCAAATCCGGCCATGGATAGCCGTATGCTTTCCATTCGTGTTCGTACCAGCCCGCCCCGATTCCCGCATATAGCCGCCCGTGGCTCGCCACGTCCACCGTAGAAGCGATCTTGGCGTACAGGGCGGGGTTGCGGTAGCCATTGCAG
>JBBRMX010000263.1:0-4888 GCA_038230615.1 Thermomicrobiales bacterium | reverse complement strand
TGATATAGGCGACGAGACCGAACTGAAGCCCGGCATGGTCCTCAGCGTCGAACCCGGCCTCTATGTCCCCGGCTTCGCCGGTTTCCGCCACTCCGACACCATCGTCATCACCGAAAAAGGCTGCGACGCCCTCACCTTCTACCCACGCGATCTGGACAGTTTGATCGTGCCAATCTGAAATGCGTCGTTCGACAAGAAGCGGGGTCAGGGCACGATCGTTGTTCGTGGTCTCACGCTCGCAACCGGTTCTGCCCCGCTCAATCGCGGGCGTCTCCAAAACTGGCACGCAGAAGATACCCGAACAGACAACAGGTCATCGTCTATCGTGAGAAAATGGTTCCGAGAACGATATTGCTGGAATCCTTTATGAAACCATCTTCGTAGATGGCAGATACGAGCAAGATCCGGGAATAGTCATTTCAGGAAACAAAATAGGTTATGCCCGCTGATACATGAGATACCAAGCGGGACGGAAGAACCGTGCCACATTGGATTGCTCATGCCAGGCAACATCCCACGCGGGTGAGAATCGCGCTTCGACCTCCGCACGCGGCGCGGTACCCGGTATCCCGCCAAACGCAAAGAGCAGCAAGATCGCATCGGGTGCCGCGACCGCCGTCACTGCGCGAATATAGGTGTCCCGCGACCGGCGCGGCAAGGTATGGAAACAGCCCACGTCCAGAATCAGGGTGAAATCACTGCCAATGCCAAGGTCGCTCAAGCGCGTCACGTCGCCTTGAATAAAGCGTGGACTGACACCCGCCGTCTGCGCTCGCTCCTGTGCGTCGGCAAGCGCACGCGATTCGTATTCAACGCCCGTCACATCCCAACCGTGCGCCGCGAGGTAGACCGCATCAATCCCCGCGCCACAGCCAAGGTCGAGCGCGCGGCCATGGGAGAGTGACTCCGGCCCCTCAATGAGCGCTTCCAGTTCCGGCGGCGGACTGCTCGCCTGAGACGCGGCATCACCGCCGAGGCCGCGTCGGTACGCCGACCGCTTCTCCCACGGCCGGAAACCGATCCGATAGGCGATGTGATACAGCAGGCTCATGACACTCCCTCCGTTGGTGCGGTCGGAACCAGCAAGGCGAGTTGGTCGCGATGGAAGCGGAAATGGATCGTGGGGTAGCGAAACAGGTCCGCAATCGTCATGTACGGGTGGAATAAGCCGTCCCACTTGTCGGGGTAGTACATGCCTCGCAGCAGTTCCGTGTTCGGGATGACATCAAGCAGTCGCACGATGTGCGTGTGAACGCGATCATATTTCCTGTCGAGCCGGTCACCCCGATAGATGCGCCCGCCGATGTGTGGCCCGAGCGCGTTGAGCCGATTGAAAATCGGCGTGGAGCGATTCAGGAGTGTCGCAAAGGGCTTTGACCACGCTTTCGGCAACCGCCCGAAGAAACGCACGAACCACATGAGAGCGGGGAGGAGGAGGAAGGCGAGGGTGATGTGGAACAGCACTTCGCCATTCGTCCATGCCGGATTCGTACTTTGTCGCTTTCGGTCTGCCGCAGACAGTGACCGTGAGAGCGCGTGAAATGCGGCGCGTGTCGCCTCAAGTTCGGCGCGGATGGCGTCTTTGGTATATGACTGTTGTGCAAGCGTCTTTTCCATACTGATCCCCGTTATCGGGTAAATGAGACAAGCGCCCAGAGCGTCATAGCGAACGTGAGCACGTGCAGGCAGACGCGCGCGGTCTGCCAGCGCGCGAACCGGTCGAATACCGCCGCCAGGGACGCCTCGTCGGTCACGCGGCGCTGGCTGAACAGTGTCGGCGCCGCACGGCTCGTGGTAAGCGAATGCAAGACCGACAACACGCCAGTAATCACCAGAGGCACACTCCGATTGCTGCCAACATTCCCCAAAACGGCCACCACCGCTGCGGCGATGGTCACCACTGCGGCGCTCACCCCGATCCCGGCATACCAGGCGATGCCCGTGCCCAGATCGCTCACGCGGCTGTACGTCGCATAGGCCACCGCACCGATCCGATGGCGGGCGGGCAACTGCTTGATCGACTGATCCAAGCTCGCGCCGGTAAGGACGCCGTTGAGGGCGGTCGCCGCAACCACCAAGGGGAGTGTCAGGTCGTGCGTCATCGGCCACCACCATCATGCCGTACGGCGATGCCATGCAGCAGCGTGTCCACCAGATCAGGCAGGAGCGCGTCATCAGGCATGTGGGACAACCGAAGCGTGACGATGGGGAAGAACAGGGCGCGGGCGGTGACGCGGGCATCGTGCTGCCGCAACTCACCCGCCTGGATGCGCGCGTCCAGATAGCCGGCCAGGAGCTCGACCGACTCGTGGATCAAGCGTTGCAAAACGGTCGCGACGACCGGGTTCACCTGCGCCTCGCGCGCAACGACGCGGAGGACCTGCCCGCGCTCGGTAAGCAGGGCCGCAAAGCCGGTTGCGACGTCGGCAAGCACATCGGCGGCGGGGCGTTCCGGCGGCACGGCAAGCAGGTCGCGCAGCGCGGGCAGGAAACTCTGCTCCTCCACGATCGCGGCGAGCATCGCCTCTTTGCTGGGGAAGTAGTAATAGACCAAGCCCTGCGCGACACCCGCCGCCGCGCAGATCTCCTTGATCGTCGTGCGCTCGAAGCCCCGCTCGGCGAACGACTGTAAGGCCGTATCGAGCAGTTGTCTCCGCCGCGCTTCCGCCTGCTGCCGCTTCGTCATCGGTGGTGCCACATCACTCTCGTTCATTGAATACTCATTCAATATAGTAGCACCGCGACGCGGCGTGTCAAGTACATCCAGAGAGTTGACTCAACGGGAGGCGGGAAAGATGCAGTCGCCCGATGGGGATTCTTAGAACCGTCGGTAGTGGAAAGAACCATTTCAGGAGCCAACCAGTACGCACTATCTATTCAGTTGCCTCGGATTAGGACAATGGATGCGTCCTGGGAAGTGGAGATTCTCGCCTTCTCACACCATCCACCTTGCGATATGCTGTGCCGATAATGTAGCGACGCATCGCCAACAGGAAACTGAGCGCAGCATGAAACCACTCGACGACAGCTTGATCGAGCACATCACCCGGACCATCGTGGAGCATTGCAATCCACGACGGATCATCCTGTTCGGCAGTTATGCGCGGGGCGATGCGGGGCCGGACAGCGACCTCGACATTTTCGTTGAGATGGAAACACCGCTGAATTATTTTGACCGCGCAATCGCGATTGACGCGCTTTTCGGCTTGCATGGTTGGCCGATGGACATCATCGTGTACACACCGGAAGAGGTGCAACAATGGACTGGGCAGGTCGGCACGATGTTGACCTATGTCGAGCAGGAAGGGCGCGTGCTCTATGAGCGGCCCGAACTCGTCTCCACCATCCCATCGCGCGTGGCTGAAAAAGGCGGATCACGACATCCTCGCCATTGAAAGCATGCTCGCCGGGAAGCGCGTGCCGTGGGACAACGTTTGTTTCCATGCCCAACAAGCGGCGGAGAAGATACTCAAAGCATTCCTCGTCTTCCACGGCCAGACGCCACGGAAAACGCACGATTGCACTTCGTTGCTCGTGGACTGCGTCCAAATCGCTCCGACGCTCTCAACGTTGGAAGTCGACTGCCGGTACGTCACCCGCTTCGGCGTTGCGCCCCGCTATCCGGATATCGCACCGGAACCGACGAAGAAACAGGCGACTGCCGCAGTGGCAGCAATGCATCGTATCCGGGTAGCGGTGTTCGCTCTCCTGCCGAAGTAGGACACCGCTCTTTCAAGGCGGAGATCACAGGTTCGCAAGTCATCCCCGCACGGCGTACAATCATGCTCAGTGATGTATGCCGATGGTGATGGAGGGGACGATGGCAGAGGGACACGACGAGCATCGCGCATTCCGCGAGCAGGTGACGCGCGAGCATGAGGAGCGATTGACGGGCTACCGGGCGCTCTTGGTGCGGATCGAATCGGCGGCGGCCGGTGTGCAGATGGCGGCGGACGACGCGACAACCGGCACCGCAAGCCAGTTCACTGACGATCTCCGCTACGTCATCGGCCTGACCGAAGAACTGGTCAACCGCTTTCGCCACCACGACACCCCCGAAAAGGCGGACACCCCTTCATGACTCCGCCAATCTCCCCTCCCGCGTCCGAGCCTGCCCCCCCTTCCCCACGGGGGAAGGGGGATGGGGGGTTAGGGTCCCATCCCATCCCCACCGACCACCTGCCCGGCTTCGCGCCGGAGCGCAAGGCCGCGTACGTCAACACGATGTTCGACACGATCGCGCCCCGCTACGACCTGATGAACCGTCTGATGACCTTCGGCATGGATCGCGGCTGGCGCAATTACGTCGTCGCGCAGGCCGCGCCGCCCATCAGCGGGCACGCCCTTGATGTCGCGACGGGGACGGGCGATATCGCCATCGCCCTCGCCGAGCGCGTCGGGTCGCACGGCACGGTGCTCGCGACGGACTTCTCCGAGGCGATGATGCGCCCCGGCCCCGGCAAGGCGACACGGGCGGGCGTCGGCGGCATCGTCCGCTTCATGGCGGCAGATGCGCTCGACCTCCCCTTCCCCGACGATACGTTCGATTGCGTGACGACGGGCTTCGCGATGCGCAATGTGACGGACATCGAACGCGCTTTCCGCGAGATGTGGCGCGTGACCAAGCCGGGCGGTCGCGTCGTCTGCCTCGAAGTGGCGAAACCGGGATTCCCGCCCGTGCGCTTCCTCCACCAGCGCTACTTCAATTGGGTCGTGCCGCTGCTCGGGCGGCTCATCACCGGGCATGGCGAAGCCTACCGCTACCTGCCCGAATCCGCACGCAACTTCCCGCCGCCGCCCGCCCTCCAAGCGATCATGGAGTGCGCCGGTCTGCACGATGTCCACTTCCGCCGCCTCAGCCTCGGCGCAGTCGCCGTTCACACCGGGA
>JBBRMX010000262.1:0-4934 GCA_038230615.1 Thermomicrobiales bacterium | reverse complement strand
CGGTAGCCTGCCTCGCGCCGCGCATTTTCGAGTTTGTCATAAAATTGCGCGTTCTCGAAATAACTGAGATCGAGCGCGTTTGCCTTCTCGATCAGGCGCACGCTGATGACATTGCCGAGCATATCGCGCTGCAAACTGCTCACAAGGTTGCCCAGTGTGCCGAGCAGTGAGCCAAGCAACTGCACCCCGAACCACGCCCCAACGAGCGTCAGCACGAACTGCGTCTGAGCACGGGTCTGCACCTGCGCCGCCAGAATCACGCCGTCTACGATCAGTTTGGAAAAATAGAGTGTGATGGCGGGCAGCACACCCTGCACGACGGTCAGCACCCCATTGGTCGCTGCATAGCGCGGCGTGGCGTCCCACACGAGACCGAGGGCTTTCGGCACCATGCTAAAGGTGAGCCGCGCCCGCCCGCGCACGCTATCGGGCTGGTTCGCTCGGACGGGACGACCGCCCTTACTACCGCCGCTGCCGCCGCCGGATTTGGAAGAAGATGACGATGAGGGTGAAGAGGGTGGGGGAACAGTTGCCAATGGGTGAAACTCCTGCCGGATAACGATGAGACACTGTTGCCATCTATGATATACAACGTGTGGCAGTTGTGCGGGACTTCCCCGCGATGCCTAGACTTCTGGCTAGGAACGGAGGGCTGCCATGACCACCGCACCGTTGCGCGTGATACTCGATTGCGACACCGCGAACGAAATAGACGACCAGTTTGCGATTGCGTACGCGCTCGGGTCGCCCGCGCTCGATGTGCGCGGGGTCATCTCCGTGCATGATACCTACATTCACGGTGCGGCGTCGGTCGAGATGTATCAGCAAGAGGCAGAGCGCGTCGTGCAATTGTCCGGCGCGGCGGGGCGCGTACCATGCCTGCGCGGGGCAGTCGCCCCGATGGAAGATCGCCGCACCCCCGTCCGCAGCGAGGGGTTGGATTTTCTGATCGCAGAGGCACAAGAAGCCCCCCTCACGATCATTGCCACCGGTCCGATCACCGATGTCGCATCGCTGCTACTCGTCGCGCCCGAACTGCGGGAGCGGCTGCACATCGTCTGGCTCGGTGGGTTCGCGCACCGCGAGGTCTTCCGGCGGTATCGCCTTGCGGAATTGAATGGGCGGGCAGATATTGCCGCGTGGCGCATACTGATGGAATCCGAGGTTTCGCTGCTCCAACTCCCCGGCTGGCCCGGTGTCGTCAAATTGTCTGTAGAGTGGCGCACCTTTTCGGACGAACTGCGGACGCTTAATCGCCCCGTCGCGGATTACCTCGCCGCCCTCACCGTACGCTGGATGACCGAGCGCGAAGCCCTGATGGAGCGCACGATTACGGACAAAGTGCTGTGGGACGCGGTCAATGTCGCCGCGCTCGTTCTGCCGAACGCCGTGACGGTAGAGCAGATGCCCTGCGCGACACTCGATGCGGCGGCGGCGCACGACTTCGACCGCCCCGGCAGAGAAATCAGCGTCGTCACCGATCTTGACGCCCCCGCGATTCTGGCGGACTTACGTGCGGCACTGCTCCGGCTCCCCACGACAGTTTAATGCGGAGACGGTGGCAACTATCGTGCGATTCCTGATTGCACAAATAGATATGCCACCTAAGGGGGACCGATGACCGCCATGTCGTTTCAGCATCACATGCAACTGATGGAACAATGCATCGCCAACTGCCAGCAATGCCTCGTGCGTTGCGAAGAGTGCGCCGAAACCTGCCTGACACTCGGTGAGCGTGTGCCGCAGATGGCGGATTGCCTGCGGCTATGCCGTGATTGCGCCGACACCTGCACGCAGAGTGTGCGGTTTATGGCGCGTGGGTCGCGCTTCCACGGCAACATGTGCGCCGTCTGCGCCGATGTCTGCGCAGCGTGTGCAACCGAATGCGAAGCGCACGCCGATGTAGATGCCTGCCGCCGTTGCGCCGAAGCCTGCCGTCGCTGCGAACAGAGTTGCCGCGAGATGGGACAGATGGCAGCATAACGCGCCGTTCGCGCTGCACGATACTTGCGTATACTTTGCTGTGTGGCGAAGGAGCCGCAAAGCGAAGGAGCCAATATGTCGTGGTGGCACACATTGCGGGAAGATTTCACGGCGTTCTATGCGGCGCACGAATATCCCGCGCTATTCGGGCTGATCGTCATCGAGGAGATGGGCTTGCCGTTGCCCCTTCCTAGCGACACGCTGATTGCCTATTCCGGTACATTGGAGCGGCATTCGTGGGTCAATGCGCTCGTGGTGATCGGCATTGTTGCGCTCGCCGCCGCGATTGGGTCATCGGTACTGTACTACATCGCTCGGCGCGGCGGCACCCAACTGCTCGACCGTCTTACCCGCGTGCGGATTCTCCATCTCGACCACAAACGCATTGCCCGGATGCAAACCTCATTTCAGCGGCATGGTCCCATCGCGATTATCGTCGGCAGGTTGATCCCTGGTTTACGTATCCCAACGAGCGTCGTCGCGGGGCTTGCGGGCGTGCCGTATCGCGTCTTCGCGCCGAGCACGGCACTCGCGGCGGTGATTTGGGCGGCATTCTATTATTATCTTGGCGAGGCGGCGGGGCGGGCATTGAACCCGGTGTGGGGCTGGGCAACGCGAGGCTGGCACCGGTATGTCGGTATCCTCGTCGTATTCGCACTGATCGTCGCGCTTATCGCCTATATCCGGCGCGACCGAGGCGATGAGAATGACGGCGATGCAAACGTGCCAGAGAAGCAACCCGAAGAAGCCCGCAGCCTATAACGGCGTCACACGCATATCGGTATACACGTCGAGCAGTGCCGCGCTGAGGCGGTCGGCATTGACATCAACGGTTTCGATGCCCCGCCCCGCGATCTGCGCGAGCAGCAACGACCGCTCTCGCAGCAGCCGTTCCGCAGCGACACGGGTATAGATGGCGTCCGCATCGGCGGGCAGGGCAGCACTGAATAGATCCAGATCGGGATCGCGCAAGGTCACGACGATGATGCGATGCCGCCCTGCCGCGCTCTTGAGGGCGGGCAACAGGGAACGTGGTGCGTCCGCATCTGCGAGGTCGGTAAGCAGAATCACGAGCGACCGCTGCGGGCGGTAGGTGGCGAGGGCGGTGAACGCCGCGCCGTAGTCGGTTGCAGTCTGCTGAGCGCGGACGTTGAACAGCGATTCGAGCAGTACGCCCTCTTGCCGGGGGCCAGACGCGGGCGGCACCCATTCTTCCACTCGATCCGAGAACGCGAGTAGACCGAGACGGTCGCCGCGCCGCGCCCCGATATGCGCCAGCAGCAATGCGGCATTCACCGCCACATCGAGTTTGGAGAGATCACCAACGGGCGCACCCATCAGCCGCCCCAGATCGAGCATCAACACGACATTCCACGAACGTTCCGCCTCAAAGGAGCGTGTGACGAGTTTGCCTCGGCGGGCAGTCGCTTTCCAGTCTATGTAACGGTATTCGTCGTCCGGCGTGTATTCGCGTAGCCGCTCGAACTCGCCGCCGATGCCGGGACGACGGGTGCGCCGCAACCCGGTGGTATCGCGCATCTGGCGGCGGGCAGCGAGATCATGCACACGCAGAGCACGGATATTCGGGTAGACGCGCACCGTGTCGGCAGTGACTGCCACACGCTGACGCACTACGAGACCGCGCACACCGGGAACCCGCATCACGAGGGGACCAAATGCGTAGGTGCCACGCGCCGCAGGGCGCAGCGTGTAGCGGATTTCGTCGGGATCGCCGGACGGTGCAAGGATCGCCTCGAAAAACGGTCCCGGCGTGATCGTGCAATTGGGTGGCGGGTCTTCGCGCAGCATCACCACGAGCGGCAGCGGACGCCCGTGTGCGACGCCGACCCGCAGCACCACAGGGTTTTCAGTGCCGACCGACAAGCGCGGTTCGTGTTCCCGCGCAATTGTGATCGCGGCGGCGGGCGGGACACTGCGAGCGTCCAACGCAATTAACGCACCGACGATCAGCACGAGCAGCACCGCGACCAGCACCCACAACGGCGACCATAACGCAGCGAACAGCGGCACCGCCACCGTCCCCAGCAGCACAATCGCCCGCCGCGTCAGCACGAGGAGAAACAGTACCGAGGAGCGAGGAGCGAGGAGCGAGACTGGCTCATACGTTTCCTCGTTACGTTTGATATGTTCCTTGGTACGTGCATCGCGTTACTTCTTGGCAGCGCGGGCGCGACGCTGCTTCCAGACACGCCACTGCCCGCGAAATTGCTCCAGCACCGCGCCGCGAATATTGACGCGGCTGTCGCGGTCTTCGTCCCAGTCTACCGGCACCTCGAAAACGCGCATCCCGCGTTCCTCTGCAAGAAGCAGTAATTCGGTGTCGAAGAACCATTCGTTGCTCTCTATCAAGGGGGAAAGGGCGACGAATGTGCTGTGCCGCACCGCCTTGAACCCACATTGCGCGTCCGAGAAGCGGTTGCGGAAGGCAAGTTTGAGAATAAGATTCAGCCCGCGTGAGTAGATTTCGCGGCTGATCTGGCGGGTAATCTTCGCGCCCACTGCGAGGCGGGAACCGATGCCGACTTCGCTATGCCCGACGGCAATCGCGGCGATCATCGGAGCGAACGCATCAAGTCCGGTCGAGAGGTCCACATCCATGTACGCGACAATGTCTGCATTGCTTTCCAGCCACGCGGCACGCAATGCCCGCCCGCGCCCTTTCTGGTCGAGGTGCAGAGCGCGAACTTCGGGGTACTCCGCGACGAGTTCTTGCGCGATCTCCCATGTGCGATCCTTCGATGCATTGTCCGCGATCTTGATCTGCCACTGGTAGGGGAAGGTATGTGCGAGATACTCCCGCAGCGTCTCGATGCATTTTCGCAGGGCGCGTTCCTCGTTGTAAACGGGGATGATGATCTCTACACGTATCTGTGACGCTTCCAGCACGGATATTGCCCCTCTCCGATGCACACACGACACGGCATAACGTG
>JBBRMX010000261.1:0-4951 GCA_038230615.1 Thermomicrobiales bacterium | reverse complement strand
GCGGCATGTGGTGCCGACGCCGCACCGACCGCGACGACCGCCGCCGCCGCGACGAAGCCTGCGGGTACCACCGCCCCGGCTGCCGGGACCACTGCGCCCGCAGCGGCAACCACCGCCCCCGCGACGACCGGTAGCGCGACGGCAGCACCCGCTGCCGCGACAAAGCCTGCGGGCACCACCGCCCCGGCAGCCGCCACGACTGCACCGGCGACGACTGGCGGCGCAACAACTGCCCCCGCAGCGGCAACCACCGCCCCCGCCGCATCCACCGGCGCGGACCCGCGTGGTACCGGCCCGACCAAGCGCGGCGGAGGAGGCACCTTGCGCCTCCTCTGGTGGCAGGCACCCACCATCCTGAGTGTCCACCTCGCGCAAGGCACGAAAGACACCGACGCCTCCCGCATCGTGCTGGAGCCGCTCGCGATCACGAGCCTTGAATCGGTGCTGCCGAATGTGCCGGTGCTCGCAAAGAGCATCCCGTCCGCAGCCGATGGCGGTCTTTCCGCCGATGGCAAGAGCGTGACGTGGAAATTGAAGGACGGGCTGAAGTGGTCTGATGGCACGCCTGTGACATCTGCCGATGTGAAGGCAACCTTCGAGTACATCACCAAGCCAGACAACGGCGCGAGCACGGTGGATCAGTACACCAACATCGCCACCATTGACACGCCGGACGCCACTACCGTGAAGATCAACTTCAAGGAAGCAACCGCCCTCTGGTACACCCCGTTCACCAATGTCAACGGTGCGGTGAACCAGAAGGCACAGATTGACAAATGCACCAACCCGAAAGACTGCGACCTCATCAAGAACCCTGTCGGCACCGGGCCGTACAAGGTGAAGTCGTTCGCTTCCGGCGACAATGTGCAGTACGTCATCAACGACAACTACCGCGAGGCAACCGCCCCCTTCTTCGACGCGATTGACATGAAGGGCGGCGGCGACGCCACCACCGCAGCGAAGGCAGTCCAGACCGGGCAAGCGGATTTCGCATGGAACCTGCAAGTCTCGCCGGACATCTCGAAGCAACTGACCGATGCGGGTAAGGTCCTCGATCAAGGACCCGGCTTCGGCGTGGAGCAGATGGTTGTCAACTTCACCGACCCGAATAAGGAAGTAGACGGCGAGAAGTCTTCCCTCAAAGCCCCGCACCCTTTCAACACCGACCCGAAAGTGCGCGAGGCGTATTCCTACTTGATTGACCGCGACAGCATCGCCAAGCAGCTCTACGCCTCTGCGAAGCCGACGTGCAACATCCTCCTTGGCATCCCCGCC
Source organism: Thermomicrobiales bacterium (assembly GCA_038230615.1). Lineage (GTDB taxonomy): Bacteria > Chloroflexota > Chloroflexia > Thermomicrobiales > JALYUS01 > JBBRMX01. The sequence goes on along the minus strand of JBBRMX010000261.1, from coordinate 3,676 downwards.
GCATTGCAGTCGAAAAACTCCAAGTGCTCGTACGATGTCGCAAAGGCGAACCAGCTCCTTGATGAGGCGGGCTGGAAGAAAGGTTCCGACGGCATCCGTGAAAAAGGTGGCGTGAAGATGAAGGTCGTCTTCGGCACCTCGATCAACCCCGTGCGCGAGAAAGAACAACAGATCATCAAGCAGGCCTTCCAGCAGGCGGGTATCCAGATGGAACTGAAGAACGCCGACGCTGGTGTCTTCTTCGGGCAGCCGGATAATCCGGACGCACTCTCCCGCTTCGAAAAAGACCTCCAGATGTTCACCACTGGCCCTGCCGATCCGGACGCGCAGGACTTCCTTATCCAGCAGACGACGAAGCAGATTCCGCAGAAGTCCAACGGCTGGAAACTGAACAATACGGGTCGCTGGAGCAATGCCGACTACGACAAGCTCTATGAGACCCTTGCGAAAGAACTCGACCCGGCGAAGCGAGCACAGATCGAAATCCAGTTGAACGACTTGGTCGTCAGCAACTTCGCTCGTATCCCGATTGTGGACCGGTATTCCAACAACGGCCACGCGAAGGAACTCGTCAACACCAACTACACCCCGTGGGATTCCGCCCTCTGGAATGTGGCGTACTGGAAGAAGTAACCGCGCTCTCAGGTACAACGCGCAGTATCGGGTAACCCGTTGCTGCATTCGGAAGGTCGTGGCATCGCAAAGATGCCACGACCTTTTTCGCGCCCGCTCCTTCCGGCCCCGCATCGCCAGCCCGCGAGATGCCCTTCTCCCGTAGGGCGTACGCAGTCGAGCCAAACCGTACGATGCGCGCGAGGGGCGTCCATTAGGCTGGCGTGCTATGCAGCGTGCTCCGAGAGCCTTGTAACCCTTACTCCGCCGACACCCGTAGGGGAGAGCGAGTGTTGTTATTCGGCAGTGTGCCGCACACGAGGGAGCGCGTGATGCCCGTGATTGCGCCGTTACGCCCTCCCGAATACTTGACCGCGATGGCGTGAACATCGCGCCATCCGCGATTGAAGGTATGTATGCGACCGGAGGAGGTGGACACCGTGCGCTACCACATCAAGCGCCGCCCCATGCGTGTCTGGAAGCCGACGGACATTACCGACAATACCGGGGCGGTCGCCTTTCGCTGGCACATGGTACCCACGAGCACGTACGAGATCGCCGACGCTGCGGGTCAGTGGGTCGCCTCGCTCACACCGGAGCCGTGGCATATCAACGCACGCTTCACGATCTCCCGCCCAAGCATGGACGACGTGCAGCTCGATCAGGCATTCTCGCCGCTACATCCGCGCCTCGATGTAGCACTCCCCGATGGCGGCACGCTGACGCTGGTGGGCGAGGCACTGTCACAACGATACACGGTGATGCGCGGCGAGGAGACAGTCGCGCGGGTGTCGGGCGGCTGGGTTGCAGGCAGCGGCGAATACACGGTGGACATACAGGACGGTGAAGATACCGTGCTGATCCTCGCATGTACGCTCGCAGCGGAGCTCATGCGGGACAAGTGACCGCTGTCACTTTTTGACACATTTTCCGTAGGACGTACGCGGATACAGGGAAGGTATACTGGGATGCGCGAGATCGCGTCGCAACGCCTCGCGTATGCCCTTCCTTCGCCCGCTTCCAGCCGGTCCCTATTCGTATCCAACGCCATCCCAAGTGGACGAACGCCCGAATCATCATGCCAGTCGGTTCAACTGCGTACGTCGTATCCCTTCATGGCACAAAATGTGCGTTCCTTCCTCAGAGCGTACTATGGCACGGCGGTTGCGTGAGCGCATACATACCAATACAGTCCGCACGGCACAGGAGGGACGACGATGCACGACAAGCCAGATACCGGGGCGAGAACATACATTCCCATGCCGCCCGCACCGAAACCCGCAGGCTCCGAGGATAATGCGAGTGAGATGGCGGCAGGCGGCGACCACGAACGCGCCGCATTACAGCAGGCGCACGATACCGCCCCCACTCCATCACCGACAGTCGCAGGCGCGATAGCGGGCGCGGCGGGTGGCGGTGCGGAACTCGGCAATACCGACAACCCGCACGGCACGGGCGTCGGGTATGCCGGCGAAGGAAGCGAGACGTACGGCACGCAGGGTGCTACGGGAGATACTGCGACGCTGCACAAGCTCGCGGGCGAGAAACAAGAGGAGCGGTAACAGCATGTCAACCAATCAGTCCGACGCACAGAAACAGGCAAACACTGCCCGCACCCATGCGGAGCACAAAACCGACGAAGTGAAATCGCAATTGTTCGAGATGAAAGAGACTGCCAAGGATACCGCGGGCGATGCAAAGATGGCTGCGGGGGCGCGGGTGGACGAGGCGAAAGCCAATATGCAAGTAAAGTCCGACGATGCAAAGTCCGCAGCGCAGGGCAAAATGGACGACGCAAAGTCTTCGGCGCAAGAGAAGATGGACGACACGAAATCTGCTGTGCAAGGGAAGATGGACGACGCACAGGGTACGGCGCAAGACGCGAAATCTGCCGTACAGGACAAAGCACAAGAACTAAAGACACAGGCGCAGGATAAGGCGGAAGAGGTCAAAACGACCGTCCAAGACCGCGCCGACCAAGCGAAGCAGTTTGCGGGCGATAAGACCGATCAGGCAAAAATGTTCGCAGGCGAGAAGTCCGATCAAGTGAAGCAAGTAGCATCCGAGAAGACCGAGCAGGCGAAGCAATCTGCCGATGAGAAGTCCACGCAGGCGGGCGAAAAACTCACCGATTTCGCGGGGCAACTGCGCGAGAAGACGGGCGCACTCCCCGACGACAGCCCTGTTGCGCCGTATGCGGAAAAGGCAGCGAATGTGCTGGAGCAGGCGGGCGGCTATCTCAAAGAGAGCAACCCGGATGCGTGGAAGACTGATCTCCGCAACCTGATCGAGCGCAACCCGTTCCCTGCAATCGGTATCGCGGCATTCATCGGTTTCCTCCTCGCGCGTGCCTTCGGCGGCGGCAACAAGACCGAGATGTAAAGGTTCAGCATTCAGCGACACACGATCTGCACGATGCCACGGAGTTTCTCTCCATGGCATCTCTCGTCTGATCTGTGTGCCGCGTTAGACAGGCGCGGACAACACGCGGCGCGATGGTGCGGCGTAGATCGTGGAGACGCGCTCGAAGGCGTACGCGAGGCGGCGTACACCCTCCCCGATAGTCTCCGGCGGGTTGTCCGCGAAGGTCAGGCGGATACGGTCGGCGGGGACATCCACGCCCATCGGGTAGAATGCCTCCCCCGCGACCACCGCGACCCCTTCCGCTAATGCGACTGCGGTTACTTCCTGTGCCGTGACCCCATTGCGGAGTGTCAGCCAGATATTCAGCCCGCTGCGGGGCGTTGTCCAATCCGCATGATGCAGGAGATTCACCGTCAGGGCGGCGAGCATCGCGTCGCGCCGTTCGCGGTACGTCGCACGCATCGCCGCCACATCGCCCGCCGCAACCTTGCCGCCGCCCTGCTGCCAGTAGTGCAGCAGGACCCGTTGCGGCAATCGCGCCGTGAAGCGGTCCGTCACCATCTTCATCGCGGCAAGTCGCGCCATCAGCGGCGGGCTTGCAATCACTGCACCGACGCGCAAATCGGGCGCAACCGTCTTCGCTGCGCTCCACACATAGACAACGCGCCCGTCCGCATCCGCCGCTTTGAACGGTGGGGGC
>JBBRMX010000260.1:0-4965 GCA_038230615.1 Thermomicrobiales bacterium | reverse complement strand
CGGCAGCACGTCGGCGGGCGCACCAACGACTGCTGCGGATGTCGTCGCCCGCAATAACAAATACCCCGCCGCGCCTGCTATGAAAATTGACAAGGCGAAGAAGTTCACCGCGACGATTGCGACCAACAAGGGAACAATGAAAGCGGAACTGTACGCGGATACTGCCCCGATTACGGTCAATAATTTCGTCTTCCTTGCGGGTGAGGGATTCTACAACGGCGTGTCGTTTCACCGAATCGTCGAAGGATTCGTCATTCAAGGCGGCGACCCGACCGGCACCGGCACCGGCGGCCCCGGTTACAAGTTTGCCGATGAGCCGATCCCTGCGAATCGTGGCTACGAGCGTGGCACACTCGCGATGGCGAACAGCGGGGCCAACACAAACGGGAGCCAGTTCTTCATATGCCTCGATGCCCTGACCGCGAAGAACAAACTGCCCAAGATGTACAATCTGTTCGGCAAAGTGACCGACGGGCTCGATGTGCTGGACAAAATCCTTGCCGTGCCGCGAACGCAGGGTGGCGGCGGAGAGATGTCCAAACCGACCGAAAAAGTATTCATGGAGTCTGTGACGATTCAGACTGCATAATGTTGAGCGAAGAGCGAAAGGAACGAGCAGATCATGGCAGGACGTAACAACCAGTACAGTGCGGCACCGAAGTTTGCGCTGGAGCGCGGCAAGAAGTACACGGCGAAGTTTCAGACTTCGGCAGGCGATTTCGAGGCGGAACTCTATGCCGATAGCGCACCGATGACCGTGAATAACTTTGTCTTCCTTGCCAACGAGACATTCTACGATGGCGCGATTTTTCACCGCGTCATCCCCGGTTTTGTCGCGCAGGGCGGTGATCCGACTGGCACTGGCACCGGCGGCCCCGGCTACAAATTCGCCGACGAAGATATTCCGCGCAATCTCGATTACGAAAAAGGCATGTTGGCGATGGCGAACGCGGGCAAAAACACGAATGGGAGCCAGTTTTTTATCTGTGTCGCCGATCTTCGTGGCAAACTGCCGAAGAACTATACGATCTTCGGCAAGGTTACGAGCGGTATGGATGTGGTAGACAGTATGACCGCCGGTCCGTTCCGCCCCGGTGATCGCCCCGCGACCGACATCACCATGAACTCCGTCACAGTCGAAACGGAAGCAGCAGAGTAACGAGGTACGAGTACCGAGTGACAAGGGAAAAGTGACTATTTTCACCTTGGTACTCGGTACTCCCCGAAGGGGGCTTCATGCGCTTCGTATTCGTGCGGCACGGGGAGAGCACATACAACGCGGAGGGGCGCATTCAGGGACAACAGGATGCGCCGCTTTCGGAACGTGGGCGGGCACAAGCGACACGAGTTGCGGAGCGGTTGCGCGGCGCGGTCTTCGATGCCTGTTATGCGTCTGATCTGTCGCGTGCCGCCGATACTGCCCGTGTGATTATGCAGTTTCACCCCGCAATACCGTACGAAACAACACCGTTGCTGCGTGAAATTGGGTTTGGTGTCTTCGAGGGACTCATGGTCGGCGAGATCGAAAACATGTACCCCGACGAATATGCAGAGTGGAACCAAGACCGCCGCGAGTATACACCGCCCGGCGCAGAGAGCGTGCGCGATCTCCACACACGAGCGGTGCAGGCATTCGCATGGCTACGTGAACGCGGGCACAGCGGCTCGGTACTCGTTGTGTCGCACGGTGGGCTAATGCGTTCGATGGTGGCGCACGCGCTCGGCTTTGCTCTGGAGGATCGTCTCCGTTTCCACTTCGACAATACGAGTATTTCCGTGATCTTGGAAGAACCGTGGGGGTCGAGTTTGCGCCTCTGTAACGACACTTCGCACCTCGGCACCGATCTCGCCGCCGCCGAAACTCCGGTGGGTTAGGGGTGTACCGGGTATGCCCGTGGAGATGTTCGGGGATAATGCTCGTGTACCACATGTGATGATGGGTATAGATGTTCCCCGGTCGGTTATCCTCTATGTATGACGCTTTGCACTATTCGTGTGCGTGGATTGAACTTCGATATAATGCAGTGCCGACGCTCCCTACGCGAAATAGCCCCCTGCCTCAAGGCAAGGGGCATCCGGCACGTGTTATCCGCGCTCGTTCATCGGGACATAATGTAAGCCGTGCTTGCCGATGTACTGCGCGACGGGGCGGAAGATACGGTTGTGCGCGTATTGCTCAAGAATATGCGCTGCCCACCCAGACATCCGTGCGACCGCGAAAACGGGAGTGAAGAGATCATCGGCAATATCAAGGGCACGATAGACCGTGCCGGAGTACAAATCCACGTTGGCATGAATATTCTTTGCTTCCAGCATCTTCTCTTCCATCGCACGGAAAGCGGTGAATTGTGCGTCCATCCCGTTGTGTTCGCACACTTGCCGCGCCATTTCGCGTAGATGTGTGGCGCGAGGGTCTTCCGCCTTGTACACGCGATGCCCGAAGCCGGGGATTTTCTGCTTGTGATCGAGGGCGTTCTGCACATATTCCCGCGCTTGCTCCGGGTTTTGAACGGCATTCAGGAGTTTGATAGAATCTTCGTTTGCACCGCCGTGAAGAGGACCGGCGAGCGTCGCCACTGCGGCGGTGGTCGCGCCGTAGAAGTCCGCCAGTGTGGAGGCAGTGACACGCCCCGCGAACGTAGAAGCGTTAAGTTCGTGGTCGGCTTGCAGAATGAAGGCAATGTCGAGGGCTTTCCGCTCGGTTTCGGACGGTGGTTCGCCGTGCAGCGTGGTAAGGAAATCGTAGGCGATAGAAGGATTATCTGTCGGTGAAACCGGGTCTTTTCCCTGACGAAGACGCACAAAACTCGTGATGATCGTCGGAACGCGGGCAAGGAGGCGCAGGGCTTTGCGAGCGTTCGCATCGGGAGATTGATCGGCGGCGTCCTCGTCGAACATCGCCAACGCGGAGACGGCACTACGAAGCACCGCCATCGGCACTGCATCGTGCGGGAAGGCACGGAGCAGATCGAGCATCGCGGCGGGCAGGGCGCGGTGGGTAACGATCTCCGCAGTGAGTGCATCGAGTTGCGTGCGGGTCGGGAGGGCATCGTGCCAAAGGAGGTAGACAACTTCTTCAAACGATGCATGGTCTGCAAGATCGTGGATATCATATCCCCGATAAGTGAGAATGCCTGCAATCCCGTCAACCGTCGAAATCGCGGAGTCGCACGCGACGATTCCTTCCAGCCCCTCGACATGGTTTGCGCGTGTCGCATTCGGTGTGCTTGCGGACATTCCCTTGCTCCTTCTGCTGGAATCCCACTGACCGCAGGACGGCGATCTGTTCGCCACCTGTGCCGCATTGTGTACCTTCATCGTACGAGTGTAAACGGTATACTACGCTGCAACGTGACGGATGTCACATCATACATCGAAGATACCCAAACCACGAAACACCGGAGGAGGTACCGATGACGACGGAACGAGTGGCAGTTCTGCGATGCCCTGCAACCGCGCCCGATGCCGCGATACAGGCTGCAGTCTTTCGTGCAGCAGAACTGGTCGGGGAATCAGTGCGGCGCGGGTTGTCGGGCAAAACACACATTTTCATCAAGGCAAATATGGGCACAAACGATATGCGTCTCCATATGGGGCGGCAAATCGCGCTTTCTGATGTGAGCGTGGTGCGGGCAACGGTTGCACTCATCCGCGAGTTCCACCATGGCGAACTACTGATCGGTGATGCAACGACCGGCTACAGCGCGTACGATCTCTGGAACGAATTGGGGTATGCCGATGCGCTCGCCCCCTACGATGTGCGCCCGGTTGATCTCAAAGACGGGCCGTTCATGGATGTTGCGGTGCCGGGTGGTGGGGTGTTGCACACGCACTACTGGCTGGCACGGGAGTACGCCGAGAGCGACGCGGTTGTATCGTGCGCCAAACTCAAGGCACATGTGTCGGCGGGCAGCACCGGGACGCTGAAGAATCTGTTCGGCACGCTACCGACATTGCACTATGGTTCGCCGCGCCGCTATCTGCACGCGCCCGTGCGGTTGCCGCGTGCCGTCGTGGACTGCGGGTTGCTCAAACCGCCAGTATTGTGTGTCATTGATGGGCTAGTTGGGCAATTGGGCAGGGAGTGGCACGGAACGCCGATCCAGATGGATACGCTCATCCTCGGCACCGACACCGTTGCGACCGACGCGACCGCGATGCGTGTGCAGGGGATGGACCCGACCGCCGACTACGGCACGTGGCCTTTCCACTGGGATAGCAACCTTCTCAATATTGCACATCGGGCGGGGCTTGGCACGAACGATCCGGCAGAAATTGCGGTCGTTGGTGACGGTATCGCGGCAGTCCACCAGCAATACACAATGGATCGCCCGTATTCGGTGGAGTGGGATCGCGTACGGCGCGAGGTGGCACAACAGGCAACGCTATTCGCGGAAACCCGTTCGCGGTGGCTCGACTACTATGCAGGGAAGATTATTGCGCTATCGGGCGGCGCGGTCGTGGACAGCGACGACACGATGGCGACTATTGGTGCGCGAATAGACGTACTCGCGGCAGGCGGGCATCGCGGCGGTATTTTCCTAAAGCGCGTGGTGCCGGAAGAAGCGGAGCGAGAGCATCTCGGCATCTATCCGCCCATCGCCAACGGTGCACCATTTACGACGGCGTAAGCGCGGGCGGGGAAGCGGCGAGTGCTTCTCTAAGCGCGTCGTCGCGCTCCAAGGCTGCCCCGGCATCGAATAGCGCGGTGAATTCCTCTACGCCGAGCGATGCGCGGGTTGCGGTGAGATCGCGCTTGTAGGTGGCGTTGTGAATCGGTGTACGCGACGCCGCAGTTGCGGCGCGGTACGTGGCAGTTGCACCAAAGAGGCGAGCAGCGCGGTGCCATTCTCCTTGCATCGCGGCGATCTGCGCGAGGCGGTCGAAGCAGTCCCCGGTACCGGTCGTGTGTCGGATCGTTCGCCAGTGACGCATACTGTCACAATAGTGCATCTCGGCAACGGT